>MFDM01000023.1:0-34141 GCA_001776905.1 Candidatus Daviesbacteria bacterium RIFCSPLOWO2_01_FULL_39_12 | reverse complement strand
GAGCAGGCTATCAGAACTATCACCACTGATAAGAAACTTAGGGAAAAATATTCTAAACTGGGATTAGCACAAGCCAAAAAATTCTCATGGGAAAAAATGGCCAAAGAAGTTTTGAAAGTATTTGAAAGGGTGGGGAATATTTAAGTTTGCTTATACCTGCTGTTCACCATATAATTAATACATGGCTATTTTTTATGATCGTATGGGCAAGCCCTTGGATAACAGAGAGGCTTCTCAGAGGATTTTGAACAGGTTTTTAAACTGGGTTTTAGATTTAGAATTATTATTTTTAACCTGGATTGGACTAATTCCATCTCATTTTATCAGATTATTTTTTTATAAACTGGAGGGAGTAAAAATAGGTAAAGGGTCCAGAATTCATATTGGAGCAAGATTTTTCTTTCCGGCAAATATTGAGATAGGGGAAGGTTCAATTATTGGAGACAACGTTTTTTTAGATGGAAGGGATAAGATTAAAATTGGAGATCATGTGGATATAGCATCAGAAGTGATGATCTACAACTCCGAACATGATGTAAACTCTGATGATTTTCATGCTACAGTGGCCACTGTTGAAATAGGAGATTATGTTTTTATTGGGCCCAGGGTTATTATTTTGCCCGGTGTGAAGATAGGAAAAGGGGCAGTGGTGGGAGCTGGTGCTGTAGTTACTAAAAATGTGGAGGAATTTAAAATAGTGGGTGGAGTACCGGCGCAAGTGATTGGGGAGAGAAAATTAAAGGATCCAAAATATAGATTAGGAAGAGCCAGATTATTTCAGTGATATGAAGATTATTTTCATTCTATTCTCATTGCTACTCCTTGTTTATATGGTTTGGCCTTCACCGCAACATGTGTCTCAATTTAAAAGCTTGCCTAATTCTGAAAAATCTACCTTAGAGGGTGATACCATCCAAATCCCCAATGTGGCAGCCTATTTTTCTGATAATTTTAGAAGTTTTGTCGCCCCTTTTTATGCAAAAGATTACCATGATTTATCCAAACTGCCTTTTCCTCCCCTAAGGTTAAACCATCCCCCGGAGTATTCCTGGAATGTGATTAAAAGACACACAGACTCCACCTATTTAGAAGAGCTTTATTATCCGCTGAGAGATTCTTTATATGTTAATGGTTTGGAACCGTATTATGAGGACGGATCCTCTAAATTTTGGGGAGCAACTAAGTTTGAAGTAGTGGGAAAGGAGTATTTTACCAAAGTTACCTTGAGATTTTACCCATCGAGTATAGTTGCAAGAATAATTGTCTGGTTGGGAATTTTGGTTTCCATACGACTGCTTTATAAGTTTACTAAATTGGTTCTTATCAAAAAATATGTTTAGCTTTTTATTTTATTACCAAAAGGCTTTATTTTTTTTAACTCTGTTTCTTTTTGCCTTTATTCCTTTATATCCAAAGTTCCCTTTAACAAACGTGGTAGGTACATTTGTAGCTATTAGAGTTGAAGATTTACTTATTGCTCTTTTGGCTGGTGGATGGGGAATTTATTTAGCTCTTTCAAATCAATTAAAGGTTTTTGTAAACGATAGGTTAAATCAAGTATTGCTGTTATTTTTTTTCATAGGTTTAGTTTCTTTAATCTCAGCCATCTTTTTAACCCAGACAGTTTCTCCTCATTTAGCCATCCTGCATTTTCTAAGGAGAGTGGAGTATATGATTTTATTACCAATTGTTGCAACAGTCATCAAAACCAAAAGAGAGTTTATCTTAAGTTTGATTGTTCTTTTCTGTGTAGTTTTAGCAGTGGATATTTATGCATTGGGACAGCAGTATTTGGATTGGTCGGTAATTTCCACTTCTAATTCGGAATTTGCCAAGGGTTTAAGCTTGAGACTTACTCCCGGTGCAAGAGTTAACTCCACTTTTGCAGGTCACTATGATCTGGCCACCTTTTTGGCTATGACTTTAGTGATTTTGACAACGGTCTTTTTTACAGTTAAAAAATGGTATAAATTAGCTCTCATTTTTTTGGGAGGATTATCGCTTTTTGTCTTAATTATGACTGCTGCCAGACTCTCTTTTGTAGCCGCTTTTGTTGGAATCATTTTTGCCTTAATTTTTTCCAAAAAGAAAAAATATCTACTGTTAATTTTTATAGCCGGTGCATTAATTTTAATATATCCCTCGCAACTTAGAGATAGATTTATCTCAACGGTCACAATTAATCTTTTAAATATGGGGCAAAGATATGAAGGTAAAACAGAAGATCAGCAAGTCAGATCCAGGCTAAATATTCCCACGCTGGCTATAAAGACGTCTTCGAGATCTGCCGATACTTCCATCTTTGTTTCTCCCTCAGGCGGGGAAGCTTCAGATATTACTCCGGGAGAACCCATAGACACCACTCAGCTTGGGGTTTATAGATCATTTCAAATAAGATTAAATATTGAATGGCCAAGGGCTATCAGGGCATTTATTAAAAATCCCTTTTTGGGAACAGGTTATTCATCAATAGATATAGCTACAGATAATGATATATTAAGATCATTAGGGGAGGTTGGCATATTGGGTACATATGCCCTAGTATTAGTGTTTGTGGAAGTTGCCAAAAGGGTTAAATATTGTTTTGGAGATGAGAGTAAGTTGATCAAATATTTTTCTGCCGCCAGTTTGGCAATGATAATTGCCTTTTTGCTTAATGGTTTATTTATAGATGTATTGGAGGCATCAAAGGTGGCCACACTTTTTTGGATGATATTGGGTCTTAACTTGGCTGTTTTAAAAATAGCAAAGGAAGCAAGATGAGGAGGATTGTGAATCTTTTAACAAATCAATATTTTTGGTTGGGTGTAATTTTAGTTTTGGCTTTTTTGGTAAGGCTTTATAAGATTGATTCACCGATTGCGGATTGGCACTCCTGGAGACAAACAGATACAGCAGCTGTGACCAGAAATTTTATTAAGCTTGGTTTTAATCCCTTTTATCCCAAATATGATGATATGTCCGGAGTTTCAGAAATGCCAATGGTCAACACCGAACAATACAGATTTGTGGAATTTCCTATATATAATATTTTTGTTTATCCGCTATATTTACTGTTTGGTATAAATGATAGCTTCCACAGATTGGTTTCAGTCCTATTTTCGTTGGGAAGTATTGTTTTTGTCTATCTTATATCAAAAAGATATTTAGATATTTTTACTTCCTTTATTGCGACCACGATCTATGCGCTCTTACCGTTTAATGTATTTTTTTCAAGGACCACTTTACCCGAACCAACCTTTCTATTTTTTGCATTAGGGATGGTGTACTTTTCAGACAGAGCGATATGGGAAAGAAGATTTGCTTGGGGTATATGGGGGTTTGTCTTTACTATGATTGCTTTTCTGATGAAACCATGGGCAATATTTTTCGTCTTTCCACTAGTTTACTCCATCTTTGTTAAAGAAAAGAAAATAAGCGGATTTTTAAAGTATGGAGGATTGTTTTTACTGGCAATCACCCCATTTTTACTTTGGAGACTTTGGATATTGCAACAACCTCAAGGTATTCCTGCCTCTTCATGGCTTTTAAATGGCGACGGGATAAGATTCAGACCGGCTTTTTTCTGGTGGTTAGTATCAGAAAGATTAGGCAGAGAAATTTTATCGGTTGCAGGCTTTGCTCTTTTTGTAATCGGGGTTTTGATAAAACAAAAAAGCTATTTTTTGCATATTTGGCTTGCCTCGATGATTTTATATTTTTCAATAGTTGCCACAGGGAATGTCAGACATAACTATTATCAGTATATATTTGTGCCAATTGGTGCAATTTTTCTTTCAATTGGACTGGTTAGTTTAATCAAAGGTATCCCTAATAATCTTGCTAGAATATGGACAATCCCTGTTGCCTTCATGCTACTTTTACTGACGTTTTATTTTACTTTCAAAGTTGATAAAGAGTTTTATAAGATAAACAATCCTGCAATTGTTGAGGCGGGAAAGGTGGCTGATAAATTACTGCCTAAAAATGCCATTGTGTTAGCGCCATATAATGGGGACACCGCCTTTTTGTATCAGATAAACAGAGGGGGCTTCCCGTTTGTTTATTTACCAGTTAAAGAGATGGTTGCAGATTACGGAGTGACACACTATGTTTCGACAACAAAAGATGCTAAAACTACTTGGGTGATGAGGCATTTTCAGCCCCTTTTGGAAAGCGATCAATTTATCATAGTTGATTTAACAAAGCTGAATGCTCCTTTTGATGACAATTTAGATCCGGAACCATGAAAGTCCTCATGCTCACGCCATATTTACCATATCCCTTATTAACCGGCGGACAAACCCGCTCGTATAATTTGATCAGGAGACTTTCTAAATTAGGTCATCAGATCAGTTTGTTTTCTCTGGTGAAAAATGATCAGGAAAGGGAATTTATTGGTCAGTTAGAAAAATTTTGTGCCAAAGTGCAAATTTTTAAAAGATCCCAACATCCTTGGACCATCAATAATATTTTAAAAACCGCTCTTAGTACCTACCCTTTCTTGGTTATCAGAAACTGGGCCAAAGGAGAAAAAGATGAAATTGATAAAGAAATAAACAGGGAAAAGTTTGATTTAATTCATGCTGAAACTTTTTATGTCATGCCTCATATCCCGCAAACCAGTATCCCCATACTTTTGGTTGAGCAAACCATTGAATATTTAGTTTACCGACATTTTGCAGATGAGTTTAAAATTCCTTTACTAAAACAACTTCTTTATCTGGATGTTTTTAAAATGAAATATTGGGAGCTAAATTATTGGAAGAAGGCTAAAAAAGTGGTAGCCATGTCTGAGGAGGATAAAAAGACTATGACATCACAAATCCCATCTCTTGATGTTGATATTGTTCCAAATGGGGTAGATAGTGAATATTTTGGAAAAAAAATAGTTGATAGATCCAAAGATCCAATTATTTTATATTTGGGTAACTTTACCTGGTTACAAAACAGAGAGGCAGTTTCTATCTTAGTAAAAAATGTGTGGCCAAAAATAAAAAGAAAAATCCCTAACTCCAAACTTTGGATTATCGGTAAAGATGCCAAGATCTTTTTTGCAAAGTTAAGCAGTGAGGATATCAGGGTTGACGAGGTAAAAGATGTCAGAGAAGTTTACCAAAAGGCTTCGGTTTTGGTTGCTCCAATTTATGGAGGAGGAGGAACCAGATACAAGAATTTGGAGGCTTTTGCTTCGGGGCTGCCTGTTGTAACAACCACCATCGGGATTGGCGGAACAGATGCCAGAGACGGAGAAGAAGTTATTATCAGAGATGATCCTTCGGATATTGCTAACGCAACCATCAGACTATTATCTGATGAAAGTTATTATCGGCAAATTTTGGAAAAAGCCAAAGTAATGGTTAAGAAGAAGTATGATTGGGATCCGATTGCTGAAAATTTATCTGAAATTTATGAAAAATTAGGGAAAGGTAGCAGATGAGGATTATCATAGATGCCAGAATGTATCAAGAATCCGGAGTGGGAAGGTATATTAGAAATTTAATTGACCAATTACAAATCCTTGACAAGTTTAATGAATACTACATTCTTCACCTGCTGAATGAGTATGATAAACTAGTCTATCATACCAAGTTTAATAAGGTATTAACAAACTTTAATTGGTATGGGATAAATGAACAAATTAAACTTCCCAAGATATTAAACCAATTAAATCCCGATCTTGTACATTTTCCGCACTTTAATATGCCAGTTTTTTATAAAGGAAAATTTGTGGTAACTATCCATGATTTGATACATCAACATTTTCAAATGAAAAGAGCCACCACTTTAAATCCAATACTTTATAAAGTTAAACAGTTTGGATATAAGGCAGTTTTTAAAAAAGCTATTAAGAATGCACAAAAAATTTTAGTCCCATCAAATTATGTAAAGGATTTGCTGGTTAAACAGTGGGAAGTGGATGGTGAGAAAATTATTGTGACTTATGAGGCAGTTGATGATAAAGTATTCTCGATCGGAAAATTAATGAAAAAAAATGATGAAGAAAAAATGTTGCATAAATTTAATATTAAACCACCGTATATTTTTTATGTTGGTAATGCTCATCCTCATAAGAATGTGGAAGGATTAATTAAGGCACTCCTAAGATTAAAAGAAAATTACCCAAACCTTATTTTAGTCCTGTCTGGACAAGATCACTATTTTTGGCAAAGAATCAAAAGAGAAAATCAATATGATGGAATTATTTACACAGGATATGTGTCTGATGAACAGCTGGTAGCCTTATATAAAAATGCGTCTTGTTTTGTGATGCCGTCTTTTGAAGAAGGTTTTGGTATACCACTTTTGGAGGCAATGGCAAGTGGGTGTCCGGTAGTTTCATCAAATGCTGGGGCGCTTAAGGAAGTTGGTGGGGATGCGGCCATTTATTTTGACCCACATAATATGGATGATATGACAAAAAAAATTTCCCAGGTATTAAATTCTGAAAAATTAAGAAAAGAATTAACAGAAAAAGGATTAAAAAGATACAAACAGTTTAGTTGGGAAAAATTGGCAAAACAGACTTTGGAGGTATACTCGGAATGCGTGTAGCCATAGTACATGATGATCTGGTCCAGTGGGGAGGAGCTGAAAGGGTACTTGAGGGTCTTTGTGAAATTTACCCTGATTCCCCAATTTATACTTCAGTTTTCGATTATTCGAATAATCAGTTGGTAAGTAGGTTTGCGAATAAAAAAATAATCACTTCATTCCTGCAAAAAATTCCAGGATGGAAATCTTTTTATAAAGTAATGTTACCCTTATACCCAATCGCTTTTGAACAATTTAATTTTGATGGATTTGATTTGGTAATATCTCACACCACCCGTTTTGCCAAATGCATTATCACCAAGCCGCAGACCAGACATATCAGCTATTGCCACACTCCGCCCAGATTTTTGTGGCATCTGTCCGGTGAGAAAAATTATGGGTTTTTGGAAATCCTGATGAGTAAATTGCGAATTTATGATCAGGTTTCGGCAAAAAGAGTAGATTATTTTATAGCCGGTTCTCAAAATGCCCAAAAAAGAATTAAAAAGATTTACAAAGTTAATTCTAAAATTGTTTATCCGTTTGTGGATCTACAAAGATTTGAGGGTGTGGAGACATTTGATGGTGGATATTTTGTGATAATAGGTAGACCTGCCGCATACAAAAGGTTTGATTTGATAATTGAAGCATGCAAAAAAATTGGAGTCAGTTTAAAAATTATCAGCGGTGAGTTTGATGAAAAACAAGTTGTGCAAATTTTGGCGGGATGCAAGGCACTGATTATTGCGGGAGTGGAAGACTTTGGATTGGCCAGTTTAGAGGCTCAAGCTCTGGGGAAACCCGTCATTGCTTACAGGGATGGTGGTGCTCTGGAAACAGTGATAGAAGGTAAAACAGGTCTATTTTTTGATCATCCCACAGTGGATAGTTTGGTTAAGATACTGCGTCGGTTTAATGATCTCTCGACTTCACTCGAGGTAGGTTTAAATCACTGGAACAAACAGGAAATTAAAAAAAATGCCCAAAAATTTAGCAAAGACCTCTTTCTAAAAAATTTCCAGCAAACTGTTGTCGCTTTGTTGTAAACTAATTAATTACATGTACGATTTTAGCAAGAGAGTAGTAGACATTATTGGTGTTATCTTAGGGCTGATTATTTTATTACCAATATATCTGATGGTGGCTTTAGCTATAAAGCTTGATTCAGTGGGGCCGATTTTGGCAGATACGCCAATGAGAGTGGGTAAAAACGGCAAGCTTTTCAGGATGTATAAATTCAGATCTATGATTGCCAATGCCCACGATATTTTAAGAACCGATCCTAAATTTAAATCATTGTATGAAGAATATAAAAGAAGTAATTTTAAGTTAACTAAAGACCCGCGAATTACCATGGTGGGTAAATTCATCAGGAAATACTCATTAGATGAGCTTCCGCAGCTGGTCAATGTTTTAAAGGGGGAAATGAGTTTGGTAGGACCCAGGGCATATTATCCAGATGAGTTGGATCAGCAGCAAAAAAATTTCCCGGAGTCCCAAAAATTTGTTAAGATTATCTTATCCGGCAAACCTGGAGTGACTGGTCTTTGGCAAGTCACAGGTAGATCTGAGATTGATTTTGAAAAAAGGGTTAGAATGGATGCAATATATGTTTCAAAAAAATCTATATTTCACGATCTTTGGATCATTTTAAAAACATTTCCCGCAGTAATATCTGGTAAAGGTGCTGTATAAACTCAATCTATGGCCTTATTTAATCTGACAAAGGAGCTAGATAAATATGACAAATCACATATAAAGAGACGTCCAAAAAAAGGGAGATTTTTCAAAAGGCTGTTTATTATTTTTTTAGTAGTTTTTTTATTAACCGCCATTCCACTCGTTTTTGTTTATACAGGGGTTAGAGATCTCAATGCTCATGGTAAAGCTTTGATTAAAGCATATGAGGCCCAAAACTATGAAACAGTGCAAAAAGAACTTTCATCCACAAAATCTGCCTTGCAGAAAGTAAATTTCCCGCTAAGCTTTTTATTTTGGCTGAAATTTATCCCATTTTTGGGTGGTTATTACCAGGATATTAAGGGTTTTACTCAAGCAGGAGTTTATGAGTTGGAAGCTTTAGTTACACTCTTTACTAAACTAGAGTCACAAAAAGAGGAGTTAGGTTTTAACAATACTCCCAAAGGAGGATCGGAAAGAATTGTCCAGTCTATAAGAATATTAGAAAAATTGCAGCCTTACTTGGATGATATAGAAAGTAAGCTAACAAAAGCTGCTGATGAGGTGGAAGGTATTGACACAAAAAAATACCCTGAGAAAATTAGAGGGATAAGCATTAGAAAGAATTTAGAAGTTTTAAGAAATTTCATGATTGGGGCTGGAGTAGCTGTGATGGAAGGAAGAACTGCTTTGGAGGTTGCTCCTCAAGCTTTAGGGGTACCTAATAAGAAAAATTATCTTTTACTTTTTCAAAATGATAAAGAAATTAGACCAACAGGCGGATTCATCACAGCCTTTGCCACATTGTCAATTGATAATGGCCAAATTAGCCCAACCAACTCCGATGATATATACAGATTAGACGAGAAACTCCTCAATGTCTGTCTGACTAAGATTTGTCCGCTTGCCCCACCCGAGCCTTTAGTCAAATATTTACCGGAAACAACAGGTAAAGTTCGATCTGCCTGGAGTATGAGAGATTCAAATATCTCTCCCCATCTTCCTACAGCTGCCAAAGAGTTTGAAAGGATGTACCAGCTTTTAGGCGAAGGATTACCTTTTGATGGAATAATCTACATTGATACACAAGTAGTTGAGGAATTGATTGAAGTGACAGGACCGATTGATGTATTTGGGACTAAATATTCAGCTGAGCTGGATAAAAGATGCAACTGTCCCAATGTGATATATGAGCTGGAATCCTATGCCGAGATTGCGGCTAAAGGAGAGAAGGATAGAAAAGCCATCTTGGGAGTTTTAATGCAACAAATTTTAACTAAAACCTTGGAGGCGGAGATTAGTAGGTTACCGCAATTTGCCCAAGCAGTGGCCCGGCTGGCCAATCACAAACACATTATGTTTTATATGCATGATAAAAAAGTCCAGGAGGGTTTATCTGAGCTAAATTGGACTGGTCAAATTAAAGATTATGACGGAGACCTGCCTGCCGGCCCGCAGGACTATTTGCATATTAATGATGCCAATTTTGCCGGAGGAAAAACTAATTTGTATGTTGAGCAAACCGTCACCCAGGAAATAAATATTAAAAACGGCAAAATTACCAAGAAGGTAATCATTGATTATTCCAATCCACAACAATTTAATAAATGGTTAAACGGAATAAACAGGGATTATGTCAGGATATATGTGCCAAAAGGGAGTAAATTAATTTCTTCAAAAGGGTCTGAGGATCAGGTTAATACCATTGAAGATTTGGGAAAAACTGTTTTTGAAACATTTATCACAGTCAGACCGCAAAATTCCAGAAAACTGGAAATAGAATATGAGGTAGCTTACAAGCCGGAAGGTGAGTATAAGCTGTTAATCCAAAAACAACCGGGTGCTAAAGATTTTAAATATAAGATAAAGTTGAATGGTTCCCAAAAAGCTGATTTTAAACTGGAACAGGACAGGGAATTTAAATTTGACTTATAAAAATCCCTTGATCAGATTTTTTAAGGAACAGACCTTTAGGGATACACCTTGCAAAGCTAAAATGTTGAGTATGGTAAACTTGCTTCATGAGAGGGTTTAAGACTGAAGGGATTATTTTAAAGAGGAAGGATTTTGGGGAGGCGGATCGGATTTTGACTGTTTTTTCTCTTCAAAAAGGCAAAATTTCTATTTTGGCAAAAGGAGTCAGAAGAATTACCTCCCGTCGAGCCGGGAATATAGAGCTTTTAAACAGAAGTATTCTATATTTACATCAGGGGAAAGGCATGCCGATTTTAACAGAAGCAACTACTCTGGAATCTTATTCCAGACTGAAAGAGGATTTAACATTATCAACCTATGCCTATCATCTTTTGGAACTGGTAGATAAATTAACAGCAGAAAACCAGGAAAGCAGGATTTTGTACGAGCATTTGGTAAATGTTTTGAAAAGGCTCGAGAAAAACCCCCGCCAGATTTTAGTTCGGGCATTTGAGGCAAAAATACTTTCTAATTTAGGCTTTCTTAGTTTTGCCTACCAAGGTGTGAACGTACCACACCCTGGAGGTGTGTTAGGTAGACACCTAAGGGATTTGCTCAAAAATTTGGAGGAATTGAATTGGGATGAGATAGAAAAAATAGAGATAAAGGAAAAACAGGCTCTGGAACTGGAACGTGTATTACGATATCATGTAGAAAGAGTGATTGAGGGCCAATTAAAAAGCAGGAGGTTTTTAAGTAAGATTGCCACGCTCCGCCTGCGGCGGGGCTCGCAATGACAAGGCGAATATGAATGATGATTTAATGCAAAAAATTGTGGCTTTATGTAAAAGACGGGGATTTATATATCCTGGTTCGGAAATTTACGGAGGTTTGGGTGGGACTTGGGATTATGGTCCTTTAGGGGTAGAGTTAAAAAACAATATAAAGAGGCAGTGGTGGAAGGATGTGGTTCAACTTCGCGAAGACATGGTGGGGATAGATTCTGCCATCATGTTAAACCCCAAAGTTTGGGAGGCTTCCGGACATGTGGAGGCATTTACAGATCCGTTGGTGGAGTGTAAAGTATGCCACGCGCGATTTAGAGCTGACCATACTCGTGAGACTTTAGAACACGAGAAATCCCATGATGGAAAGGTAGAGTGGACCCAGCCCCAAAAATTTAACCTGCTGGTTAAGGCTTATCTGGGTGTTTTAGAAGATAAACAGTCTGAAATTTATCTTAGGGGAGAAATTACCCAGGGAGTTCATGTTAATTTTAAAAATGTTTTAGATTCCACCAGGGTGAAAATTCCCTTTGGTATTGCTCAAGTTGGTAAGTCTTTTCGTAATGAAATTACCCCGGGAAATTTTACCTTCAGATCAAGAGAGTTTGAGCAGATGGAAATTCAATATTACATAGATCCTAAAGGAAAAGAGGATCAAAAGTGGTTTGAGTACTGGAAGAAACAAAGAATGGACTGGTATTTATCTTTGGGAATTAAGAAAGAGAACTTAAGGTTTAGAGATCATGAGGAGAAAGAACGGGCCCATTATGCCAAGGCAGCCACTGATATAGAATATAACTCCCCATTTGGGTGGTCTGAATTTGAAGGGATACATCACAGAGGTGATTGGGATTTGTCAAGACATGAGCAGTATAGTGGTCAGGATATGAAATATCGTGATCCGGATACAGGTGAAGAGTATTTACCATGGGTTATTGAAACATCAGGAGGGGTTGATAGGGCAGCTTTGTTTTTATTGGTCGATGCATATTCTGAAGAAGGTGGACGAACCATCCTGAAACTGCATCAAAAACTAGCACCGTACAAGGTGGCTGTTTTTCCACTTCTTGCCAACAAACCAAAATTAGTGGGTTTGGCAAAAAAGATTTACCAGGATTTAAAACAGGATTTTATAAGCGCATGGGATGATAGGGGAAATATTGGAGGAAGATATGCTTCCCAGGATGAGATTGGTACACCATTTTGCGTGACAGTAGATTTCCAAAGCCTGGAAGATGAAATGGTGACAGTCAGAGATAGAGACAGCGCCAAACAAGAGAGGGTAAAGATAGTTGACTTGAAATCATATCTTCATGGTAAGATAGATTAGGATGGATAAATTGAAGGTTTTTTTGACAGTCCATAAGCAAAGCTTTCCTTTTTCTGGCGAAAAACGTAAAATGACTGTCATTTTAATTGTCTTATTACTGCTGATAGTTGCTGGAGGTTTCATCACTTTTCAAAAGTTTACATCCAGTGGTGGTGTAGCTGAGGAAATAGATATCAGCTTTGATCCAGAAGGTGCATATGCTCTACTTCTTCCCAGAAGAGATGGAAATGCTTTAATTTTAAATTTAAAAAGAACCGCCTCTTATGATGAGATCTCTTATGAGCTGGCATATACATCTTTGCCAGATACTACTACAGTATCCGGAATTAAAGTCACTGATGAGGAGGGTTCTGTCTCAGGTTCAATTGACAGAGGTGTATCAGGTACCATCGATACCAAGGATAAGAAAGGCGAGTATGAACAGGAAATTTTATTTGGGTCCTGCTCCAAAAATGTTTGTAAATATGATAAAGGTGTGGAAAACGGCACGCTTAGTTTGAAAATTAGAAAGGGGAAGAAAACTTACAAAATGATTACCCAATGGCATTTACAAAAAGTAGATGTGGCATTGGGCGTTTTAAATTCCTTAGATAGCCACTTTAGCTATAAAGTAGCTGATGAAAGAGGGGATTTATCAGTGGTTGGTTTCTCGATAATTAGTGATCTAACAGGAGTGCCAAAGCTGCCTTCAAGCAAAGCAGTTTCAGGGAAGGTATATGCCCTAAATATTCCTGTGGCAAAAGAGTTGCCTACGGGGGTGGTTACAGTCGAGCTGTCTGAAAATCCTTCCTCAGATGCCAAAATTTATAGATACAATAGCTCTGAAAATAAATGGGAAGAGCTGGAAACAAAAATAGACGGATCCAAGTTGCAAACCACGGCCAACGGAGCCGGAATATTTGCAGTGCTAACTTCTAAATAGTTGCTCGTCACCTCATAGCTTTTTGTTTTAGTTTGGGTCTTGACAACTGGTGTGAAAATGGGGGAAAATGGTTATAGATGGTGAAAAAGGGTGAAAACCCTGGTATTCTGCCCAGAAAGCCCGTCTTTGTCCCGATGAATCGGGACTTCGGCGAGGTAAAGAGGATGTCCTCATGTTTTTGGGTGAATATCAACTTAACTTTTCAGGCAAAGGAAGAATTGTGCTTCCTAAAAAGATCAGACAAGAAATTAAAGGTAAGGATTTAATCTTAAGCCGCGGATTTGAAAATTGCATCTGGGGATTTTCGCCTGAGGAGTTTGAAAAAGAGGCAAAAAGGCAGCTGGAAATTTCAGCAACAGAAGAACGGGCCAGATACTTGAGAAGATATCTGTTTTCAGGCAGCGTGCCAGCGGAGTTGGATAGTCAAGGCCGGTTTGTCATTCCGTCCGCCCTGCTGACTTACGCTAGGATTATGGAAGAGGTAGTAATTATAGGCGCAGGCGATCATTTTGAGGTTTGGAATAAAAATTTTTGGAAAAAGCATCTTACGGAGATAGAAAGAGACTATGCCAAAGTATCATGAGCCTGTTCTTCTTAGGGAAGTAATAGAGGCACTAAAGGTGAAGCCCGGGGAGTGGTATTTGGATTGTACTTTGGGAGATGGAGGACACTCTATAGAGATATTAGAAAAGGGTGGGAATGTGATTGGTTTGGATGTTGATCACCAAGCCTTAGAAAGAGCAAGGGTGAGATTCGGGGGATTGGGGAAGTTTGTTTTAATACAGGGAAATTTTAGAGACATTAAAAATTTAATACAGCAGACGGACACTAATGGATTGAAATTTGCAGGTGCAATTTTTGATCTGGGGGTTTCCAGTTTGCAACTTGAGAACCCCGAGAGGGGTTTTTCTTTCGCCAAATTGGGCCTCTTGGACATGAGGATGGATCTTACTTTAGAGGTTAGGGCACTGGATTTAGTGAATGCTTTATCAGGAAAGGAGCTATATGGATTATTTAAAAATTTGGGTGAGGAAAAATATTCTCGAGCCATTGCTGATTCTTTGGTACGCGCCCGTGAAATAAGGGGAAAGGGGGTAACAAGCACGAGAGATTTGGCAGATTTGGTGGTTGGTGTTTACAGAAGAGCCGGAGTAAGAGAATGGAGAATTCATCCGGCCACCAGGGTGTTTCAAGCCTTAAGAATTGCTGTAAACGATGAATTAGATGCATTAAAGGAGGGATTAGATCAAGTCAAAGATTTAATTTTGAAAAATGGCACAATTTTGGTTATTAGCTATCATTCACTGGAGGATCGGATCGTTAAAACTACTTTTAGAAACTGGCAGATTGGCGGATTTGGTCAGGTTTTAACTAAAAAACCGATCGTTCCTGATCAGAGGGAGGTCATAAATAATCCCAGATCAAGATCGGCCAAAATGAGGATTTTTAAATTTCTATGACAATTATTAAAAAATTTGAACCTGTAAAAAACGAAAAGGGATTTAGTAAAAAATATATTCTATTTTCATTCCTTTTTATCCTAACTTTGGTAATTTTAGAAATCTGGATCCAAAATAACATGGTGTTATATGGCGGGAAATTGGAAAAGATTTCCAAGCTTGAGGAGAGTTTGGAAATGGAGAATCAGCTGTTAGAAAATCAAATTGCCACCCAGTCTTCGCTGACCTCTTTGGCCTCAAAATCAGCTGAACTTGGATTTTCCAAGGTGGAAAAGATACAATATATTCGCTAGGCAATGCGGATATTTTGGATTAAATCTATATTTTTTTTGTTTCTGATCGCCATAATTTCCAGGCTTTTTTATTGGCAAATATTACAATCGGAAAAACTACAATCTCAAGCTGAGCAGCAGCATTTTGAAAATGCTCAAGTCTTGGCCAAAAGAGGCAATATTTATTTCTCGGACGGCTCAATTTTGGCATCAAGCAACCCGGCATTTCTATTGTATGCTCTTCCTAAAACTATATCCTCTGCCGACAAACCGACTCTAGCAAAAAAACTGGCCAGATTTCTGATCAAAGACGAAGCTAAGGCAGATGATTGGTCCGGAGATATCTTAAGTAAACTTTCACAAGACTTATACTGGGTGCAAATTGCCAAAAATATTGATGTTGAGACAAAAAAAGAGATTGAAGAGAATAATTTAGCTGGTATCGGATTTGAGCTGTCCAGTTTGAGATTTTATCCTGAAGGATCATCTTCGGCGCAACTTTTGGGATTTGTCGGTTTTGATGAAAGGGATAAAAGCACAGGATATTTTGGCGTGGAGGGTTTTTATAATGGTGAACTGAAAGGGGTGGGGGGAACTGTTAAAAACGAAAGAGATGCTTTTGGCTTGCCGATTCTGACCGGTAGCTTTTTCCAAACTCAGGCTAAAAACGGCAAAGATCTTCACTTAAATTTAGACAGGAGCATTCAATTTATAGTGGAGAATGAACTTAAAAAAGGGTTGATAAAATATGGAGCAAAAGAAGCTTTGGCAGTTGTAATGGAGCCGAAAAGCGGTGCGATTTTGGCTATGGCATCTTATCCAAATTATGATCCGGCACTCTATTTTAATTTTCCTGCAGAATATTATAAAAATCCGGCTGTGGCTCAAGCTTATGAGCCGGGTTCAACTTTTAAAGTATTGGTGATGGCAGCTGCTTTAAATGAGGATTTAGTCAAACCGGACAGCAAATGTGAGATTTGCAGCGGGCCGATCCAGTTGGGTGGATTTACCATCAGAACCTGGAACAATAAATATTTTCCTCAAGAGAGCATGAATGATGTGATCGTTCACTCGGATAACACTGGCATGGTGTTTGTTGGTCAGAAATTAGGATTGGATAAGCTGTATCCATATTTGGAAAAATTTGGATTGGGTAAGTTAACAAATATTGATCTGCAGGATGAGGCTTTACCTCCGTTAAGGGAAAAAAATCAGTGGCGGGAAATTGATGTGGCCACCGCTTCCTTTGGGCAGGGGATTGCTGTTACTCCCATTCAAATGATTACGGCGGTTGCTTCTTTGGCAAATGGCGGGAAACTGATGGAACCGCATGTTGTGAAAAGTATTGTAGAAGAGGATCAGACTTTTGAAATAACCCCCAAGGTGGTAGGGGAAACAGTCAAAGAAGAAGTGGCCAAAGTTATCACGGAGATGATGGTGAAGGCTGTGTCGGAAGGTGAGGCTAAATGGGCCAAACCGAAGGGATTTAAAATAGCCGGGAAAACAGGGACTGCTCAAATTCCCATAGCCGGTCATTATGATCCGAATAAAACCATTGCTTCGTTCGTGGGTTTTGCGCCGGCTGATAATCCCAAGTTTGCCATGATAGTAGTCTACAGCCAACCTCAAACATCCATTTATGGTTCGGAGACCGCCGCCCCCACCTTTTTTGAAATAGCCAAAGAACTGTTTACTTACTACAAAATAGCATCGGATGAATAGATCCACCGGCGTGTGTAAAACCTGCTATAATTGGCTTCAATGAAGCAGTTATTACGCTCCATTGTGCCACAATGGATCATTAATAATTTTTATCATCTACCTTTGGCCTTTTTGGCCAATGTTTTTTATGGTTCCCCCACCGGGGGAATGGCTGTTATTGGAGTGACTGGCACTGATGGAAAAACCACCACCACCAATATGATTTATCAGATATTAAAGATAGCTGGGAAGAAAGTTTCCATGGTTTCCACCATTAATGCCTTTGTTGGTGGAAAAACATATGACACAGGTTTTCATGTCACCTCTCCCAATCCTTTTATGGTGCAAAAGTTTGCCCGTCAGGCCAAGGACGCCGGAGATAAATTTTTAGTTTTGGAGGTGACATCGCATGCTTTGAACCAGTATAGATTTTGGGGAATTAATTTTGAGGTGGGAGTGATTACCAATATTACCCATGAACATTTGGATTATCATAAAAGTTGGGAAAACTATTTTCAGGCTAAATTAAAGCTAATAAAAGATGTAAAATTTGCCATCATCAATCAAAATCTTAAGCAATTGATTATGCGTAAGACATTAACTTTCGGATTGAGCAAAGGAGATTTTAGTCAAAAAGATTTAAAATTGAAACTTAAAGTCCCCGGTGATTATAATCTGGAGAATGCTTTGGCAGCTTTAGCTGTGGCTTTTTGTTTAGATATAGATAGAAAAATTGCCCAAGGAGTGTTAGAAAATTTTTCAGCATTAGAAGGGAGAATGGAGGAGATTAAAAATAAAAGAGGGATCACAGTTGTGGTTGATTTTGCTCATACGCCAAATGCTTTAGGGCAAGCTTTAAAAACATTGCAACAGCAAACAAAAGGCAAACTGATAGCAGTATTTGGTTGCGCAGGTAAAAGAGATGTGGGAAAAAGATTTTTAATGGGGCAGGTATCAGCTTCCTTTGCTGATATAACAGTGGTAACTGCCGAAGATCCCAGGGGGGAGTTAAGTGAGATAAATAAACAAATTGTGGCAGGTGCATTAAAAATAGGCGCCAAATTGGGAACAAATTTATTTGTGGTGGAAGACAGAAGAGAGGCCATAGACTTTGCAATTAATAGTTTAGCCAAGGAGACAGACACGGTGGGGATTTTTGGCAAAGGCCACGAAAGATCAATGAATTTAGATGGAAAAAAAGAGCTACCTTGGTTAGACAGGGAGGCTGTAGAAAAGGTGTTAAATGGATAATAAATATAAGCTAATTGTAGACACATTTGGTAAAGAGCGGTTTAAGTTTGATGAAATTTTAAAAGATTACACCAGCTTGGAAGTTGGTGGTCCTGCCAAACTTTTTTTTATTGCATTTAGTGTAAGCGAACTAAGAAAAATTATTGAGATGTGCCGTCAGCTGAAGCTGCCTTTTTTTATTTTTGGGACAGGATCAAAAATGATGATATCTGATTTGGGGTTTAACGGCTTGGTGGTTAAAAATAGAACTAAAAATCTCGAGGTAATTTCAATTAAAGGTAAAGCTACCAGGATAGGATTAGGTATAGAGGAGGCTTTAATTGAAGTTGATTCTGGTGTCAGCTTAACTAAATTTAGGGAATTCTTAAAGGAACAAAATCTGCTGTCCGATCAGTTTTTAAATATGACTGGAAGTGTGGGAGGTAATCTTTTCACCAGTATTGTTTTGCAAAGTTTGTGTAAAAGTATTAAAGTATTATCCTCAGATGATCAGGTTTTGGAGATTGCACCTGATAAATTAAGATTAAAACAGCATATAATTTTATCGGCTGTTTTTAGGATTAAGGCCATATGAAATACATTATCACTGGCGGTAAGAAGTTAGAGGGTGAAATTACGGTTTCCGGAAACAAGAATGCCATTTTTCCTTGTGTGGCAGCAGCTCTTTTGACAGATGATGAAGTTGTTTTGGAAAATGTCTCGGATTTATCTGATAGCAGGGTATTAATTAAAATATTGAGCAGTTTGGGTGTGGAAATTAAAAAAACTTCTTCTCAGCTGACCATTAACGCCTCAAGTTTAAAAGGATCTGCCCTGCCCAAAGATTTAATGACTAAGTTGAGAGGATCGATTGTTTTGGTGGGGGCTTTGTTGGGCAGATTAGGTAAGGTAAAATTTTATCATCCAGGAGGAGATATCATCGGCCAAAGAAGTATTAATACTCATCTGGAAGGTTTTAAATCCCTTGGGGCAAATTATAAAAAAAATGATTTAGAGTATAGTTTAAATTTTAGGCAGAACAGAAAAAATACCAAAATATTTTTAGCAGAAGCCTCAGTCACAGCTACGGAGAATCTGATTTTGGCTGCCGCATTGGGTAAAGGTAGGGTAATTATCAGAAACTATGCCAAAGAGCCTCATGTTTTGGATCTTTGTAAAATGCTTTCTAAGATGGGAGGCAAAATTTCCCAAGTCGGAGACAGATTAGAAATTACAGGGGTGCCTAAATTACATGGTGTTAAGTATAAGTTGGGATGTGATTTTATAGAGATGGGGACTTATCTGGTGGCCGGAGCAATCTCGGGAGGAGAAATTACCATTAAAGGATTGGATCAAGGTGATCTTAATCCGGTTTTGGAGCCTTTAAAAAGATTTAACCTGAGAATCAGAAAGAATTTGGGGTCAATCACTGTTTTGAAGTCGAATCTTAAGGCAGTGCCCAGACTGCAAACAAATATCTGGCCGGGATTTCCCACTGATTTGATGAGTGCTGCCATTGTTTTGGCAACACAGAGCAAAGGTGTCACTCTTTGTCACGATTGGATGTATGAGAGTAGGATGTTTTTTGTAGATAAATTGATTTCCATGGGAGCACAAATAATTCTGGCTGATCCTCACCGCTCATTAGTTTATGGACCTACTAAACTAAGAGGTAGGATTTTAGATACACCGGATATCAGGGCAGGTATGGCTTTAGTGCTGGCTGCTTTGGTAGCTAAAGGTGAGAGCGTAATTAGTCAGGCAGAGCTGATTGAAAGAGGCTATGAGGATGTTTATGGTAAATTGAAAAAACTGGGAGCAATAATTCAAAGAATAGATTAGCATGGATATTAAAAATCATCCGATTTGGACTCAGGTGACGCCCTATAAAACTAAGATTGCCCCTTTTAAGAAACCATTTCATCTTCTGAGAATTTATTTGGCAAAACAATATGCCAAACTTTATCCTCGAGACACATTTATAGCTGTGACGGGATCTGTTGGCAAAACTACCACCGTCTCAGCTCTGCAGGCTGTCTTATCTCAAAAATACAAAACAGAAGCCACCAAACCAAATTTAGATCCAATTTTAAACATCCCGCAAACAATTTTAAGGTTGAACCCTTCCATCAAAAAGGTAATTTTGGAGATGGGAGTGGAGTATCCGGGAGAGATGGAATTCTATTTGCAGATTGTCAAACCAAAGACGGTGGTAGTTACCCGAATCGCATATGCTCACAGTGAATTTTTGGGCAGCCCCCCCCAGATTGCTCAAGAAAAGGGTAAGTTGGTGGAAAGTTTGCCTAAAGATGGGGTGGCCATACTAAATTATGATGATATCAACTGCAGATTACTGGCTCAAAATTGTCAAGGTAAAGTATATTATTTTGGAATGGATGCCAAAAATTGTACAATTTGGGCCGGCAATATCAAGGTAGAGAATTTCCAGACTGTTTTTGAGCTAAATTTAGGGGTGGAAAGGGTACAAATAAAATATAAGCTTTTAGGCGAACATCAAATTTATGCTGCCTTGGCAGCTGCTTTGTGTGCAGTTATTTTGAAAATTCCTTTAACCAGGATAAAATTTGCCCTGGAACTGCTAGAGCCTGCCATGCATAGATTTCAGCCGTTACCCGGTCCTTTTGGATCAGTCATCATAGATGATACATACAACTCATCACCTCAGGCAGTTGAGGCAGCTATCGACACCTTAATAAAATTACCTGCCAAAAGAAAAATAATAGTTTTAGGTCAAATGTTGGAGTTGGGCAAATATTCCGAAAAGCTACACAGACAAATTGCCAGAAAAATTTATAAAGAAAAGATCGACTACACCTTTTTGGGAGGAGGAGACGCCAACTATATAGAGGATGAATTAAAATCCTTAGGCTATTGGGAAGAAAGAGTAGAGTCTAATCTATCAAACTCCCAAATTGTGGCCCATCTTTTAAAAACTTTGGAAAAAGGAGATGTCTGTTTAATTAAAGGCTCTCGTGCTGTAAGATTAGATGAGGTGGTAAAAAGGGTTGTGAAAAAATGACGCAGCTTTTGGGGTTAATTCTACTATCTTTTTTTGTAACCAGCATCTGCATGGTCCCCTTCATAGATTTTTTATTTTATTTAAAGAATAAATTTGGGAAAAAATTAGCTGATAAAAAAAATTCCGAAACTCCCATTCATGATAAATTGATGCGGGGAGATGAAGATATTCCATCCGGCGGCGGGGTTTTGCTGATTGTTGTGCTGTCTATTTTAACGGGAATTTTTGCCCTGCTAAATCCTGACATCGGCAGGTTTAATCTAAAAATCCTACTATTCACAATGATTTCATTTGGTTTACTGGGATTTGTTGATGATGTCAGATGGGTACTAACCAGAAGGAAAGGAAAGCTGCTGGGTTTAGGCAGAGGTAAACTATTGATTATTCAGACGATCTTGGCAGCTGCAGTTGCCACCATGCTTTACTTATTGGGCGGACTTAATAATTTTCACATTCCCCTGGTGGGAAACTTAATCATGGGAGTCTTTTATATCCCGATTGCTGCTTTGGTAATTGTGGCTTTCGCTAATGCCTACAATATCTCTGACGGATTGGATGGTTTATCAGCAGGACTTTTACTGATTTGCCTCTTTGCCTTTTTGGCAGTGGCCTCATCTATTCTTAATTTGCCTTTGGCATCCTTCATAGGTATTTGGATTGGAGCACTTTTGGCTTTTTTGTATTTCAATATTTGGCCAGCCAGAATATTTTTGGGAGATGGAGGAGCTTTTGGCTTTGGTGCCACATTGGCAGTAGTTGGCCTTTTGACGGGAAAAATTTTAGCGTTGGCTATAATTGGCGGAATGTTCATAGTGATTGTTTTATCGTCACTTTTGCAAATTTTATCCAAACGATTTTTCCAAAGAAAGATTTTACCCATTGCTCCAATTCATATGTATTTTAAATATATTGGCTGGGAAGAACCGAAAATAGTGACCAGGTTTTGGCTGGCCCAATCCTTATTTGCCATATTTGGTTTATGGATTGCACTGCTATCTAAATAATGAGATTGAAATTATTGCCCCAAAAAAGATCTTTAGATCTGGTATTGCTTTTTAGTGTAATAGCATTGGTAATTTTCGGCCTGTTGATGATTTATAATGTTTCCACAATTTCTGCATTAAAGGATTTTAATGATAGTTTATATTACATAAGACAACAAGCAATTTGGGTGGGGATAGGGTTTTTATCTTTGCTTTTTTTTGCCAATTTTAACTATATAAGATTTAAGAGATTAGCACCGATATTATTAATTTTATCCCTGCCTTTACTTTTGGCAGTATTTATACCCGGATTGGGTATTTCCGGAGGAGGGGCGCATAGGTGGTTAAAGATAGGTGGAATCGCCTTACAACCAGCCGAGATTATTAAGTTAACAACAGTTTTGTATTTGGCAACTATTTTTGAGAAAAAAATCAGATTCACTCCGTTTATAATCTTACTGGTAACTGTTTCACTGATCACTGCAGTTTTGCAAAAAGATCTAGGGTCAACAATAGTTTTCTTTACTACCGCAGTTATTATATATTTTATTGCCGGAGCTCCTTTATGGCATTTTATGATTGCTTTACCTGCTGCAGTCATTTCATTTATTATTTTAATCTTAACCTCAAGCTACAGAAGCAAAAGAGTTTTGGCATTTTTAGATCCCTTCTCAGATCCGCAGGGCTTCACTTATCATATATTGCAGGTTTTAATTGCCTTAGGTTCTGGTGGACTATTTGGTCTGGGTTTGGGGAATTCCAGACAAAAATTTGAATATATTCCGGAAGTGACAACAGATTCTATTTTTGGGGTAATTGGTGAGGAATTGGGATTTTTAGGAGCAACATTTCTAATCGGACTTTTTGCACTCCTAATCTATAGGGGATTTAAAATTTCCCAAAACTGTGCTGATAATTTTGGAAAAATATTAGCATTCGGATTAACTACTTGGTTGGGAATACAGATAATTATCAATATCTCCTCCATGGTGGCCTTGTTACCTTTAACAGGAGTGCCTTTACCGTTTATCTCCTATGGTGGTTCAGCGCTGGTTGCTAATTTAACAGCAGTCGGGATACTTTTAAATATTTCCAAGCATAATACATAAGTTGAATGGGTAGGAGTAATGGCGTATCATTACTATTAATGAAAGTTCTCCTTGCTGGGACGCATTTTACACCCGCTGTTGCTGTTATAAATGAGCTGAAAAAAAGAGGAGATATTCAGATTATTTATGTGGGTAGAAAAACTACCAGAGAGGGGGATTCCTCCCCTTCTGCAGAATCAGCAGAGATTCCCAAACTGGGGGTGAAATTTATACCTCTAATTGCCGGCAGATTACAAAGAACATTTACTCCCTATACAATTCCATCCTTACTGAAAATTCCAGTGGGCTTTACTCAATCCCTTTGGATAATTTTATCTCAAAACCCTGATGTGGTCTTATCGTTTGGGGGATATGTAGGGCTACCCTTGGTTATCGCAGGTTGGCTTTTCTCAAAACCGGTCATTATCCACCAGCAAACTTTAGTTTCAGGTCTGGCAAATAAAATCAGTAGTTTATTTGCCGATATAATCGCAGTCTCGTTTGAAAATCAGGCAAATTCTAGCTCAAAAGTAATATTAACTGGCAATCCTTTACGAGATGGAATTCTGAATCCTGTTAAAAAGATTCCACCAGATTTTATACAATTACTTAAATATTCTAAGAGAAATAGATTACCTTTAATGCTTATTATGGGTGGGAATCAGGGTTCGCATATCATCAATACAACAGTTGAGAAAATTCTTCCCCAACTTATTAAATCTGCCTGCGTCATTCATCTAACAGGTGATAATAAATTTGCAGATTATGAAAGGCTAAAAAAATTTCAAAGTGAGCGATATATTGTGAAGAAATGGATTGGTGAGGAACTGGGCAAGATTTTATCAGAGGTTGATCTGGCTGTTTGTCGCTCAGGAATAAATAGTTTAGTGGAGCTTGCCTTTTTTAATGTACCGGCTTTAGTAATTCCCATCCCCTATCTATATCAGGATGAACAAAATAAAAATGCCAAATATTTTGAACACTTAGGGATGGTGAGAATTTTACCCCAATCAAAATTAACAGGTAAAAGTCTTTTAAAAACTGTTAAAGCTTTCTTTCGAAATTTAGCTACTTTCAAAAAACAGACCAACAATGCCCGCAAAATCATCGTACCAGATGCTGCCAAAAGGTTGGCCTTGGAAACAATTCTTCTTGCTGAAAGAGATAGGTTATGATGTTACAATCAAAAAAGAAACCTCCGACGATCGTTCTATTGAAGATTCTCCTCACTATTTTTTTACTAGTTTTGCCAATATTTTTGACAATTAAAACTCCAATTTTTGAAGTTAAAAGAATTGATTTTATCGGTAATAAGTTATCCTGTGTAGAAAATGAGCAAATTAATAAAGAACTCAATCTTTATGGAAAAAATATTTTCATGATAGATTTTAAAAAAGGCAAAGAAGATCTAACATTAAAATATTCTTGTATAGGAGATGTGCAGTTTTCCAAGTTATACCCTGATAAACTAACAATAAATCTGACTGAAAGAAAAGCGCAATTTATTTTTGCTCCATTAAAATTGAAGGAAGCCACCGGCTCGGCGATTGAACAACTAATTAACATCTCGGCCACAGAAAGCGCTCAATTTGCTGATCTGGGAGAAAAATATTTAGTGGACGATCAAGGAGTTGTTTTTGAAAGAGCAACTGAAGAAAATTTACCCAAGATTTATTTACGATATGATTTATCTGTTGGCAAAAGATTAGATGAGGGTCTGATAAAAAATTTATTGAAAATATTACAAAAAGTTTCTGAATTTGGTTTACCTATAACCAGGGCTTTTTTAGAAAAAGAGGATCTAGTTTCAATAGATACCTCTCCGAAATTAGTCCTTAGATTAACCTTCGAAATCGACAGTCAACTTGCTGCTTTACAATTGATCCTGGAGAAAGCTAAAATAGATGATGTAAAGTTAGAGTTTATCGATTTAAGATTTGATAAACCAGTGATTAGATATGGCGAAAGACAAAATAATCTGCGCAATTGATGTCGGTTCATCAAAAATTGCCACACTGATTGCATCAGTTGATGAGTCAGGCAAAATAAATCTGATTGGAGTTGCCAACACTGTCTCCAAGGGAGTTAGAAAAAATCAGGTGGTTGACATTGAAGAGGCAGTTGAGGCCATCACCGAGTCGGTAGAGAGTGCAGAAAGGATGGCAGGATACTCTATTTCCCAAGCCTTTGTCTCTGTGGGCGGTCCGCAAATAGAATCCGTCAATTCCCATGCTGTGGTGGCGGTTTCTGAGCCGGAGGGGGAGATTAAGCAGGGAGATGTCTTAAGAGTTAATGATGCCGCTAAAGCAGTTCCCTTGCCTGCCTCAAGAGAAATTTTACATGTTATCCCCAGGACGTTTACCGTAGATGGACAGGAAGGGATTAAAGATCCGGTCGGAATGACAGGAGTCAGATTGGAAACCCAAACCCACATTATCACCGGTTCATCCACGTCAATGAGGAATTTAGTTAAGTGTATACAAGAGGTGGGGATTGATGTCAGTGAGTTAATTTTTACAGGAATAGCCTCCTCTTTTTCATCTTTAACAGATACTGAGAAGGAGTTAGGGGTGGTGTTGGTGGATATCGGTGGGGAGACGACTGATGTGGTGATATTTATAGATGGGTCTATCTCCTACTCTTCTGTCATACCGATTGGAGCAAGGCATACTACTTCTGATTTGGCTGTTGGTTTAAGAGTTTCTTTGGAATCTGCAGAGAAGATAAAATTATTTTTAGGGCGGAAGGAAAAATCTCCTGCATTGGCAGAGGAAGCTGAGAAAAGCAACTCTGAAGGTGCCAAGAAAAAAGATGAGGGTATTTTAGAGTTGAAAGGTTTGGGTATAGAAGAAGATGTGGGGAAAATTTCCAAGAAGGCTGTGGTGGATGGCATAATCAGGCCCAGACTTCAGGAGATTTTTAAATACGTTGGCAAAGAGATCAAAAAAAGCGGATTTGGTACACAAGTTCCCTCGGGATTGGTAATTTGCGGTGGAGGAGCTTTGACAGTTGGCTGTCTAGATCAAGCCAAGTATGTTTTGGGTTTGCCCGCCAGAATAGGCAAGACAGAAGATCTTTCCGGACTGATAGAGGAGATAGATTCTCCCTCATTTGCGACAGCCACAGGTTTAATACTTTATGGTGTAACATCGCAAGGGACAGGGGGAGAACTCCATATCCCGGTGTTGTCGGGAAATTTACCGTTTAAAAATCTTTTTGAAAAAGGTGTTGCTATTATAAAATCATTCCTGCCCTAAATATTTTGGGACTTGATATTACTGATTATTATTTGCTATATTCTGCCAAGGAAGTGTATTAAGCATCATGTATTATGACTCACTATGCTAATTAAACCTGACGTACAAAGATTTGCCAAAATAAAAGTAGTAGGTTTGGGAGGGGGTGGCTCAAATTCTTTAAACTCCATGATCTCCCTTCAACAGATCCAAAGTGTGGATTTTGTAGCTGTAAATACAGATTCTCAGGCTTTGCTGAATAATCAGTCTCCTACTAAAGTACAAATTGGAGAAAATTTAACCAAAGGACTAGGTTCAGGAGGAGATCCGGAAATAGGTCTGCAAGCAGCAGAGGAGTCCTCCCAAAAACTGCAGGATGTCTTGGGGGATTCTGACATGATTTTCCTGACAGCCGGGATGGGAGGGGGAACTGGCACAGGATCCTTACCGGTGGTAGCCCAAATAGCCAGAAATATTGGTGCTTTGACAGTGGCAGTTGTTACCAAGCCTTTCTCTTTTGAGGGCACCAGAAGAATGATGGTGGCAGAAGAGGGTTTAGACAAGCTTAAGGATAAGGTAGATGCCTTAATAATTATTCCCAATCAGAGGCTTTTGGAAACGGTGGAGAAAAACATGACTTTACAGGAGGCATTTAAATTGGCGGATTCAGTTTTAGGTCAAGGTGTGCAGGGTATTTCAGATCTAATTACTGTTCCAGGGTTGATCAATGTTGATTTTGCAGATGTTAAAACTATCATGTCCAGTGCAGGTTCTGCGCTGATGGGAATTGGGATGGCCGGAGGAGAAAATAGGGCCGCGGCAGCAGCCAGAATGGCCATCGCGTCTCCTTTGCTGGAAGTATCAATTGAAGGTGCAAAGGGTGTACTTTTCAATATTGTGGGAGGTCCTGATCTGTCTATGGCAGAAGTTAATGAAGCGGCCCAAATCATCGCTCAAGCTGCCGATCCTGATGCCAATATTATTTTTGGGGCTACCATCAAAGAAGATCAATTGGATCAGGTGAAAATTTCGGTGATTGCCACCGGTTTTGATGAAACCAGAAGAAGACTAAGGGAATATGTGGGAACCGGCATCGGTTCTGCCTCTTTGAGAACACAGCCAGCCACTTTTTCCGATACCTCGGACGATACGTCTGTACCCGTCCAAAAGGTAAGTGATAATCAAGAAGAAGAAAAGCCGGCAGAAGAGGAAGAAGATTTAGAAATCCCGGCCTTTTTAAGGTCAAACCGCTAGATACGATCCTGGTATTCTGTTAGAATATCTCCAGTATGGCTAAATTGAAGTCAGTTTCATCACAGATTGATTTTCCAAAGATGGAGAGGGAATTATTAGATTTTTGGTCTCAAGAGGGAATTGTAGAAAAGTATCTTCATAAAAATAATAAATCTGAAAAAAAGTTCTCCTTTTTAGATGGGCCGATTACTGCCAATAACCCTATGGGCGTACACCACGCCTGGGGCAGAACATATAAAGATTTATGGCAGAGGTTTTTCAATATGAAGGGTTACAAACAAAGATTCCAAAATGGTTTTGACGAACAGGGACTGTGGGTAGAAGTAGAGGTTGAAAAAGAGCTTGGTTTAAAAAACAAAAAAGAGATTGAAAATTTAGTTTTAGGAGATAAATTTAAAAGTTTGGAAAAGTTTATCAATCTTTGTAAAGAAAGGGTTAAAAAATTTTCGGCAATCCAAACTGAACAAAGTAAGCGGTTAGGTTATTTTATGGATTGGGATAATTCATACCATACCTCATCGGATGCAAATAACTATGCGATTTGGAATTATTTAAAAGTAGTCCACGAAAAAGGATGGTTATACAAAGGAAGGGATTCGGTTCCCTGGTGTCCCAGGTGCGGTACAGCCATTTCTCAACATGAAATTTTAACAGAGGAATATCAGGAGTTAACTCATAACTCTGTTTATTTTCAACTACCTGTTAAAGACAAGAAAGATACTTATCTTTTAGTTTGGACTACTACTCCATGGACCATTCCTGCTAATGTGGCTGTGGCAGTGGATCCTCAGCTTGCATACGCAGAATATGAGATAGAGGGTAAGAAATATATAGTCTGTGACAATCAGTCGCTGTCGCGACTATTTGTAACAGCCAAACTTGTAAAAACTTACAAAGGGAAGGAATTAGTGGGATGGGAATATGAAGGTCCATTCGATAATTTGCCCACTATTAGAGAATCCTTAAAAGGATATACCCATCGAGTGGTAGCCTCGGATCCTGTTATATTACCTATTTCTACAGAAGAAGGAACAGGTTTGGTGCATATTGCTCCAGGGGCAGGTGCTGAAGATTTTGCTTTGGGTAAAAAGGAGACTTTACCCACTATAGCGCCAATTAATGAAGAGGCAGTTTATGTTGATGGTTTTGACTGGTTAACAGGGCTTACTGTAAATGAAGCCACTTTAAAGATTATAGATTACCTTAAAAGGGAAGGGTTTCTAGTAAAAGTTGAAGGATACAAGCATCGTTATCCTACTTGTTGGAGGTGTAAAACAGAACTGGTTTGGCGGGTGGTTGATGAATGGTACATTGCTATGGATAAAAAAGATTCTTCAGGAAAAACTTTTCGCGAGCAGATGGTTGGAGTAGCTAAAAAAATTAATTGGATTCCAAAATGGGGATTGGATAGGGAACTGGACTGGCTAAAAAATATGCACGATTGGTTAATTTCCAAAAAAAGATATTGGGGTTTAGCTTTACCAATCTGGGAATGCTCAAACTGCGGTAATTTTGAGGTAATTGGAAGTAAGGATGAGCTTAAAGATAAGGCTACTGAGGGATGGAAGGAATTTGAAGGTTACTCACCTCACAGGCCATGGGTTGACCAGATAAAAATAAAGTGTTCTAAATGCGGTGAGATTGTCTCCAGAATTCCGGATGTTGGTACCCCCTGGCTTGATGCCGGCGTAGTCCCTTTTTCTACCATGTCAAAGGATTGGTTTCCGGCCGATTTTATAACAGAAGCTTTCTCGGGACAGTTTAAAAATTGGTTTTACTCATTGATTGCCATAAGTACTGCTCTTAACAAAACCAATCCTTTTAAAAATTTATTAGGGCATGCAATGGTAATGGATGAAAAAGGTGAACCAATGCATAAGTCTAAAGGTAATGCCATTGAGTTTAATGAGGCGGCCGATAAAATTGGAGCTGATGTTATGAGATGGATGTATGTCACCCAAAATCCGGAAATTAATTTAAATTTCGGATTTACTCCTGCTACCGAGGTTAAAAGGAGATTTTATTTAATTTTTTGGAACAGTTATAAATTTTTTGTTGATTACGCTCAACTGGTTGACTGGGACTCCGAAACAAAAATAGATAATCTAACATCATTAGATAAATGGATTTTAGCCAGATTAACGAAGGTGGTTTTGTTAACAAATGAGAAACTGGCCAATTTTGATGCAGCGACACCATCAAGGGCAATAGAAGATTTTATGGTTAATGATTTCTCCACTTGGTATATCAGACGTTCCAGGGATAGAGCAGGCCCGGAAGCTGACATACAAGATAGAAACAGAGCGCTTTCAATTATGTACCAGGTTTTGGTGATATCTGCCAAGCTTTCAGCACCCTTTCTTCCTTTTATTTCTGAGCAAATTTTTAGAAATTTGACGGGTGAAAAATCAGTGCACCTTGAAGATTATCCTCAAGGAGATAAATCATTGTTGAATGACCGACTTATTAAAGATATGAATATGGTAAGAAAAATAGCTGAAATTGGGCATGCCAAAAGAAAAGAAGTGTCAATTAAATTAAGACAACCTTTACCCCGAATGGTCTATCAAATTCCTAATCAATTAGGAAAGGACCTGGAGCAAATTCTGGCTGATGAGCTTAATGTAAAGAAAATTGAGTTTAAAAAGTCCTCAAAAGTTGGACCTACTGTAGAGATGGATACAAAAATTACTCCCGAACTTGCAAAAGAAGGGGAAGCCAGGGAGTTAATTAGACAGATTCAGAAATTAAGAAAGGAACAAAACTTAACTTTAGCAGATAAAACTATAATCGAGGCGCCTGCTTGGCCAAAAATGTATGAAAACATCATTCTGGTTAGTACAGCTTCTTTATCCATAAAAAGAAGCAAGAGTCTAAAAGTTGCAGAAGTTAAAAACAAACAGTAACTATTTGACTTTCTGAAAATGAAATTTCTCCACCAGATCAATCTGCCAATAATGATTGCAAGTCTTTTCCTATTATCTATGGGAATTTTGGTGATATACTCGTCGTCTCCTCAGTTGGCTATCCAGCAGCTTATTTTTGCCATTCTCTCATTTAGTTTGTTCATTTTTGTTTCTAATTTCGACTACAGAGTGATAAAAAATTTTACATCCACACTTTATCTGTGCATACTGTTACTTTTAGTAGGAGTTTTAGTTTTGGGAGTTGAGACAAGAGGAGCTATCCGATGGATTCCTTTGGGACTTTTTAATATCCAACCCTCTGAGTTGGCTAAACCAGTTTTAATATTAACCTTGGCAGATTTTTGGAGTAGAAATTCTGCTACTTTTAAAAATATATTAAAGAGCCTAATGATAACTCTGCCGCTGCTTTTTTTAGTTTTTCAGCAGCCAGACCTAGGTTCAACTTTGACAATTTTAGCAATATGGTTGGGAATGCTTTTTGCAGCCGGTGTGCAACTTAGAAAAATTTCAGTACTGATTATAGTAAGTTTATTGTTAGTGCCGTTGATCTGGTTTTCTTTACAAGAGTATCAGAAGGAAAGAATTTTTGGATTTATAGCTCCGCAGACAGACCCTTTGGGTAAGGGATATAATTTGATTCAATCAACTATAGCGGTTGGTTCAGGAGAATTTTTTGGAAGAGGGTTAGGTAGAGGAACCCAATCAAGACTACAATTTTTACCAGAATTCAGGACAGATTTTATATTCGCTTCAATTGCCGAAGAAATGGGTTTTATTGGATCAATGATTATAATTATACTTTATTTATTTTTGATTATAGTCATCACGGCTGTTTCCACAAATGTGATTGATTATTTCGGTCATTTGTTAGTTTTTGGGGTTTGTGCCATGCTTTTGTTTCAGACATTTGTCAATATCGGAATGAATGTAGGTTTGTTGCCAATTACAGGTATTACTTTGCCGTTAATGTCTTATGGAGGATCCTCACTTTTGTCAACCTTTATCTGTTTAGGGCTTGTTTCGTCTGTCTCGAGATACAGAAAGAAAGTTGACACTGAGTAGGAAGATATGTAAAATTCCCACAATGAACTACGCTATCTGTCAAATTAACGGTAGGCAACTAAAAGTGATACCTGGTCAACCTTTTGATATTGATGAAAAGATCATAGGTAAACAAATTCAAGTCAAGATACTTCTTTCGTCTGATGAGGGTAAATTAAAGGTTGGTACTCCTTTTTTGAAAGAGGAGTTGACTTTAGATGTTTTGGATACGGTCAAAGGATCAAAAATTAGAGTGGCAAAATATCACGCAAAGGCCAACTTCAGAAAAGTTACAGGTCTAAGATTAGCAAAAAGCAGATTGGTCTGGAATGTGAAAAATTAACATATTGACTTCAATTTTCACAGAAGATATACTTCATTTCATGGCACACAAAAAAGGCGGATCTACCACTAAGAAGAACAGAGATTCTATTTCCAAACGCTTAGGCGTCAAGATTTACGGTGGTCAGAAAATATCAGGCGGAAATATTATAGTCAGACAGAAAGGTAACAAGTTTTTTGCCGGTTCGGGCACAAAACAAGGTAAAGATTACACTATTTTTGCCACAACATCTGGCCAGGTTGACTTTAAGAAAAAATTAAATAAAACATACATTTTTGTATCTTAAAATGGAACAAGAAGAAATTCACGAGCTGGAAATAAACCTGCTGCAGCCTAATCCTTTGCAACCTCGGGGACTACTGACTCCGGAATCTCTATCGGAGTTGGCGGAATCAATCAGAGAGCATGGAGTTTTGGAGCCTTTGGTGGTTGCTAAAACTCCGGCCGGATTTCAGATTGTGGCAGGAGAGAGAAGATGGAGAGCCGCCAAACTGATTGGACTTTCCAAAGTTCCAGTAATTATTAGAGAAACTAACCCGCAAGGTATGCTGGAGATGGCCATTGTGGAAAATGTGCAAAGAATCGATCTAAACCCCTTAGAAAGAGCTCAAGCATACAAGAGATTAATGGAAGAATTTGGATTAACTAATGCGGAAATTTCACAAAGAGTTTCCAAAAGCCCATCATATATTTCAAACACCATCCGTTTGTTAACTTTACCGGATGCTCTCAAGGATGCTCTGATGTCTCAGGCTACTACTGAGGGTCACGCCAGAGCTTTGGCTGCTTTAGAGGATCCCAGGTTGATAATTGATGCATATAAAGAAGTTTTAAAAAGAAACCTATCAGTCAGGGGGACAGAGGAGTTAGTCAGAAGATTTAGAGCCCGACAGAGTGTAGGACCTAAGAAAATGGCTATCACAGAGACAATGCATATTGTTTCTGAAGAATTGGATAAAGTGGCCAATGATTTATCAGATATTATTTCCCAAAGAGCCGATAAAGCCTCTGTAAAATGTGTCCAAACTGGTCAGAAAGTGAGAATGGAATTTTTGATAAACGGCCATCCTGATAAAACCACCCCGATATTACAGGATATCTATCAGGCCATCATGGGTTATTTTAAGCTTAAGGAAGCATAGACAATTTAGTGCACTGTTAACCCGAAGGTGTTGAGAGGCCAATAGCGAAAAAACGTTCTGCCAACAATTTCTGCTCTGGTTACCGGTCCCCAGGATCTGGAGTCGGAAGAATTTAGCCGGTTGTCTCCAAAGACAAAATATTGGTCTTTTTCAATCGTGATAATTTCGTTTTCTCTGATGTAGGCAGCTCCTTCCGTGATAGTATCTGGTGGTAGATAGACTTCCTCCGATTTTTGACCGTTAATATATAAAGAGTTACTCCTTATCTCTAATGTATCTCCTGGTACTGCCACGATTCTTTTGATAAACTCCTGCGTCTCGCTTTTAGGATATTTTAAGACAATTACATCACCCTTTTTAGGCTCTCCAAACCTATAGCTGAGCTTATCAGTTAAGATCAAATCTCCGTCCTGAAAGTTGGGGACCATCGATCTGCCGGAAACTCGGTGGGGCTGAGCTATCAATAGGTAGATAAGCACAAATATCGCTCCAAATACTACCAAAGTTTGAATAAAATCAATCAGATGAGTGCCGATATTATCAAAAAAAGAATTTTGGTTTGGGGAAGTATAATAATCTAAAGAGCTGTTATTTTTAGGCTGAATTTCCATTTGATTATTATCTCAAAGCTGTCAGTTGAGAGCAAGAGGGTAGAATGGTAAAATTATAAAAACTGGACGGATAGCTCAGTGGTAGAGCGCTGCATTCACATTGCAGATGTCGGGGGTTCAAATCCCTCTCCGTCCACTGAAGGTGTATAATAAAAATATGCCTGAAGCATCAGCAGTTTCAGAAACTACAGCTGGAGTTAAACCAGCAGTTACTACTCCTAAAGAAATCCAACTAACTCCCGAACAAACTCCGGTGGCTAATAGGTTAGCAGTAATGCGCGAGATGAGTCAACGGAAGCAAAAAATCACAGAGGAATCTAATTTCGTTCATACAGCGGAAGTACTTCAAGAAACAGATTCCATGGCTAGTGCCTTTTCCGCCGCAGTTGGAAATGTAACTCAAGCAGATAATATATCTTGTTGCTATAACATGGCTGGATCTCATGCTGCAGAAGAGAGACTATTGGCTGGGCAACTGGACAGAAATGATCTTACAGCTGACCAACGATTAATTTTTGGCTATGTCAAGAATGAAGCGTCTCAACTAAGAACCTCAAGGGAATTAATGGGTAAGGTGGACCCCATTGTCAAGACAGTAAATTAACGATTCCTAGAACATTTTCACCCCCTTTCTTTGTTAGATTTAAATTATTACTTTTAAAGTACACT
>MFDM01000022.1 GCA_001776905.1 Candidatus Daviesbacteria bacterium RIFCSPLOWO2_01_FULL_39_12 | reverse complement strand
ACCAGTGTTATCTTAGTTATATTTAACACAAACATATTTTACTCCAACTGTCGGATTTCTATGGGGAATATTGCGATAAGTTGCAAATTCCTCTGCAAAAGAGTAGAATACACGACACGCACCCCATAAATTAAGGGGTTATATTAATATGACAGAAAGACCTACGGAATTGGAATTACAATTTGGAAAAGATTTAGTAAGAGGCGCTAGAGCTTTGCATGATTTGGAATCAAAAAGATCAGGTCAAGAGGTAATAGATTTTAGGCTTGCACCTAGAGAATGGGTTTATGAGCCGAATTATTTTCCCAACAGGACAGAGGCCAGAAAGTATTTCAAACGAATTTCAGATGATGTTTTAAGAGATACACCTGATGGAGAATATATAGGGGAAAAGGCAGATGGATTCCTTGCGGAATTGGAGTTTTTAGCCGATCCCAGTCTTGATCAGTTTGAAGAGAGAATGAGAAGAATGGCAGGTTATTATCCAAGGTTAATACCCAGACATGAGGTGGAAGGGGCTAAAGAAGATGTTGCCAATATTTTTCGTGAAAGGTATGGACTTAAATTTGACAGAGCAGGGTGGACAAATTTCTTCAACCAAAATCGTTTATCCCCAAGCCAATTTAAGCGGGAAATTCAAATGTCAGAGAGAGAAATAATCACACAATTAGTTAGAGTTGTTGGATCCAGATCACATCCTCGTATACGTATGCAAGAAGTAGATTTACCAGAATACTGGGTAGGTTGGATAAGTGCCAACCAAGACGAGGTAGAGTTTAAGTATAATATTAATACTATTAACTCTGAAAGGTTGTATCGAGGTGCTCCAATAAGAGTAGGGCTTCACGAAGGAGGGGCACATGGTATTCACGCTCAATCATTCCTAGATAATGCCCGGGAGGGTTCTGTAAATCCGGGAAGAGTTGAAACAACAGTTCCGGGTGTAGAAAATTGGCTTATGGAAGCTTGGGCGTCTAGGGTTAGCAAGGTGCACCCTTCAGTTTTGAGTCATCTTCCTGCAGAAGCGAGAAATGCAACTGAATTATCGGTTGATTTACAATATCTAACAGATATAGCATTGACTAATGCTCAGTATGAATTGCTTGTATCCAGGAGAAAGAGAGAATTGGTCACAGCAGATTTACAAAATCTTTTGCCTCATGAACCGAAAGGAAGAATTGAGCTGGTATTGGATCAGATGACCAACCTATCCAGACCGGACAGAATGTTTTATCTTCCTGTTTATGGTGATGGAAGTTATTTCTTCAGAAAGGAAATCGAGCCATTATCCGAGGTTCAGAAACAAGCATTTACTGCAGAGATTCATAGACAACCAATGACACCGAAGCAAGTGAAGGAATTTGTTACTAGATTGACAAGCAGCAACCATAGGTCTAATCTAATGGCATCTTAAAATAACCGCTTAATTAATTGTCAAAGCAAACCTCATAAGTTATACTCTACTCATGCCTTTAGAAGCTCTGCAAAAGGAAAGACTTAAGAAGTTAAAAAATATTCAAAGATTGGGGATTAATCCCTACCCTGCAAAATCAGTAAGAAAACAGGAAATTTTTAGCGCCCGTAAGATGATGGGTAAAAAAGTGGTGGTGGCTGGAAGGATTAGATCGCTACGCCCTCACGGAAAAATTACTTTTGCAGATATAGAGGATGCTTCAGGTAAAATCCAATTATTTTTCTCTCAAAGTGAACTAAACGGGGAAAAGTATGAGTTTTTAACTAATTTTGATTTGGGAGATTTTATTGAAACTTCAGGTGAGATTTTTAAAACTCAAGCAGGTGAAATTTCTGTCAGAGTTTCAGATTATAAATTACTTACCAAAAGTATCAGACCATTACCTTCTGCCTGGTATGGACTTGAAGATGTTGAAGAAAGATACAGACAAAGATATGTGGATTTAACAATTAACCCGGAAGTTAGGAAAGTCTTTGAAACAAGGTCTAAAATTGTAAAGCTTTTAAGAAATTTTATGGAAGAAAAAGGCTTTATTGAAGTGGAAACCCCAACTCTTCAGCCTTTGTATGGTGGGGCAACTGCCAAGCCTTTCACTACTCACCATAATGCTTTGGATATAAAACTATATCTTAGGATTTCTGATGAGCTTTATTTAAAAAGATTAATTGTGGGGGGATATGAGAAAGTTTTTGAAATCTGTAAGGATTTTAGGAATGAGGGACAAGACCGCCAGCATAATCCTGAATTTACCATGATGGAATTTTATTGGGCCTATGCAGATTATGAAGATTTAATGAAATTAACGGAAGAAATGGTAGCCAAAATAGTTAAGCTTATTCATGATAAATATATTTTTGAATTTGAAGGGCAGAAATTAGATTTTAAATTCCCGTTTAAGAGAATCACTTTTAATAAGTTGGTAAAGGAAAATTGTGGAATAGATTTAGCTGAAATTAAAACAGAGGGGGAGCTAAAAAAGGTTATTAAAGAAAAGGAGATAGAGTTGGAACTTCATGGTGTTGTGGGTTTTGGACCTTTAGTTGATGAGTTGTATAAATCCGTTGCCAGGTCAAAGATTAAACAGCCCACATTTATTGTTGATTATCCATATGATATGTTGCCACTTGCCAAGGCTAAAGATAGTGACCCAAAAAAAGCCGGCAGTTTCCAGCTAATTTGCATGGGTTATGAAATTGTTAAAGCATACAATGAACTAAATGATCCAATTGAACAGCAAAAAAGGTGGAAGGAAGAAATGGCTTTGGGTAAAAAAGGACTGGAGGAGTACCAGGTTTTGGATGAGGATTATATTAGAGCGCTGGAGTATGGTATGCCCCCAACAGCTGGATGGGGGATGGGAGTGGATAGATTAGTTTCACTTTTAACAAACCAACATACAATAAAAGATGTAATATTATTCCCAACCCTCCGTCCTGAAAAGAAAGGAAAGAAATAATGACTAGGGAGCAAGCTTTTAATTTAATGACACAAATGCTGCAAAGTAAAAATTTACAAAAGCATGGATTGGCTGTTGAGGCAATTATGGGAGCGTTATGTAAATATTTGAAACAGAGACACACCGAGCAAACTGATGAAGAATTTAATGAGGAGGAGTGGGCAATTGTGGGAATGCTGCATGATGCAGATTATGAGCTGGTGGAAAAAGATCCAAAAAGGCATACACTTGTTACTGCAGAAAAATTAAAACCCCTAGGAGTTAGTGAGCGAATTATTGAAGGGATAAAAGCTCATCATGACGGAATAAAATCCGGCAGGGAAAATTTAATGGAATCATCGGTTTATGCGGCGGATGAACTTTCTGGTTTAATAACTGCTGCAGCACTGGTCAGGCCAGATAAGAAATTGGCCTCACTAACCGAGGAGTCAGTCTTGAAAAGATTTAAAGAAAAATCTTTTGCTGCCGGAGCAAACAGGGAACAAATTTTAGCTTGTGAGAAAGAGTTAAATATACCTTTGGAGGAATTTGTAGGAATTGCCCTAAAAGCTATGCAGGGAATATCCGAGGAGTTGGGTTTATGAATGCTCACGATTTAAAAAAAATATTAAAGATATTCTTAACTTTGCAGTGGGCAAAGGAGTTGCCAAGACAGGGTTTTATTGCCATGGGATTTAAAAGAAATGAAGCGGATTCGGTAGCTGCCCACTCTTTTTCAACTGCCCTTTTGGCATATTTTCTGGCCAAGAAATTACAAAAAGAAGGGGAGAAAATTGATGCTGAAAAAGTTTTAAAAATGGGGCTGGTGCATGATATTGGGGAGACAATTGTGGGGGATGTGGGGACTTTTGTTAAAGGAATGGCCGGAGGAGTATTTAAAAATATAGAAGAAGAGGGGGTTAAAGCTCTGGTTGAGGATTTGGATTCAAAAGATGAGATTATAGAGTTAGTCTCCGAATATAATGACAGGAAAACCCTGGAAGCGCGAGTGGTTAAGGCTGCTGATAATTTAGATGCTTTAGCCCAAGCCAAGGGTGTACCTGGGGCGCAATCTGCGCTAAAATATTTTAAGGAAGTCTATCATATTACTAAATTTGCCTGGCATAAAAAGGCAGTAGATTTAATTATGAAAGACGAGATAGAACCTGCCAGGCAGTGGCAGAAGAAAGGATAAATGTTAGACATTAATTTTATAAGAGAAAATTTGGAAAAAGTTAAAAAGGATGTTGAGGCAAGAAAAGTTGACGTGGATTTGGAAAAGCTTCTAAAACTGGATGAGGAAAGAAGAGAGTTGATTGCCGAAGTCGATGAGATACGAGCCAAAAGAAATGTTGCTGCCAAAGATAGAGACATAGAAACTGGTAAGAAAATAAAAGGGGAATTGGATAGGTTGGAGAAACAGCTGACTAGGGTAGAAAAAGAGTGGAATCAGCTGATGTTGCAAGTTCCCAACATCATAATGGATGAAGTTCCTATTGGAGACGCTTCAAAAAACAAAGTTATCAGAAAAGAGGGGAAGCCGCCCAAGTTTTCATTTAAAGTAAAAGATCATATTGAGCTGGGAAAAAGTTTGGATATTATTGATTTTGAAAGAGGAGTGAAAGTGGCTGGATTTCGTGGTTATTACTTGAAGAATGAAGGAGCCAGACTTCATTGGGCAGTTTTAAATTTTGCTTTGGATCATTTAGCTCAAAAAGGATACCAGATAGTGATTCCGCCTGTCATAAACAAAGGTTTTGCTCTTTTAGGTGGAGGACAATTTCCCTGGGGTGAGGAAGATACTTACAAGCTAGGGGATGATGAATATTTGGTGGGTACATCGGAAATTCCTTTAATGGCCTTACATGCCGAGGAAACTTTTGATATAAAAGATTTGCCCAAAAAATATGCAGCTTTAACAGCCTGTTTTAGAACAGAAATTGGCTCTTACGGAAAAGATACAAAAGGCTTATATAGGGTACATGAGTTTTATAAAGTAGAACAGGTGGTTTTGTGTGAAGCTGATGAAAAGGAGTCGCTGGGATTTTTCGAGGAATTACAGGAAAACAGCGAGGAGATCTTAGAAATGTTGGGACTTCCCTATCAAGTGGTTTGTTTATCAAGCCAGGATATGGGGAAAAAAGCTGCTTTAACTTATGATATAGAGACATGGATGCCATCAAGGGAAGGTTATGGAGAAACTCATTCCAACTCAATTTGTTTGGATTTTCAAACCAGAAGGCTCAAAATAAAATATCGCACTAAAGATGGTACTACCAGATTCTGCCATGCCCTCAATAACACTGCCATCGCCTCTCCTAGAATCTTAATCGCCCTTTTGGAAAATTTTCAACAAGCGGATGGCTCTATAAAAATCCCAGAAGTTTTACAAAAATATACTGGATTTACAGAAATTAGACCAAAATGAAAATTAAATTAACAGCATCTCAATTTGATAAAGTATTGATAATATGGTATTTTAATGATAATAATACTTTAGAAATATATGCCAGCATTAATAGAAGCAGCGCGAAATAATTTACAAAGCAGAGCTCAAGCAGAAGAAGCAGCAAGAGCTAGAAGTAGAGAAGTATCAGCAATACATCAATTATATAGGGATATGTTTTCTGATTGTATGTCTATATTGAGAGGTACCAATGATCCCGCTCCTTTTTATAGAGAGGTACCAGTTCTAAGAGAATTTGAAAATCTTCTAGTCAAGAGCTGGGGTTCTGAACGAAGAGTAGATCGTACATGGGAAGATAATGCAGGACAACCAGTTACAGTAGTGCTTGATGGTTGGCCTCTTCATAGAAATGATGCCTATGCTCATTTAAAGGTTGAGGGTTTACCTGACAGATTAAGTATATATAGAGATCCCAACGCTAAAGATGTTAAAGGTTATATTGAACATAAAACTGAAAAAGGCTGGGAATATAAAGACGAAAAAGCCGTAACTCTTGAAGAAGTTCAACAGTGGCGCGAATTAGTAGGTTTTCTCAAAGGACAACAAGAAACCCAATAAACTCTCTTTCTTTGTACTAATAGAGTTACACCGTATCTTTTTAGATCTATACTGATCTTATGTCTGACGATCTGCCTAATCAAAATTCACCTCTACAAACCGGGTTTGAAATGGCTAAAATATGTTTATAAAAGTTAATCTCGATTTTACTGATTTCTTTGTTTTAGGAGTTCTGCAGCTGAGGTGGCTGGTTTGGGGGTTGGGGCTATACTTGCAGCAGGAGATCCTTCAAATTGGCCAAACCCTCCGGAAGGTGGAGTTGATTGCTTAGGGGAGGAGGAGGGAGATGTTTGAGAAGCTGGTTTGGGAGATTGGGTAGAGGCCGGTAAGCTGGTGGTATTTTGTGAAGTCTGACCGATACCCAAGATAAAGAAGGCCGATGCTGCTGCCACCACCAAAAGTAAGCCAATCCCCACCCCGATTAACCACTTTGGTATTCCTTTATGGCTGTCTGTGGGAATATTCGGCACTTCCGGATTGCCATTAGGAGGTTGAACAATCAAATTTTCAGGTACAGAGACTGACGGAAGATTTGCCTCAGCTGATTGAGCATAATCAGTAGTATTGGTTATCAGATGCGATAAATCAGTGGGGGTAGATCCTGGCTCGTTTGGGGCAGGCCCGAATTGAGAAGAGGGTGGTTGATTTTCAGCTGAAGAGGTGAGCGGATTTTGCGGAAGGGTTGTTTCAAC
>MFDM01000021.1 GCA_001776905.1 Candidatus Daviesbacteria bacterium RIFCSPLOWO2_01_FULL_39_12 | reverse complement strand
CCAGTGTTATCTTAGTTATATTTAACACAAACATATTTTACTCCAACTGTCGGATTTCTATGGGGAATATTGCGAAGCGTAGAATATGTTAAATATGGGTCCAGAATATGGTTTCTTCATTAAAGTTGAAGCTGCAAATCCAGAGATTGCAAGACGTTTGTCTGATCAAATTAAAAAACTTGCAGAAGTAGAGGCAGTAGAAGTTCTAACCGCTTTTAGCGGGTTTAACAAATGATAGGTTAAAAAATCCCTATCTTACCCGCAAGGAAGCTGCAGCTTATTTAGGTGTACATCCCAGAACATTAGTTCGTTATGTAAAAAGGGGCTTAAGGGAATACCGCATCGCTGGAGGAGGCCACGCCCGCTATAGAACAGAAGACCTTGATATGTTTGAATACCCATCAACACCTTGCGTAAGATAGACTGTAACATGTACATCTAATTTCTGAAAAAGCCCTTAATTTATACTGACAGTCCGAACATATTCATAGTTTAGAATCTTTTTATCAGAAGTAATCAGGATAGCCCCATATTCCCTGGCTGTTGCAATAATCATTCTATCTGCCGGATCTTTATGGGAAAAATCAGGCAGATTGACTGATTGGACGGCTATTTTGTTATCCAGAGGTACAAATCTGATAAATGGTAAACTTTCCACCTGCTCCAGCCAATGATCAGCATCTATAAAAAATCCAACTCTTTCTTTTTTTATTAGTAAAGAAATTTCCCAAACACTGATGGAGGAAACTAAAATCTGCTCTTTGCTTGCTTGATCAATTAGTTTCTTGGTCTTTCTGGAAAGTTTCTGGGGAACACAAATCCACCAAAGCAGAGTGTTGGTATCTAACAAAATCATCTCAAAACTTCCCAATCTTCTGGGTCAGCTGCCGGTTTATCAGGATCCTTATAAAATTTAAGAGTCCCTCTTAAAGATTTTAGAATAACCTCCTGATCTGATTGCTTGTTATATGGCATAACCTCCACAACCGGTTTACCACCGTGAGTAATAACTAGAGGAATTTTTGTCTTTTCTACGGCCCTTAAAAATTCCAGAGCCTGGGCTTTAAATTGTGATTTGGAAACTGTTTGCTGCATGACCATAGTCATAGTACCATGGTCACATTATTTTGTCAACAGTGTCAACAACTCGATCTCCCTTCAAAGCCGAATGGCTTGACAGCTCGGGATTATGTTGACAGTGTACGCTTAAGCTATATAATACCCCCATGTCATTTTTAAAAGAAATAGACCTCCAAAGTCCACCGCAGGAAACAAAGGCAGGATATGAGATCATTGCTGATCCAAGCTTTCGTGCCGACCTGATAAGATTTGATGGAATTTTGGAAAAGAATATAGGGAATCGCTGGCCCATAGCTATGTCTAACTTTTTTTATAGTATATATTCGCAAGCTTTAGGCCTAAGAGCAAACGACATGAGGCAATTGCTTAGAGATCTACAAGAAAGGGCGATATTAACCCCTCTGCTGGTACCTATATCACCCCGCTCATCCAGGTCCACCCTGGCAGTTGACAAAGACCGTTGTATGGCTGTTGGAGCGCTCGCCCATTTTATTGCCAAAAATTATCCGAGAGCCAAAACTGGCTTTTTGCAAATCAGCGACCCTCCATCAACACATCTCTGGGCAGAAATTGTGACTAAGACCAAAAAGGCTTTGGCTGATAATCCCCTCGCCTCTTTCATAAATGATCCCAGGGAGAAACCAGAATTTCCACCATCAGCTGCTGATAAACCTAATCAGCTTGACCCTCTGTTAGAAGTTGAGGAGCAATCAGGGTTGAATCAATCTCTGTTGGAGAGAATTCAGGAAAAATTCCCCAAACTAGAGTCATGGGAGGAGGAAGCCCTAGAACAAATTGGGCCGGACGAGGTTGATGAGATACTTAAAGGACTATCTGCTGTCAGTACTGCACCTGTAAGGGGAGGTTATATACCGCCTTATCTGACAGAAACTTCCACCTTTGTAACTTGGACTGCTACTGGTCGATTGGTAGATTATGATCCTGACGAGACATATCCCATGGAATATGTTGTATATCAAACATTAGCACTTTGTAAAAATTCTTTACAGAAGCGGGATAATGCTCAACGTCTTGATATTAGAAATATGCTTCAGCTGCTCAGGGCAACTAAGACAGCAGCTATGAAAAATCCCCCCAAGTATTGGAACTCACCAAGAAAAGTCAAAATTAGATAATTAGATAGACACCTCGAGTTTTAGAAACTTTTTCCGTTTGATCACATACATCAGCATTAAAAATATCAAAACAGCCACTACAGTAAACGGGCTATGATATCCAAACTGATAAAATAAAATTCCGCCCAAAAGCGGGCCTAAAATCCTGCCCATACTTTCAAAAGCGGTGGCCACTCCCATGGTGGTACCCTGACCTTCGTGAGTCTGTTTGGAAATTAAAGTATTGATGGTGGGCCGGGACAAAGCCGATCCCAAAGCCAAGCTCATCATAGCCAAAGCCATAAAGGCAGGTAGAGGGGAAAAGGGCATCAAAAATAAGGCAATTGCCATAATTGCCAGTCCCAAAACTGCCATATGGTGTTCTCCGATTTTGTTGGTAATTTTCCCCACTACCAACCACTGCACAAGAGCTGACACTAATCCCTGAGCACTGAAAAATAAACCCACCATTGAAGCATCAATGTTTAATTTTTCCGCTCCCAGAAGCGGCACTGCCACCTGGTTGTTGGACAGTCCATATGACCAAAGGAATATCAGGATAAATAAAGACCCCAGCTCCCCTCTTAAACCATGATACATTTGTTTAAAGTTTAAAAAACCTTCTTTAATGACCAGTTTTTCGCTTCTTTTAGTCAAAGACTCGGGCAGCAGAAGTTGGACTGAAACAAAATTAAGGATGGCCAAAGCTGCGGCAGCAAAAAACGGCAGCTGATGGTTGACGCTAGATAAGATACCACCGATGGCCGGACCAAAGATAAATCCCAAAGCCAAAGAAGCTCCTAAATTACTCATCCCTTTGATTCTGTCTTCTTTGGTGGTGACATCAGCCACATAGGCGGTGGCAGTAGGCAAGGCTGCTGCCGAAAATACCCCTTGCAGAAAGCGGGATATAAAAAGCCAGGTTAGACTGTTGGATATGGCAAACACCAAAAAGGCCAAGGATAAACCTAAAAGAGCCATAGAAATGATCGGTTTTCTGCCAAACCTGTCAGACAGTCTGCCCCAAAATGGGGAAAAGATAAATTGGGCTATGGCAAAGGAGGAAGCTAAAAGACCTATCAATGCTTCAGAGGCATGGAATTCCCGAGCATAAAAAGGCAAAAGGGGAAAAACCATCCCAAAGCCAATCAAATTGACAAAAATAGTCAAATAAATAAAAAATAAGTGCGGCTTTTTCTTTTTCCCCATATAAAATGCACCTTTTGGGGGTGCAACCGAGTATAACATATTTTTGTAGAGATTTACTTGGGTTTAAAAAGTCCCCTAAAAGGCATGCCGCGTTTCTCTTCCGGAGACCCTTTATTTGCTTCAAAGTACTTATCTACAGCCCTCCTGATGTACTCTCCTGCAGAAATATTTTGAGTTTTAGCGCTTTTAACAATCTTATTCCAGGTGTCTTTATCCATAAGCATCTGGAAACGTCTGTTTAACATACACATACACATTAACATACACATCCTTTTTTGTCAAGGCCTTAAAGTGGTTGTAAGGTAAATTTGAAGCTAAGATGCCCCATTGACAATCCCGGAAGTTGGTAATATGATAAAAGTGTTCCTTGAGACTAGTAGATGGTCAAGGGAGCTGCCCAGCCAAGTTAAACTTGGCAAAAGGGTTAAATCCCTACCTTGCACGTTTAAAGCCGGAATATTTTTCTTCACTGTTTTGTTAATCTTAGGGAGTCCGGAAGTTGGCATACCGTAAAGGTATACCACAGGACACCCACCTCATTCAACTGAGGAAAAAATCCGGCTGACGACATTGTAGGGAGAAATTATTTAGTTAGTTTTGCTTTGGATAAGTATCCGCTTAGTGGCGGAATTATCCATTTCTACCCCACTTTCACAAATCCCGGTAATTTTTTGATAGAATATAGTTTGTGTGCCTCCTTAGCTCAATGGCAGAGCGTATGTTTTGTAAACATATGACAACAGTTCGATTCTGTTAGGGGGCTCAAAAAAAGGGGCTTGGGTCAGTAAATCCTAAATAGCCATTGTTAAGATCAGCCTGGTTTAATTTAATCCCAAAATGCAGATGTTCACCAAAAGCAGCTCCACTCTTTCCGGAAAGTCCAATGACCTCTCCCACCCTGACTTTATTACCAACATTAACTTTGGCCTCTTTAAGGTGAGCGTAAATACTTATGCCCCATTTGTGTTTGAGGGTAATAGATATCCCGAAGTCACCATTTTCTCCGACCTGGATAACCTGCCCTCTGCTACAAGATAAAACTTCCGTTCCTTGGGGCATTCTATAATCTATACCATGATGTCCCCTAATCCCCCATTGGATAAATTTCTTTTTAATCTCTTCATCGTCCGGGATGACAGCAAAGGGAAAAGTAACCGGGTAATGACCATCAAATGGCAATCTGATTTTAGGTTTCATCAATTTAATATAGCATACTCCCTCTCAAATTATGATAAAATTTCAAGTGGGATTGCCGACATGGCTCAGTGGTAGAGCACGTTCTTGGTAAGAACGGGGTCGCGGGTCCGATTCCCGCTGTCGGCTCATGTTATGATATAATCCTACTTTATGGCCAAAAAAGGTAACAGACAATTATTCATATTTCAGTGTTCTGTTTGTAAAAACAGGAATTACACCTCCTCGAAAAACACGGTAAACATTAAAGATCGGCTTACTTTGAGTAAATTTTGTAAACACTGCCGCCGACAAACTGAACATTCAGAAATAAAACTTGGAAAGTAATTAACTTAAGCTATATTTGCCAAAATTCACCCCTGTATATTCTTCCTGTATCCTACGTTTCCAGATCTCCATCTCAGGTAACTGTTTCATCACTAGCTCACTTAATACTCTATCATTTCTTTCCTCCCAGAGCCTCCTTGCAGGCTGTAATGCATATAAAAATTCTCTAGCTTTACTAAAATAGGGTTCTCCTGTAAGCTCGGCAAGTTGTACCTCAATACCTAAATTAGGTCCATATAAATTACCAACAACTACTCTCTCCCTTCTTAGGGAATCATAAACTGGCTCCAAAGCATCTATCACACGAGCAGCCTTTGCAGGAAGTTGTGTCAAAATCTCATTCCAAGCATTTTTTCCCTATGCCAATAAACATGATATCTACCTGTCTCTGTAATATGAATATTTCCAGCTGAACCCACCAGTTTTTTAATGGTATAGGGATTTACACCTCTCCATTCAACCTGTTGTTCTACTCTCCATCTTGATTCTCCAGTTTCTGACATAATGAGATGTATTTTACCACTTTGGCTTTGTTTAAACTAGATTTTAGGGTATAATTTTATAGTTTAGGGATGTGATGAAATGGTATCATGGCGCTCTCCAAAAGCGCTCTTCCAGGTCCGAATCCTGGCATCCCTGCTTGAAGGGAAATCCCGCGGAGTCCGGAAGGCTGGCTCTGCGTGGATGGGGGCGCGCAGAGCTCTGCAAAGCCCTTTTTATACGAGACGGCAAGTTGCCGGAGTGAAAAAGAACAAAAAACGAGGAACGCAAAAATTTTAGGATTTCTTGAGATCGAAATCCAGCTCGCTTCGCTCGCAAAAGAACTTTTCTTATTTATTACCTATTAAGATGAAATACATTGTCTATTGCAGAAAATCACAAGAAGATAAAGACAGACAAATATTGTCTATTCCTGCTCAAATTGCAGAGCTAAAAGAATTTGCTAAAAGGGAAAATTTAGAGATAGTTGAGATTATTGAAGAAGAAAAAACTGCTAAGGTTCCGGGCAGGGAAAAGTTTAATGAGATGGTCAGGATGATTGAAAAGGGAGCAGCTCAAGGCATTATAGCCTGGCATCCAGACAGGTTGGCTAGAAATACTATTGATGGAGGCAAGATTATCTACCTGATAGATGATAAAAAGCTTTTAGACTTAAAGTTTCCTCAGTTTTGGTTTGAAGCTACTCCGCAAGGAAAATTTATGTTAGGTATGGCTTTTAATGAGAGCAAGTATTATGTGGACAATTTATCAGAGAATGTTAAGCGTGGGATAAGACAGAAATTAAGGCAAGGAATATGGCCTAAGAGCCCTCCTATCGGTTATATAAACAATCCTAAGACCAAAGGCATAGATATAGACTCTGTAAAGGCTAAAACACTCAAAAAAGCCTTTGAACTGTTTGCCAGTGAGCGAAAGTCCTTTACCCAAATTGCAGACTTTCTTTATAAGAATGGGATTAGAACTAAAGTTGATAAACCTCTAAAGGTGGATCAACTCAAAGCCATGCTTTCAAATAGCTTTTATATTGGCCCTTTTAGATACAGTGGGGAAGTTTACCAGGGCTCACAAAAGCTATTTATTTCAAAAGAATTATTTAAGAGAGTACAGGAAAAAGTACATAAGATAGAAAGACCAAGATTAAAAGGGCATAATTTTGCTTTTGGCGGCTTAATGAGATGTGGAGAATGCGGTGCTGCTATCACAGCAGAAGAAAAGGGTAAATACTTCAAAAGGACAGATCGAAAAGTGCACTACATATACTACAGATGTACCAAAAAGATCACACCTTGTACTCAAAGATACATTGAGCAAAATGAGCTTGAAAAGCAATTCAGACAAGCCTTTGATGATGTAGCCTTACCTCAAAGTTGGGCTGATAACTGGTACAAATGGATAGAAGAAGATGAAATCTTAGAAAAACAGAGTGCAGAGAATAATATTGGGTCTAGACAAGATTAACCGCCTTTAGGTGGTAAAATAGATTGTCTAGACAAT
>MFDM01000020.1 GCA_001776905.1 Candidatus Daviesbacteria bacterium RIFCSPLOWO2_01_FULL_39_12 | reverse complement strand
TCCTTCTTTGCATTACAAGTACTCCTTTCTAGATTCTTTAAATTCTAACAATTTTAGGAGAATCTTGTCTTAGTTTAAGGGGTACCTGTCACGGATCAAGTAATTGATCTGTGCCTTTTACTTTTTGTAATACACCACCTAGATCAACTCCTGGTGGAGTAAAAGTAGGAACTCTTTCTGTGCCTGTTGTCATAGTGCATATTATAAGGGGTTTGAAGCTAAAATGCAAAGACTGGACAACCTAGAGCTATTTAAGCTAAACTTCTCTCTATGAAAAAGTCACATAGACTCCCAACACATGTTAAGCCTGAAAGATATAAGATTATGCTCAAGCCTGATCTGGAGAAATTTAGCTTTGAAGGGGAAGAGACAATTTATTTAACTCTGGAAAAGTCTACAAGAGAAATTACTCTGCACAGTGTTGAATTGAAGATCGAGAATGTGGAGTGGGTTCACAAAAGTAGAGAGGTCTGGGCAGGAAAGATTAAATATGATCCAAAATCAGAAACAGCTACTTTTACATTCCCTAAAAATCTTGAGCAAGGAAAAGGGGAATTAAGGCTGAAATTTAAGGGGCTTTTGACTGATAAAATGAGAGGGTTTTATAGAAGCAAGTATACTCATGAAGGATCAGATAAACATCTGGCCGCTACTCAATTTGAATCAACAGATGCCAGGCGCGCTTTTCCCTGTTTTGATGAACCAAGCCAAAAAGCTATTTTTGATGTAACTTTAATGATTCCTGCTAATACTGTGGCAATATCTAATACAGTTGAAACCTCAGTTTTAGAACATGAGAGTGGATATAAAATTGTTAAGTTTCTCCCAACTCCTAAAATGAGTACTTATCTATTGGCTTTTATAGTAGGAGATTTTGAATATATTGAAGGTAAAAGTGAGGATGGAACATTAGTCAGAGTCTTTACAACTCCTGGAAAAAAGGACCAGGCTAAATTCGCTTTAGAGGTTGCTAAAAAATGTATGGATTTTTATGAAGATTATTTTAAAATTGCCTATCCTTTACCCGTACTAGATTTAATAGCCATTCCGGATTTTGCAGCCGGAGCCATGGAAAATTGGGGGGCTGTCACTTACAGGGAGTCAACTATCCTGGTAGAGGAAGAGAAATCATCGGTGGGGAATAAACAATGGGTGGCTTTAGTGATTGCCCATGAGCTGGCTCACCAGTGGTTTGGGAATCTGGTTACTATGGAGTGGTGGACGCACCTGTGGCTTAATGAAGGCTTTGCCAGTTTTATAGAATATCTGGCAATAGATCATATATTTCCTGATTGGGATATCTGGACTCAATTTGTTTCAACCGAGATGGCAGATGCGTTTTCTTTAGATGCACTGAAAAATACTCACCCGATTGAGGTAGAAGTTGGACACCCGGCAGAAATTTCGGAGATTTTTGATAAAGTATCATATTCTAAAGGAGCCTCAATTTTGAGAATGTTACATGAGTACTTGGGCCCAAAAGATTTTAGGGATGGTTTAAGGCATTATTTAAAAAAGTATGCTTATGGAAATGCCCAAACTGAAGATTTGTGGAATGCTTTATCAGAAGTTTCCGGTAAAGATGTGGGTAAGGTGATGAGAGAGTGGACTGCAAGGCCTGGTCATCCTCTAGTTACTGTAAGGGTAAAGGGTGAAGAGGAAAGGGGAAAGTTAGAATTAACACAATCCAGGTTTTTTTCTTCAGCGATTTCTAGAAAGGAAGCAAAAGACAAAACAATCTGGAGCATTCCCATTAATGGAAAACTAATGGACAAAAAATCCATGGAATTTAGTGGAAAAGGGAAACTTAATGAGGGGGAAGTTAGTTTGGTCAGGGTTGATTATCCGAGAGACTATCTGCATGGACTGGAAAAATCCATCAAGGATGGGAAACTTTCTGCTCTGGATAGACTGGGATTGATCCGTGATTCATTTGATTTGAGTCAATCCGGAAATTCTCCGACAACTTTAGCACTTGAGCTGGCAAAAAGTTATATGGATGAGGAGAATTATACGGTATGGAGTGAGCTGACTTCCCATCTAAGTCAGTTAGATTCTCTCTTAGCCGATGAGTCTTTTTATAACGATTATAGAAGTTATAACAGATATATTTATCAGAAAATAGCTCAAAAAATGGGTTGGGATAAGAAAACTGGGGAAAAACACACTGACGCATTTCTTCGTGGTATGGTCTTGAATATGTTGGGAAGTTTTGGGGATTTAGGGACTATCAAGATGGCCCAGGAATTATTTAAAAAAGGCAAAATTGATCCTGATTTAAAAGGAGTGGTTTATAATTTGGTGGCAGAAAATGGAGAAGAGAAAGAATGGAATACTCTGGTTAAAATGTATAAAGAGGAAGAAAATCAGCAGGAAAAAGACAGATTAGGCAGATCTTTGGGAAAGTTTAAATCAAAAGTTTTGCTTAAAAAAACTCTGGAATTTTCTATTTCCAAACACGTCAGGTTTCAAAACACTTTAGGGATAATAGCCTCTGTTTGGCACAATCCGGAGGGTAGATATTTAGCATGGGATTTTGTGAAGAAAAACTGGAAACTACTTAAGGAAAGATATGCAGGAGGGCATTATTTCACCAGAGTTTTCACTCCGGCAGGGGAGTTTACCAAACTTTCTGATGCGCGCGATATAGAGAACTTTGTTAAGGAAAACCCGGTTCCAGAGGCAAGGCGAACCATAGCCCAAGCAATGGAGCAAATTTATTCCAATGTGGAATGGTTAAAAAGAGATAAAGAAGGAATTAAAAATTACTGCAAAAATCGTAGCTGTCAAACTAACGTATCATATGGAGGCCATAGGATCCTTAATCCCGGAGCTTGAGACAAGCCAGGAAGTATATGAAATACCTGATTGCCTAAATCACACTCGAATACAGGTACACTATTTTCTGGATTATTGGCCCAAGTTATTCCGCACAAATAGAGTATGTCTCTAGCAAGAAACTCATAAGCAGAATCTTTACGCAAACCAATCCCAACAAACTCTCTCGGGCTGACTCTGTGTTTTATAAGTAATTCTTTCCATAATTCCCCCTTGTATCCTTCATGATGAATAGGTATTGCAGGTCGAGTAGTTTTGATAAATATTAAAATCTCGTCTACACCAAAAATTGCCTCTTGAGCCATCGTTACTGAAATATGTTCTTCACTAACTTGATTACCAAACTGAGAAACATAATCTTTCTTGCGTATTCTTTCTGCAAATTTTCTAGCTATAATGCCTTCCCTTAAAATATCAGGAAGTCGTCTAGCAGAAGTGTTATGACTAAGTAGTTCTGGATCATGGATATAACTAATTTTTTTAGATGCAATTTCGGCATAGGGAGACATTTGTTGTAAGTTATATTTTGTGATTTCCATAATAGCCGGAATTATACGGTATAAGCTTATAGTTTGCAAATAATAGACTCAAAGCTAAATTTATGACAAAATTTCTCGATCGAGAAAAAATGCAATATGTCGGAAGCTGTTTAGGTAGCTTCATAGTGGACACCTTTAGTTGTGCCTCGTTTTTTAGCTAAACCTGCATCAGCTAATTTTTTTAAATCATACCTTAAGGTTCTTTCATTAACTGATAAAAATCTTCTTCTAATAGTATCAAAATTAACCATGCCATGTTCTTTGATAATATTTAAAATCTCAGCTCTTCTGGGCAGTAGTAAATCCTCAATCCTGACCCCATCTTTTTTTAAAAACTGCTCTTTAACCTCTTTGGCAGTTTCTGCAATTGATTCTAAAATAAACTCCACATAATCTGTTGCATCTTTCTCAGAGGTTTCTAAGGCTGAATAATATTCACTTCTGTGATTATCCAAATATTCCTCCAAAGGCAAAATGCCTTTCATGCCGTAGCCTTCTTTTTGTAGAACAGCCTGCAATAAAAGTCTCCCAACTCTACCGTTTCCATCCAAAAATGGGTGTATTTTTTCAAAAATATAATGAATAAGTGCGGCTTTTATGGGGGCGAATTGCTCTTTAGGAGAATTAGCAAATTTCAGCAACTTCTTAATAAGGAATAAAATTTGTGATGGCCTGGGAGGAAGATAAATGGCAATACCAGAAGCATTAAAGATGGCACCCACTTCTGTTCTAAATTTGCCAGCTTCATATTTTGAGGTGAATCCCTCCATTACCATCTGGTGAAGTTTTAAAATATCTTTTATATTTAAATCTTTTGCTCTTCTTTCATAAATCCAATTTAAGGCTTTTAAAATATTGAAAACCTCTTTTGTTTTTTGGGATTTAGATGGAGTGGTGGGTAGCTCATCCAAAGTCAGAGTGTTCCCTTCAATCCTGGCAGAAAAAAGCGAGGATTTAAGGGTAGATTTTCTTCTGATATTAGTTTCTAATTCTTTGGGTATCTCAAGCGAGTTTATAACTTCCTTTGAGGCCTCAATTGACTGTAAAAGTTGGGATATTTTAGGTGTTAAAAAATATTTTGGAGGTATTACCATATATTGCCAAATACTTCCTAATATTACCAAATATTGCCTAATATTTCCAGATATAGAATAAATGTGGAATGGTTAAAAAGGGAGTCCGTTTATTTATTTTGTTTTAACTTTTGTGCTAGCTCAGTATATTCAGTTTTCAATGCTTGTTGTGATTTATCATCAGGATTAGTGTTTAAAGGATCAAATAACTTTTTAGGTGGGTTTTTTCCAAAAGGCCCGTCTACCAAATAGTCTTCATACACCTCTCGTCCGTCTGGCAGTGTCCATCGATCTAGCCACCTTTGACTGACAGAACCGTCTGGCCAGCGATGATGCTCTCGGTTTACTTGCCCTGTTATTTTTGGTTTGTGTAGTGCTTCTCCTTCGGGGTTGTCTTCTGCCATATAAGAGTTATTCTAACTTCTTCTTCTTCTTGTCAAGTCGAAAATTTTGGCTTATGATAAAAACCTTAAGATTATGGCAGGAAATGTTAATGAACTTCGAAATGGTGCTTTCATCAAAGAAGGCAAAGATATTTTTCTGGTGGTAACCTATGAGCATATGAAAACTGGCCGGGGATCCGGGAATATTAAGCTTAAAGTCAGAAATGTCAGAACCGGATCAGTGGTGGAGAAATCCTTTATTACCGGAGCCAGAGTGGATGAGGCTGATGTGGAGAAGAAAAAAGCACAGTTTCTTTACAGAGATGGAGATTCGCCAGCTGGCGAATTTAACTTCATGGATCCAGTATCTTTCGAACAATTCTCACTAGGTGGACAAGCTTTGGGTGAGCAGATAAAATATTTAAAAGACGGACTGGATGTAGTTTTAATAATATCAGATGGAGAGGCTTTAGGCATGGAACTTCCCATGAGCTTGGTATATGAAATAACAGAAACAGGCCCGGGAGAGCGGGGAAATACTGTTTCTAATGTTTTTAAAGAAGCCACTTTGGAAAATGGTCTGGTAGTAAAAGTGCCGATGTTTATGAAAATAGGGGAAAAGGTAAAAGTGGATACAAGAAGTGGGGAATATGTGGAGCGGGTAAAGTGACCCGAAGTGTCATCCTGAACGATTAGTGAAGGATCTCTCACGAATGTGAGAATCGAATCATGAAAGAGATCCTTCGTCGCTACGCTCCTCAGGATGACAAACTGCGTTGAGAAATTTTACGCAGTTTGTCAAATATGCTAGTGTTAAATGTATGAGTAAAAAGATTACCAAAGCTTTAATACCGGCGGCTGGTTTTGGGACCAGGTTTTTACCTCAAACCAAGGCCATGCCCAAAGAGATGCTGCCTATTGTGGATAAGCCTGTTATCCAATATGTGGTGGAAGAAATTGTGGCCTCCGGAATTGAAAACATAATTATAGTTACCGGCGCCACCAAGCGGGCCATTGAGGATCATTTTGATGAACCTTCCGAGGATCTTGTCCAGAATCTGATAAACGGTAAAAAAGCGGAAGTTTTGGAACAATTAAAACGTATCTCGGATATGGCCAATTTTATTTATATCAGACAAAAAGGCCCTTATGGTAACGGTACCCCGGTTCTTTCCGGAGAATCAGTCATAGAAGATGAGCCATTTGCTGTAGTTTGGGGAGATGAATTTATCTTAGCTGATCCCCCCAGGCTCAAACAAATGATAGATGTTCATGAAAAATACGGCGGCATGGTGGTATCCGGAGTAAAAATAGAAAAAAAAGAAGATTTGAAAAGATATGGAATTGCTGATTTGGAACCAGTTGAGGGTAATGTTTATAAGATTAAAAGAATAGTGGAAAAACCAGATCCTGATTCTGCACCCTCTGATATAGCCACCCATGGTGCTTATATCCTACCACCGGAAATTTTCGGCGCCTTAAAAAGTCTTCAACCCGGACAATCAGGTGAGATTTGGTTGGTTGATGCCATCAATAAGCTTAAGGATGAAGGGGTGCCGCTTTATACGGTGGTTGTTGAAAACGGCAAATACTTTGACACCGGCAATAAGCTGGAATATATGAAAACCGTGGTGGAGCTTGCTAAAATACATCCGGAAATAGGAGAAGAGTTTAAAGATTTTCTAAAAGAATCAGCGGACAAATCTTAAGGCCCAAACAACCCCGTAAACCGCAATTGCCTGAGTGACAATCCCCCAAGGCAGCTTGATGTTGCTTTGAATCTTATGTTGCCACCTGTAAGCTGTGGAAAAAGGTGGGAAATTCCATCCCCAAAGAAGATAAGGCATCATCAAAATATCCCAAATTTCCGAAAAAAAGATACAGGCCAGAAAGTAGATTGGTTCAACAAACTTACCAAATAGCAGATAGGCCAGGGCGATTCCCAGGATCAGATCTAAACTGGATTCCACAAACAGGGTGATCTTATTTTTCTTTCTCCAGCCCATGCCTAAATCCCAATGAGGGATCATATCCAAAATAGGGTGGGATAAAGCAGCCAAGGGTAAGCCGATGGCAGGATTGGAAATGGAAGCGGCGATTGCTCCTCCCACTAAAGCATGTGCAGTTGCAGTCACATCTTTCAGTATACCAGTTGTTGTCAATTTGATTCAATCAAATGGTTATGATAAGCTTTGACCCATGTTTCCTACACTATTTTCAATAGGAAATTTATCTATTTCTTTTTATGGAGTTTTTTTAGCCATGGCATTTTTATACGGATTATTTTTAGTCTGGAGACTAGCCAGAGCATGGGAGTTAAATGAAGAAAAAGTTTTGGATTTAACTCTGATTACTTTTTTGGGAGGACTTCTTGGAGCGCGTCTTTTTTATTTTATTCTAAATTTTAATGGCGATATCTTAAAAATTCTGTTAATGCATGAATACCCCGGATTTTCATTTTGGGGGGGACTGCTGGTCGGTTTTTTGACCCTGACAATCTTTGCCAAAAGATTAAAAATTGATTTATGGCAAGCGCTAGATTGCGCCTCAGTTGGGCTTTTAGGGGGGCTGATTTTCTCTAATATTGGCTGTTTTCTGGCAGGTTGCAGTGTCGGTATTAGCTCGGATTTGTTTTTTGCCATGCCGGTGGTGGGACTTTTGGGCAAAAGAATTCCCATTTCGGCAATTGAAGCCCTGCTTTTTTTGATAGCTCTAAGAAAGGTTTGGGCAAAAGCCACCCACTTTCATCCCCCAGGTAAAATTTTAAGCATCTCCTTAATGTCCATCGGCGGGATTAAACTGATTACCGAACCTTTTAAACAGGCGAGAGATTCTTACATTTTTTCGGCAATTTTAATTGTTTTAGGCTTAGGTTTTTTTTACAAAGTGACCAAGAGAAATTTTTTAGAGGATTTCAAAAATATCCTACTTTTCCCAGTCAGGTTTGTGACGGATTCGGACTATCGTCACTTAAGTCTGGTTTCCATAAAAAAAAGTTGGTATAATCAAAAATTAAGCTTGGTCTTTGCATTTAAAAATTTAGCAACAAAGATTAGGAGGTTAAATGTTAGATTTTCCCATAAAAACTCTAAATACTATTAAAAGAATACTTCTCAGGCAGCAGAGAGATATTGAAAAAAATATTGCTGAATTTGAGCAGGAAGACCCGGTTAAATCTCCTGCCTTGGTAGAATCATCAGAACCCGGAACAGACTCTTTCATAGCAGATTCTCATGCTAAGATCATGGTTTTGCAGCAGCAGTTAAAACAAACCAGCCAAAGTATCGGTAGAGCTCTTTCAAAAATTAGAAAAGGCACTTATGGAAAATGTGAAAAATGTGGTAAGCAAATAGAAATAGGTAGACTTTTAGCCATGCCAATAGCCAGATACTGTTTATCTGATTTAAAAAAGATTGCCAAATGAGCTGTTGACATTATGACCAGTTTATTCCACTATTAAAATGGGAGGTGAAGGAAAAAGTGGATTATTCCAAAATTAAAAAAGCACTTGAGGCATCAGAAAAGAAAGCTGCCGAATTAGGCATTGCTGTTTCAACTGCCATAGTGGATCAATACGGAGATTTGGTGGGTTTTTCCAGAATGGAGGGAGCAATCAAGATTTCTCCCAAATTTGCCATCAGCAAGGCCTATACGGCCGGTACTATCGGCATGGCCACAGCTGATATGGCAGCTTATGCCGGTGAGGGAAAACCTTATCAAGGTATGACCGATCTTTTCGGCGGTGAGCTAACAGTGATTGCCGGAGGATTACCTGTCAAGGATGGAAACAAATTAGTAGGTGGAGTGGGAGTAGGAGGGTCGTCTGATGTGTCTCAGGATGTGGAATGCGCCCAGGCAGCTTTAGCTGTTCTTAGCTGATCTTTTTTAAAAAATCCTGGCAAAATCTTCCCCGGCTCGGACGCTCAGACAGCGGCCATTACCCCACTGGAAGATCTCCCAAAAGACCCAGTTAGTTTTACTTCCGGTCACAAAAGTACGGAAGCTAAACTGCTGGCCAAACCAGGAGTCATTAAAATCCAGATGTTGAGGGTTCACTAAATTTTTGGCCGCAAAATCCTGCACAATCATAATTCCTCCTTTCTTAAGTAATCTTTTTGCCCTTACTATTAAGGATAGCTGTTGTCCCAAGTTAAGCTGGTATAAGATCATACTCAAAATAACCACGTCACAACTGTTTGCAGGCAATCTTTGGGAAGATAACAAATCAGCCTGGATAAACTTCACTTTAGTGCTTTGTTGTATTTTACTCTCAAACTTCATCACGGAATCAATGGTTGGCAACTCCTGAGGATAAAAACTGCAGGCCATTCTCCAAAGGCTGACTTTTGGATCATCTGGATTTTCTTTATCAATGGCCAGTCCTTCTTTAAAGTTAATTTTTTTGTCAATTAACTTTTGTACAATTTTGCCGGGAGTTTGATCATCAATGTGTTTGAAAGGTGCACCCACCTCAATTCCTCTTAAGCCATAATTGCCCCCACACCCCAGATCAGCCAGCAAAACAGGTTTGCTATCCCAAAAATAGGCGGCAATAGCATAAGGTCCGGCATACCTTTGGTAGATGGTGGTGGTGGTGGATTTGGTCCTGAGTAATTTTTCAAAGTATGTCCTGTCTTTTTGATCGGAATAAAGTTTTTTCAACTCTTTCCGCCAGCCGGTTGTATCCAGCAGGATTTGGTAAGATAAGTCTTTTTTTTTGAATTTCACAGCCTGAAAAGCCCTGTATATCAAATTGACCAAGTGTTTATAGGTGATGTCCGGACGCTTTTTTTTAACGGACATCAAGACAGTAGTAATTGGTTCGTCGTTGCCCGCCATTTCCACCAGGCAGGAATAAAAAGCTGCCAAAACAGGATCTCCTCCCGGGGGGTTATGAGCGGAATCAACCAGCTCGCTCAAAAGGTTTGGATCAAAACTATCTTTCATCTTTTAAAATTTTGGTCTATCATGATATTAGTCCAATATAGCAGATTCTATGCTAAAGACAAAAGTTGGTTCAATACAAACTAAATTGGATAGGGATCAGGCAGCCTCTCTGGTGGCCAAAGGTCAGATTGCGGGAATATTTAACAGGGGAGTGTGCGCTCTCTGGTTTGACGGAGGCAACTTATCTGCCGTCAAAAAAATCTGGGCAATTAAAGGAGAAGGCAGGAAGGGCAAGCCGATTGCTTTAACATTAAGCCTGGAGGAATTAATACCGATGATAGATTTGCCAAAACTGCCCCAAAGTGTGCAAAAATTTCTTTCATCGCCTGATTTAAAATCTAAAATCGGCTCTTTATGTTTTATCAGAGCACCGCTAAGAGATAGCCATTTTAAACTTATTCCCGATCATGCCAAAAGTTTTGATGGCGGTATCTGCATGATCCAAAACTGGGATAGCCATGGACACACCCCCACTGAATTATTTCTCAAAAAAGTCAGACAGTTGGGAGTTGTTCATCCAGCTGTGACATCTATGAATGTGACAGGACAGAGAGAAATAGTCAATCAAGAAGAGGGAGTGCAATTTTGCCAAGATCATGGTATCGTGATCTTTCTAAAAGATCCCCAAGCTCAGCCTCTTCATATCGGTTCATACACCATCCTGACTTTAGAAAGAAACGGAATTAAGCTTGAGCGGGATGGCAATATTCCGGGAAAACTTTTCCTAAAAATCTTCGGTTTACCCATAGATTTCAAAGATGCCAAAAAACCCAACTATCCTCAACTAAAATTTCCCGACACTCTTTTTAAAAACTTGACAGGTACCAAAGTTAGAGAAATCATATTATTATATTTAAAGGGAGGGTTAGATGTTTAATTTTTTTAAAAAAAGTCAATCTCAGCAGTCCGGCGTGCCTAAAAAAAGAGAGTCTTTGGAGTCCCTTTGGAGGCTGACTAAGATTTTGATGGAGAATTTGGAATTTGAAGATGTGGTTTATAAAACAGTGAACAGTTTACTAAACGAGCTTGGTTATTTAAAATCAGGTTATCGGATTGTGGTGTTATCTTTAGTTGACGAGGAAGCCGGAGGTCTACGCAGAATTGCCTTATCTGAAACAGAAGAGGCCAGACGTGCCACCTCTGTCTCGACCATTCCCTTTGAGAGAATAGTGATTCCTTTTTCCGCCACCCAAAACTTGGGTATCAAGGTGCTGATGAGTGGAAAACCGGAAGTCACCACCCATTGGCCTGATTTACTGTCTCCGCCTTTAACAGCTGAGGCGGCCTTGACTAACCAGAGATCAGCCGGGATTACCACCTCCATGGTCTATCCTGTTTTTGCCAGAGGTAAAGCAATAGGCACTTTAATCTTTAGCATGGTTAAAAAGTATCAGGATGTTACTGAAGAAGAAAAAGATCTACTGTGGGGATTTACGGAGTTGATTGGTTTGGCTGTGGAAAACTCCATGCTTTTTACCAAGCTTAAAAATACATCCCAGCAGTTAACCCAAGCCAATAATAAATTACAACAGCTGGATCAACTGAAGGATGATTTTGTCTCGGTGGCTTCACATGAGCTGCGGACTCCCATGACCGCCATCAAATCTTATGCCTGGATGGCTTTAAACAGGGCTGATGTTGATCTGTCTGAAAAATTGAAAAAATATCTGGTTAGAGTGTTAATGTCAACCGACAGATTGATTAATCTGGTCAATGATATGCTTAATATCTCCAGGATTGAGTCAGGCAGGATTGAGCTTTTGCCTGAAGCGGTTGATTTAATCTCGCTTAGTAAAGATATCATTGACGAGGTTTACTATTCTAAATCAATTGAGAAACCAATCAAATTCCATCTTTTGGAACAAAGTCTGCCTAAAGTTTTTGCCGATCCCAATAAATTGCGTCAGGTCTTTTTAAATATTGTCGGTAATGCCTTAAAATTTTCTCCCCCTGGGGGCTCTATCATTATTGGCTTTTTTACAGACGGTCAGAGCGTGGAGACTTATATCAAAGACGAAGGACCCGGTATTTCGAAAGATGATATCAGTAGACTATTCAAAAAATTCGGCAGGCTGGATAATTCTTATACCGCCACCGCCTCATCAGGCGGTACCGGACTGGGACTTTTTATCTCCAAAAGTTTGATAGATTTAATGCACGGAAAAATCTGGGCCGAGTCTGAGGGTGTTGGCAAAGGGGCCACCTTTAAATTTTCTCTGCCAATTGCCACAAACGAGTTGGTTGAGCATGCAGATCAGTATCAAATTAAACCGGCAGGGGATATCAGAGAGCTTGAACCGGCCGCATTGTAAATGTAAAATGTAGAATGTAGAATGTAAAAAATGGAGAATAATCAAAAGAAGATTTTAATAGTTGAGGACGATCAGTTTTTAAGAGAATTTTATCAGGAACTGTTAATGCAGGAAGGTTATCTGGTGGATGTGGCCTCAGATGGGGCAGAGGGGGAAGCCAAGCTGAATCAGGGCGGATATGATTTAGTGCTTTTAGATCTGATGCTACCCAAAAAAGACGGAGTCACCTTACTGAAAGAAGCGAAATTTAAAACTCCGTCAAAGCCGATTGGAGCCATTGTCATTCTGACCAATTTGGGACAGGAATCTTTAATCAAGCAGTGTTTTGATCTGGGAGCTGCCGGTTACTTGATAAAATCAGCCCTTAATCCCGATCAAGTGCTAGCCGAGATTAAAAGTTATTTTAAAAACAAATAGTTAAGTCTGCTAACGCATGATTTTTCCTCCAAAAATTATCTTTGAAGATGAGGATATTTTAATAATAGATAAGCCACCTAATTTAGTGGTTGATAGATCCGAAACCCAAAAAGAAGAGACCCTAGAAGATTGGCTGGCAGATCACTCCCTGAAAGTCAAATTAGATAGGATGGGAATTGTTCATAGGTTGGATAAAGATACCTCAGGTCTTTTAGCTGTTGGTAAAACTCAACAAGCTTTTGATAATCTGCAAGCGCAATTTAGAGAAAGAAAGACTAAAAAAGAATATCTGGCGCTTGTTCATGGTTTGGTGGAAAAGGGTGGTAGAGTGGAAGGAGCAATTGAGCGAAACCCCCGAAATCGCGAGAAGTTTGCGGTACTTCCTACCGGAAAAGAGGCGGTAACTGAGTATGAACCAATGGAAAGGTTACAGTTGGCAGGAAACAGGTTACAGGATATTTTTTCAGACTATAACAAAATACAAATGAGAAGACTTGGCACTTTGCACTATTCACTTTTCACTCTGGTCGCTTGTCGACCATTGACTGGACGGACACACCAAATTAGGGTACATTTAAAATATATAGCTCATCCGATTGTGGCGGATGAAAAATATGTGGGCAGAAAAATGTATAGATTAGACAGAAGATGGTGTCCCAGGCAGTTCTTACATGCTAAGAGGTTGGGCTTTTACCATCCGGGATCCGGGAAGTGGGTGGAGTTTGAAAGTCCGCTGCCGGCAGATTTGAAAAAATCTTTGGGCTATTTAACAGAATATGGTCTATGAATAACATCTTTATCCAACTGGCCATCATACTTGGGTTATCTTCAGCCTTAGGGTATATCACTTACAAGCTGAAGCTGCCGCTTTTGATTGCCTATCTTTTAGGAGGACTGTTGATTGCAGTTTGGGGGATTTTTGATGTTAAAACTTCTCAAGCCTTATCTTTTCTGCCTGAAATAGGCCTGGCATTTTTACTGTTTTTGGTGGGAATGGAGCTGGATTTTAGGGAAATTAGAAGTTTTGGTAAACCCATCTTAATTTCGGGAATGTTGCAAGTTTTCATTACCGCCATTTTCGGAACCTTTTTAGCCCAAAGCTTCCACTTCTCTCTGATTGAGTCTGTTTATTTGGGAGTGGGGCTGTCTTTTTCCTCAACCATCGTGGTGGTTAAACTGCTGTTTGACAAAAAGGATCTCTCCTCCCTTTATGGCAAACTTTCCTTGGGAATTCTGCTTTTGGAAGACTTATTGGCAGTGGTGATCCTTTTGGGACTGACTTCCACCACTTCTGCCTTAGGAGTGGGAATAGCCCAAGCACTCCCCATAATATTTTTTATGGCAAAGGCTTTGCTCCTTTTCACCTTAGCTTTGGTCCTAAATCATTACATTTTAGGAACTATTTTTAAGGCAGTTTCGCAGTCTCAAGAACTTTTGTTTTTGTCAGCTTTGGCTTGGTGTTTTATCTACATTACCTTGTCAATACTTTTGGGTTTTTCAGTGGTGATTGGCGCCTTTTTGGCAGGAGTGGCTTTGGCCAACTCGCCCTATCATCTGCAAATTGGAGGAAAACTTAAACCAATGAGGGATTTTTTTGTGGCTTTATTTTTTGTTTATTTGGGTACCAAAGTCAATTTTACTCATATTGATTCAGCCTATCCACTGATTATCATTTTCACCCTTTATGCTGTTTTTCTAAAGCCGCTCATCTTCTTACTACTTTTGGGCAGTTTTGGTTTTAGAAAACACACCATTTTCCACTCCGCCATGACTCTATCGCAAATTTCCGAGTTTTCATTAATAATTATTCTGGTGGGAATGGAGCAGCAGATGGTGGGGGAGAGCGTGCTGACTGTGATTGCCTCTTCGGCGCTTCTATCCATCGCTGTTTCCTCTATCTTAATTTCCCGCTCCAGACAGATCTATCAGGTTTTGTCTGATTTTGTGGGTTTTTTTGAAAGAGGGCACAAAGCGATCGTCCTAAAAGATGCTCAACACGAGCTGAAAGATCATGTTGTGTTAATTGGATCACATCAGGTGGGAGAGTTTTTAATCCGTTTCCTGCAAAAGGAAGAAATTCCCTTTGTGGTTTTGGATTTTAACCCCTTTCAGGTGGAGAAATTGCTGGCCGAGAAAATTCCGGTCATCTTTGGTGATATGGGAGATCCGGAGGTATTGGATGTACTCAATCTGGAGGAGGCTCGTTTAGTCATCTCCACTGTGCCTGATCTGGAGAACAATGAGCTGTTGATTGAAGATTTACGCAGTAGAAGTTCACACATACCCCTGATAGTCAGATCGGATAGTTATCAGGAAGCCCGCTTGCTTTATAAACTGGGGGCCAGTTTGGTGTTTTTGCCGGATGTGGTGTCAGGGGAGTTTTTGGTGGAAACTTTGAAAAATCATATCAGCGACAGGGGTTATTTTAATAAGAGGCCTGAAGTTGAACTTGAAAAACTATCCAGAAAAACCCTAGCCTGGCAAGGCTAAAATGAAGTAAAATACCTTTCATGGCTCAATTTAAAATCCTCCACAAAAGTGGTAAGGCTAGGGTTGGGCAGCTTAAAACTGCCCATGGGGTGATTGAGACACCTAACTTTATTCCTGTAGGGACACAAGGATCTGTTAAAGCCCTTTCACCGCGCGATCTCAGAGAGATTGGGGTCCAGGTAGTTTTGGCAAATACTTATCATCTGATGCTAAGGCCAGGTGATCAGCTGATCAAAAAATTAGGTGGGCTACACCAATTTATGAGTTGGGACGGACCGATCATGACTGATTCGGGGGGCTTTCAGGTTTTCTCTTTGGGGGTGGCTTTAGAACATGGGGTAGGTAAGCTGCTGCGTGAAGAAGAAACAAAGGCCAAGCCCAGGCTCAATAAAATTACAGAGGAGGGGGTGACATTCCAATCTCATTTGGATGGATCAAAACAAATTCTAACTCCTGAAAAATCTATGCAAATCCAGACAAATCTGGGCAGTGATTTAACTGTGGCCTTTGATGATTTAGAATCACCTAAGCACAATTATGAAGAAACCTTTAAAAGTCTGAAGTTAACTGAAAGGTGGGAATTAAGGAGTCGGGGAGCTTTTTATGGGGTAACTCATGGTGGAATTTTTAAAGATTTAAGGATCAGATCAGCTAAATTTGTGGATCAGAATTTCCCTGGAATAGCTTTAGGTGGAGCTCATAAAGATAAAAAAACACTTTATCAGGTGATAGAGTGGACTGTGGCAAATGTATCAGAGGAAAAGCCCAGGCATTTGCTTGGCATAGGCGAGGTGGAGGATTTATTTAATTGCATCGAAAGGGGCATAGATCTGTTTGACTGTGTAGCCCCCACCAGGCGGGCCAGAAATGGCTCTTTATATATTTCCCCAAAATCTGGAGGTAATTTAAAAAATAATTTTACCCTGAATATTTCAAAATCCAAATATAAAGGTGACAAAAATCCAATAGATAATTGGTGTAATTGTTACGCTTGCCAAAACTTTTCCAGAGCTTACCTGAGACACCTATGTGTTGCGGGAGAAATTTTATATCACCACCTGGCAACTACTCATAATGTTTATTTTATTACCAATCTGGTCAAAAAAATTAGAGAGGCTATCTTAAATAATCAGTTTGGCAAATTGAAAGCTCTGTGGCTGACTGACTAATTAAGGGGGACAAAAAGCCCCCCTTAATCTTTCAAATTCTTTGCAAAGAATTTAGGCCGGAACTCCTGTTCCGCCTGCTGGTGGGTTACCCCCTCCTTGATTTTCATCACTTCCTCCTTCTCCACCCACATCAGGACCTGGTGTAGCAGGTGCTTCGGTTGGTGTTTCAATCGGTGTTTCCCCAACTGTCGGTTCAACAGGTTGATCTACAGGAGGCGATGGAGGAGTCATTGGCTGATCGCCTGTTGGCATTTGACTTCCACCTTGACTTGTGTCATCTGGTTGCATAATATCACCTCCTTTTTTGTTTGATATTTTTAGTTTAAACAGAAATAGTTGCGCGGTCAATCCCTAAAAGCATAAGATTATTATATGAGCGCCAAATCTGCTACCAAAAAAATCGACTGGAGAGATACTAAAAATCGCCTAAATAAGATCAGAAATTTAAAGCTGGGTCTGGTGGTGTTAGGTCTGATTGTGGGAATATTAATTTTGGGCCAGCTGATTAATTTCGTCAAGATAATGACCAGCCCTTTAAATTTCGTGCCTGCACAAAAATATTTTTGGGATGGTCAGTTTAATCTTAACCTGGTTATCCAAACCAGTTCAACCTCCATACTTAATTTCAATCCTCAAGAAGAAAAAGCACTGATAGTTTCCCTGCCGGATAATCTTTATTTAGACGTGCCCGGAGGATATGGCAGTTGGATGCTTGGATCAATCTACAATCTGGGGGAGTCCACCCAAAAAGGTCAAGGCCCTAAGCTTATCAAAACAGCGCTGTCATCCCTATTTGGTATTCCGATAGATGGTTATTTACGCCTGGAAAATCATCAAAATTACCCCCAAATAGAAAATTTAATAGAGGAAATCCGCCAAAATCCCTTTTCCGGGATGTCTCTTTTTACTAAGATTAGTTCGGATCTGACACCTTTGGAGTTAATGCGTTTAAAGCTGGGTTTAATCAAAGTCAGGTTTGATAAGATAAACTATTTGGATCTTACCAATTTGGCAGTTTTGGATACAAAAAGTTTGGCTGACTCTACTACGGTTTTTATGGCTGACTCCGCTAAATTGGATACAATTTTCACCAGTTTCATAGATCCGAAAATCAGGGCAGAGAATTTATCTATTGCGGTTTTTAATGCCACAGACTATCCGCAGCTTGCTCAAAAAGCCAAAAGGATCATCGCTAATTTAGGCGGTAATGTGATCATTGTTTCAAACTATCCTAAACAGTTGAAAAAAACTATTATTTGGGGAGAAGAATCTGCCAGTTTAAAAAGGCTCACTCAAATATTTTCTCCATGCCGGGAGAAGGATTGTGATAAGATAGACTTCCCTGAGACTTCCTCAAGAGCTCAAATTAATATTTTTTTGGGTGAGGATTTTGCCCAAGCTTTTTAAAGGTTAACTTTCTTCTGCTTCCTCAGCTTCTTCTGAGCTATCATCCTGACCATCTAAAGATGAGATAAGTTCACTTGAGGAGATACGGCTAGTTCTCTCCAGGAAAGACGGTTGATTTTTAAAGCGTTTGCTTCGATAAGTTTCTCTGATTAAAACCGACAGACTATTGACTCTGATGGCCTGGATAAATAAATTATATTTATTACCCCCTCTTAAAAGCCTTAGCAGAAGATGGCAAATATCATCCGGCAAAACCCCCAAATAACTTCCTTCAGAATCCACCACAATCAGTTTTCTGTTTTTGACAAGCAAATCAACCTTCATCCCGCAAAAAGTAGCGGATAATTTTTGCGGCTCGGCCACGTTTAATAGGTTGACAATTTTGGTTTTGCCCGGTTCCTGTAAAAACAGGGAAGCAGATAACCTAAACTCTCCATTTCCATTAGGGCGGGGTTTACCGCTCTTTTTAAAAGATTTGATGATTTTTAAATTTTTTGAAGCAATCGGGTTGTAAGGATCACACTGCAAAACCTGGGAATAGAATTTCTTGGCCAGATTAAACCTGCCCAGTTCCAGATAAGCTTTGGCACATCTGGCTAAAGCGTCTATATTTTGCCCATCAAGCTTTAAAATCTGCTTATTGATCTTTAAGGCTACTTCCCATCTGTAGCCTAAAGCAGCTTCGATTGCCTGTTCAGTCAAATTCGGAGAGATAGAAGGGTTAGAGTCCATCTAAATGAGAAAGTATAGAGATATGGAACCATCTTGTCAATGTTTCGTAGATTATTTGGGAAGAGTTAATATGATAGAATATCTTCCATGAGCGGACATTCCAAGTGGTCAACTATAAAGCGATCTAAAGGGGCGGCGGATATTAAAAGGGGATTAACATTTACCAAAGTGGCCAATGCCATTACCATTACTGTAAAACAAGGAGGTTCTGGAGATGTTAATTCTAACCCCAGACTCAGAGCTATCCTAGAAGAGGCGAAAGCTGCTAATATGCCTAAGGAGAATGTGCAGCGGGCTATTGACAGGGGGTTGGGCAAATTACCCGGCCAAAATGTGGAGAAGATAGTTTTTGAGGGCTTTGGGCCCGCCAAAGTGGCTTTCTTGGTGGAAGGAGTGACTGATAATAAGTTAAGAACTCTTCAGGAAGTAAAAAATATATTTGAAAGAAGCGGGGGGCATTTAGCCGGGCAGGGAAGTGTGAGTTATATGTTTGCAAGAAAGGGGGAAATAAGAGTTAGGGGACAGGGGGCCCCCGAAGGGGAAGGGAACAGCGAACAGGAGATGTTGGAGCTTATAGATCTCGGAGCTGAAGATGTGGAAGATTTTAAGGAGAACGGAATGCGAAAGTATTTGGTATATGTGCAAAGCCCAGAACTAAATACTATGAGTACAAAACTTACTCAAGCAGGGTATGGGGTAGAGAGTCAGGAATTAATCTATAAACCCACTGTTTTAGTGGAAATAAAAGATAAACAAAGCGCAGAGAAAGTATTGGATTTTGCAGGGAAGTTGGAAGAGCTGGATGATATCCAAAAAGTCTATGCCAATTTTGACATACCTGAGGAGTTGATATGATAATCCTGGGAATTGATCCCGGAACAGCCACCACCGGATATGGGGTAATAAAAGTACCTGACGATATTTTGGGTAGGGAATTCAAATATGATATTGAGCTTATCACATATGGAAATATTAATACCCCAAAAGAAAGATTAATGCAGGATAGGCTGCATATGATCCACTCGGAGTTAACCAAAATAATTGAACAATACCAACCGGATCAGATTGCTTGCGAGATGTTATTTTTTGGTGTCAACAGCAGGACCGCCATCATGGTTGGGCAGGCTAGGGGAGTGATTATGCTTTCGGCGGCTCAATACAAGATTCCCTTTACTGATTACACAGGATTGCAAGTGAAGTTAATGGTAGCCGGAGCCGGAAGAGCCGATAAAACCCAAGTTCACGAGGGAGTGAGAAAGTTTTTAGGAACAAATGGGAGAAAGAGAAGAAAGCTTAAGGCGAATTGGAAAGGAGGGCATCTGGATGATGCCACGGATGCTTTAGCCATAGCTATTTGCCATGTGCTGAAAATGGTTAATAAGTAACTATGAAACTGAATATAACCAAGCGCCAAAAAATCATCATCTCATCAAGCCTATTAACTATAGGACTATTGTCAACCCAACTGGTTAATTTTGAGCTCAGGTTTAAATTTATGGCTGGTTTAGGAATAGCAGCCTATTTGTTATCTCTTTGGTCTCTTTGGGAAGGGTTGAACTTAACTAAGGCTTTTGTCCTGTTAATCCTACCCACTTTTTTTACAGTGGCCGTGTCTTCATTTTACTTCCTGTTGCCTGTCAGGTGGTTAACCAGACTGCCGGTGGCAGTTTTATTTGGATTGACTTTCTATTTATTGCTTTTAGCCCAAAACGTTTTCAATGTGGCATCCATTAGGACTATTCCACTATACCGGGCAGCCTCCACAGCCAGTTTTCTCTTTACTCTTTTATCTGCTTTTTTCCTATATAACGTGGTGCATGCTTTTAATTTGCTGTTTCTTTGGAACAGCCTTATTATTTCAGCTATTAGTTTCCCCCTGATTTTACAGATTCTTTGGTCCATTGAGATGGAGGATAGGATAAAAAAGATCACCTTAGTCCAAAGTTTCATTTTAAGTTTGGTGCTGGGTGAGCTAGCTTATGCTTTCTCTTTTTGGCCTGCCCCGACCACCATCTGGTCCTTGAGTTTATCCTCAAGTATGTATGCTTTGGTGGGAGTGACGACTCAGCTTTTAAGGGGAAGGTTAACCAAGAGGGCAGTGTGGGAGTATTTGGGAATAGGGGCGGCCATATTAACAGTTAGTTTCTTCGCAACATCCTGGACAGGATGATCAGAATTTAGAATTCAGAATTACATTGTTACAACAAGCTAAAGTAGAGGAGTGGGGAAATAAAAAAGCCTTGAGAACGTGAAAAATTATGGGATATTTCGTGAAAAGAAATCATGATGCAGTATGATATAGTTGTCAAACACGAATGTGGAAAACTATGGGTCTTATTACTCTTCCCCTTGAGCCCTTCTCTCTAATTATGGCAGCTCATTTAACTGATTGCTAAATATTACCCGAACCCTCTCTAGAGGAGAGCATATCTCCCTCATTTTGTATATGACAAAACATTGACTGAAGGATAACATAGCCTATTGTTTAATTCTGTGGCCATTTTATTAAGGAACTCTTTTCTCTTCTCCTTTCTGTCCTTCCCTAATCTATTGACGTCGGACAATGTATCTTATGCGACGTTAAGGAAGTGGATCCCATGGAGGAGACCCCGGATTTGGAAATTGGAAATTTGAAATTGTAAACTAGGAATTTTCTGATCTCTTTTTCCTGTACCTATTTTGTTATATTTCCTACTGAATTTTTACTTAGATTTTTAATTGATAAATTTAGATTTCTTAACTTTAACTTTGGGGCTTTCTGACAGCCCAATCTATCCAATGATACCAATATAGCTTATCTCCCCCAACCAACCGTTTTTGGGCCATTGTAGGCCCTTGTTTTTTTGAGCGTGAGACTTGACAAACTCATTGCTAAGCTTTACCTTAAAGATATGATTAAAGTTTTGTTGTTGCTATTTTTTTTCCCAATATTTTTTCCTTCCTTAGCTTATGCCCAAACTGCCACTTTGTCTTTAAATCCTTCCTCTGCTACGTTTAATAGAGGTTGTGCTCAAACTGCCACCATTGTTTTGGATACAGGCGGGGTACAGACTGATGGGACTGATGCCATCTTGTTTTATGATCCAACCAGGTTAACGCCCACCACAATCGTTAATGGTTCAATATATGCTGATTATCCCGGCAACAATATTGATTTGGCCAATGGCAAGATTACCGTGACCGCCTTGGCCTCAGTGACAACTCCGTTTACCGGCAAGGGAAATTTGGCCACAGTTAATTTTACCGTCAAATCTGATGCGCCAACCGGGCTGACGCAAGTTAACTTTGATTTTGATCCGAACGATAAGACCAAAACATCCGATTCAACGGTAGTTCAAAGAAGTACAGTCAAGGATATTTTAAACTCCGTGGTGAATGGTTCTTATACTATAGGTTCTGGAGCCTGTTCAGCGGGTGCTCCACCTCAGGGTGGTATCGGCACCCCATCCGGTGCAGTTTCTTCCCCTTCAGCAGTCCCCTCTCAAACTCTGCCTCCTGCCGGCTCTCAAGACTTAACTTATGCTTTAGCCATCGTCGGATCAATCTTGACTATTTTGGGCATTTTAGGATTGGCTTTCCTGTAAATCTCCAAGGATGTGGTAAGTTGCTTGTCGGACAATATTGCCATTAAGCTTCTTTTATGTTAATCTGATTTTATGAATCTTGCTGAGCTGATCACTGATTTTTTAGAATATTTGGAGCTGGAGAGAAATACCTCTCAGCTGACCATCAAAAATTATGACCACTACCTCAAAAGATTTTTAGACTTTACTCGCCTCGCGAAGCGGGCGGGTGATATTAAACCTGAGGAGATTGATTTAAATCTGATTAGAAAATATCGCCTATTTTTGTCCAGATACTCAGATCCTAAAACAAACAAAGGCTTAAAAAGAGTCACTCAAAATTATTTTATGATAGCCTTGAGGGCCTTTTTAAGATATTTGGCCAGGATTGATATAAAAACCCTGTCTGCCGAGAAAGTGGAACTGGGTGAGACAGATTCCAGGCCGTTAAAAGTTTTAGATGATAATTATCTAAAGAGCCTTCTAGAAGCCCCAGACACCTCTAAAAAGGATGGTATTAGAGATAGAACCATACTGGAAACACTTTTCTCCACCGGGCTGAGGGTGTCTGAGTTGGCGTCATTAAACCGTGATACCATTAATCTAACCAGGCGCGAATTTGGCATTGTGGGCAAAGGCGGTAAAGAACGGGTGGTATTTCTTTCTGATTCAGCTGTAGAGTGGTTAGACAGGTATTTGACAGCCAGAAAGGATACTTTTAAACCATTATTTATCAGGTTTCAGGGGAAAGTGGATCCCACCAATGGAGGTGAGGCAATGAGATTGACTTCCCGCTCGATCGAAAGAATTGTGGAAAAATATGTCAAAAAATTAGGATTGCCTGTTAAAGCTACTCCTCATACCTTACGGCACTCTTTTGCCACAGATTTGCTGCTTAATGGGGCGGATATAAGATCGGTCCAGGAAATGTTGGGCCATTCCAATATCTCCACCACCCAAATTTACACTCATGTCACCAATGCCCACTTAAAAGATGTCCACAAAGCTTTTCACTCCGGCAATAAGTAAGTTATTTGACTAATTTACCCAAATCTTTGAGCGCTGATGATATGACAGTTGAAACAACTGCCAAAACTATTCCGCCTAAAATTGCCGGCAGCCAGCCATCCACATCAAACCCCGGTACAACCCAGGCCACTATAAATAAGACCACCGCATTTACCACAAAAGCAAAAAGGCCCAGGGTAATTATAGTTAAAGGAGCTGTGACAAAGCTTAAAACAGGCTTAATAAAAGTATTCACTACCCCCAAAACTATGGCTGAGAGTATGGCTGAGGTGAAATTATCCACTTTAAATCCCGGCACAATATAGGCAGTCAGCAAAAATGCCAAAGCATTGATTACTAAGGCAATCAAAAGCCGCATTATTTAATCACCTCCTTTTTCTGAAAGACCTAATTTAATAATGTAATAAGGATTTTATAATGTCAACATTTTGTGTTAAAATTAAATCATGGAAAATTCGCCGGAGGGCGGCTCACCCAGCAGGATTGGCAAAATTAGACGGTCTGTAAAGGGAGTGCTAGATCACGGCTGGGATGTCTATAGAGGTGTAGTTGAACGAATAGGTTGGATAGCTGAAAAAATTCCGGCTGAGCAGATCAATGAACATACTGTTGCCAAAACAATAGTCGGTTCGTTTTGGGGAGAGCAGATGAGTTTTGGGGATAAAACCGGTGTTCCCATCTCTGCTGCCGATATCCTGGCTAATATGGGACATGTTGCAACATTAAACACTGACGATTATCGTCAGAAACATCCGGCTGAGTATGAAGTATTACGTCGCAGCCTGGATAATTTGGTGCAAGCGGGGGTATTAGAGAGGGAATTTCTTGAACAGCCGGATATGCATCATGAAACTATCTATTATCGAGTCGCTAATAAAGAAGCTTTGCGGCAATTAGCCCAAGATCCTCAAATGGGTTTGCCTGCCAAACCGTAATTTAGAAGATCCCTGATAAAGCCAATGGCCTGGTATGGCCAGGTAAAAATGACGCTGTAAAATGAGGGTGATAAAAAAGACAAAGGGGGCCACCTGTAGTAGATGGCAAAAACTATGGTAAATAAAAAACCTGCCATAAAATAGACCATGGTAATGGTGGAAATGAATTTTTCTTTGGACATTTAATTTATTATTCTACTCTATCTTTTGATGAAACAGTAGTGGCTGCTGCCACCTTTTCTCCTGGTCTAACCTTCATCAAAATTACCCCCTGTGTTTGCCGCTGCAGGGAAGGTACCTCACCAAGGTCCATTTTGATAAGTTGTCCTTTGGTGGATGTTAAAATCAAGGTATCCATTTTTTTATCAACTACAGAAGCTGTCACGATATTGCCTGTTTTGGTATTTACTTGAGCAGCTTTAACCCCCTGTCCTCCCCTACCTTGTTTCTTCCAATAAGTGGTGGGAGTTTTTTTGCCCAGTCCATTTTCCATAATCACCAAAAGCTCCCCTTCCACCTTACCGACTATATTTAAAGAAACCACACTGTCATCTTTACCTAATTTGATGCCTCTGACCCCGGAAGTGTCTCGGTGAGTGGCTTTGACCCCTTTTTCCGAAAACCGGATACTTTGACCTTTGTGGGAAACAATAATCACATCATTTTCTCCCGAGGTAGGGCCAACCCAACCCAGCTCATCTCCTACGTCTAATTTAATGGCCACCAAGCCGTTTTTTCTGATATTTTGATATTCTGCCAAAGCAGTTTTTTTGACGCTGCCCTTTTGCGTACACATAAAGAAGAATTTAGCCTGCTCTTTTTGAGCTCTTCTGGTTAAAACAGCCGTGACTTTTTCCCCTTGTTCAACATTGATTAAATTAACAATGGCCTGCCCTTTGGCAGCTCTTTGAGTTTCCGGAATTTCCCAAACCTTGACCTGATAAACTTTGCCATTACTGGTAAAAAATAAAATATTATCGTGAGTTTGGGTGTAAAAAATATGGGAGACAGCATCTTCTTCTTTGGTGGAGATACCGATCACTCCCCGCCCCCCTCTTTGTTGGGTTTTGAATGAGTGTGGTGATTGTCTTTTAATATAACCTCCTCCTGTAATGGTGACTATGGTGACTTCATTTGCCACCAGATCCTCTTCCGAAAATTCCCCTGCTTTCTGCTTGTAGACCCTGGTTAACCTGTCATCTCCAAATTTTTCTTTAATATGATTTAGCTCCTGTTTAATTACCTTCAAGATTTTTTCTGGATGGGCCAGCAAATCCTCCAAATAAGTAATGGTTTCTCTGACAAGCTTGAGCTCATCTTCAAGTTTTTGCCTTTCTAGAGCTGCCAGACGCCTAAGCTGCATATCCAAAATAGCCACGGCTTGAATTTCCGTTAATTTAAATTTCTTCATTAAGTTGTTTTTGGCATCATCAGCATCTTTACTCTTTTTAATTGTTTCAATCACCGCATCAATATTTTTGACAGCAATCATCAAGCCTTCCAGAATGTGTTTCCTGCCCTTTGCTTCCGCCAGCTCAAACTCCGATCTTCTTCTGAGGACCACCTGCCTGTGGCGGACAAATTCTTCCAAAATATGTTTGAGGGTCAAAAGATGCGGCACTCCATCTGAGAGAGCTACTAAATTGACATTAAAGACAGACTGCATGGTCGTATACTTATATAAATTATTTAAAATAGATTTTGGTTTGGCATCCCTTTTTAAATCAATGACAATCCTAACCATCTGTTTTCTGTCTGACTCATCCCTTAAATCGGAAATTCCTTCCAATTTTTTATCCCTGACCAGATCGGCCATTCTGGCAATCAAAGTGGCCTTGTTGACCTGATACGGAATCTCGGTGACGATGATTTGCATTTTGCCTGATTTGGCTTCTTCAATCTCCGCTTTGGCTCTCATCACAATTCTACCTTTGCCTGTAGCATAGGCTGCTAAAATTTCCGTCTGGTCATAAATGGAAGCTCCGGTGGGAAAATCAGGGCCTTTGATGAATTTTATTAAGTCTTCAACAACTGTATCAGGGTGGTCGATTATATGAATGAGAGCATCACATACTTCTGATAAATTATGGGGAGGGATCTGGGTGGCCATGCCTACGGCAATACCCGAGGCGCCATTAAGCAGTAGGTTTGGTATAACTGAAGGTAGTACCACCGGTTCTTGAGTAGTGCCGGAATAATTATCCACAAAATCAACAGTATTTTTGGAAATGTCCCTTAATAGTTCATCCGAGATGGCAGCCAGCCTGGCCTCAGTATATCTCATGGCAGCAGGTGAGTCCCCGTCAATTGAGCCGTAATTTCCCTGGCCGTCAACTAACATATACCTTAAGGAGAAGTTTTGAGCCATCCTGACCATGGCTTCGTAAACCGGAGCGTCTCCATGGGGGTGGAAGTTTTTTAATACCTCACCGACAACTGCTGCGCTTTTTTGATATCTGGAGGTATGGTGTAGGTTTTGCTGGTGCATGGCATAGATAATTCTTCGCTGAACTGGTTTAAGTCCGTCCCTGACATCGGGTAAAGCTCTGGAGACTATCACAGACATGGCATAGTCCAGATAGGACTTCTGCATTTCTTCCACAATAGGAGCCGGTTGTATTTTACCAATATTTTTATCCATGAGGATTTAAAAAAGAGCTTGAAGCTCTTGTTTATTATATCTCTTTTGGCTGATCTTAGGCAAGGGCTTTTAATGATATGGTATACTTGGTGGCTATGACACAAATTCCATCATCAGAAGGTGGTTCACCGGAAAGGATATTAGCTTCAACAGCAAGTGAGGGTGAAGAGACACTCGAGCAGCTACATCTTGAGATTTATCGTAAAGCTTTACAGCTTCTGAATGGTGTTAACCCTCAGAATCCTTTTGAACAGATTTTTGCAGATAAATCTGAAAGCAGGATCGTCAGGAGAGCTGTTGAAAATTTGATGGAAACTGTGCCGATGCCGAAGAGACCAATTGTTTTACAATCACCTCAGGAGATAATAGAAAGAGGAGGAAGAGAGGAAAAAATAAAAAAGTATATTGCTGAATTTTCTGGAGATATCATGTTCAACTATGGATTTCGTCAGATTAGGATATTTTTTAACAGTCTGGGGCCTTATCTTGAGGGAACAGAAGAGCCAAAGGTTGATAATGGTAGGGTCTAGACAAGATTAACCGCCTTTAGGTGGTAAAATAGATTGTCTAGACAATGAGAAACAGGTATTTAAAACA
>MFDM01000019.1 GCA_001776905.1 Candidatus Daviesbacteria bacterium RIFCSPLOWO2_01_FULL_39_12 | reverse complement strand
TGCATCTATGCCGGATTGTATATTAAAATCAAGTTCCAGGGAGTAGTTTTCCCAATCCTTTAACCCGTTATTGACCCTTCCCCCTAAAAATGTCCCTGATTTAGACCCCGCTAAATTCCCATTATTTATATACCAATTTCCGCTCTCAATATTCCATCCATCCAAATTCCCATCAGAAAAATTATCAGAAAAAATTTGCCCATCAGTTTCAGCAGCCACAAAGGGAGGAAGAAATAGGCAGAATAAAAGTAGTAAAAAAACAGTGATTAACTTCAAAACATTCGGACATTATTTGGTATATTAACATCAAATTGCTATAAGTCAATAGATTATGGTTAAAAACTCTGTATAATGAGGTTAAATGGTAAATCCGGTAATCTCCGTTAAAAATTTAAAGAAATACTACAGTGTTCATCAAAAAGAGCCCGGACTTTTAGGATCCATCAAATCTTTATTCAAAAGAAAATACATAGTTGTCAAAGCTGTGGACGGAGTTTCTTTCAAGATAGATGAAGGCGAATTGGTGGGATTTATCGGCCCCAACGGTGCCGGCAAAACCACAACTCTGAAGGTTTTATCGGGCCTGCTATACCCAACTTCCGGTGAAGCCAGAGTATTGGGCTTTGAGCCTTTTAAAAGACAGCCGGATTTTCAAAAAAAGATCTCTCTGGTGATGGGGCAGAAAAATCAACTCTGGTGGGACTTGCCGGCCTGGGAAACTTTTATCCTTAATAAAGAAATTTATGAGATTCTCCAAAAAAGGTTTGAGGAAACTGTCAAACAACTGGCCCGGATGTTGGATGTGGAAGACATTTTAAAAGTTCAGGTCAGAAAATTATCTTTAGGTCAAAGGATGAAGTGTGAGCTGATTGCCGCGCTTTTACACCAACCTCAAGTGCTGTTTTTAGATGAACCAACCATTGGGCTGGATGTGGTAGCTCAAAAAACTATGCGCGATTTTATCAAAGAATATAACGAAAGATTTAATGCCACTATTGTATTAACCTCCCATTACATGGGCGATGTAAAAGAGCTGTGTAAAAGAGTCATAATCATTAATGAAGGCAAAATTTTATATGACGGGCTGCTTACAGAGATCGTGGAAAAATTTGCCCCATATAAAATTATTAAGGCAGATTTTGAAAAAATGGTGGATAAAGATAAGCTAATAGGATTCGGAGAGATTAAAAATTATGACGGATTATACGTTGAAATTCAGCTGTCCAAAGAAGAGGTGGCTAAAAAAGCCGCCAAACTTTTGTCTAGTTTTGCCGTGGCTGATTTAACAATTGAAGACCCGGCTATTGAGGATATCATAAGGCAAGTATTTAAAAAAGGAACAGTATGAGCAAACCTAAACTGGACAGGCAAATTAAAGTTCCCGATCAAATTTTAAAAAATCTGCTCACCTCTTCTGAACTCCGAATGTTAAAAAACAGATACCAGATCATCAATCTTTTAAATGAGGGCTTATCTATCAGGCAAATAGCTAAAAAAGTTAGGGTTGGCACCGATACTGTGGTCAGAGTGATCAGATTAGTAGAGAAAAACACTCTTTTAAAAAAGACGGAAACAAAGTTTAAAACATCAACTCCCTGGATTTTTGGCAAAGGAAATGATTAACAAATATTTGACTATTTTTAAAATTTCCTGGCAAGAGGGATTAGTTTACCGGCTGAATTTTATCCTATGGAGAGTCAGGACTATCTTACAACTTTTGTTGGTTTATTTTATCTGGTGGACTGTTTTTCAATCTCAAACGCAAATATTTGGTTATACACAATCCTCCATCTTAACCTATATTTTAGTATCAGCTATCATCAGAGCTGTTGTTTTATCATCCAGAGCCACAGATGTATCAAACCAAATTAACGATGGCTCAGTGGTAAATTTTTTAATTAAACCACTGGGTTTTATCTCTTACTACTTTTCCAGAGATTTAGCTGATAAACTCTTAAATATCTTATTTGTGATACTGGAGGTCAGCTTAATTATTGTACTTTTGAAACCGCCAATTTTTTTGCAGACTAATCCAAATACTCTGATATTGTTTACTTTGGCAGCAATTTTGGGAATTCTCACTTATTTTTGCATAGGTTTTGTGATTAGCTTAACTGCCTTTTGGGTGGAGAATTCCTGGGGGCCTCTTTTTTTAATGTTTATATTTTTAGAAGGTTTCGGTGGAGGATTATTCCCCATCGATATTTTACCAAGAGGTGTTTTTAATTTCTTAATGTTGACTCCATTTCCCTATTTAATTTATTTTCCTGCCAAAATATACCTGGGACATTTTAGTGCAAATGAAATTTTCTTATATTTTTCCATTCTTATTTTTTGGGTCATTACTTTGTGGTTTTTAATGAGGTGGATGGTTAATATGGGACTGCGTCATTACACGGCAGTCGGACACTAAATGCTAATAAAATATCTAAAAATCTGGTGGATCTGCGCAATTAATTCTTTTCAAACACAGCTGGTGGTTAGATGGGCACTGGTTATTTTCTTGCTTGCAAAAATATTGCGCTTCACAATCTTCTCCATATTTATAATAATCCTGGTTGGAAAAACATCGGCTTTAGCAGGATACACATTAGACCAGACCATATTTTTTTATCTGTCATTTAACCTGGTAGATATGCTGGCTCAACTGTTCTTTAGAGAAGTTTATAGGTTCAGATCCCAGGTTGTTTCCGGAAACTTTGACTTTTATCTGATAAAACCATTTAGCCCGTTATTTAGAAGTTTGGCAACCGGGCCTGATTTAATGGACTTCTTAACTTTATTTCCTCTTTTAGGAGCCATCATTTATTTCATCCTTAGATTACAAATTTATGACCCTTTAAATATATTTTTATACACCCTTCTCTTGGGAATAGGTTTTACTATTGCTCTATCGTTTCATATTTTGGTATTGGCTTTAGCCATTATGACCACAGAGATAGACCATGCCATCATGCTTTACAGAGACGTGGTGGCCTTAGGCAGAATGCCTATTGATATCTACAAAGAACCCATCAGGGGATTTATTACTTTTATCATACCAGTCGGGATCATGATGAGCTTTCCTGCTAAATCTTTGCTGGGACTTCTTTCCCCCATTTCCATAATTTATGCCCTCTTTTTTGCATTGATACTTTTTTTCATCTCTTTAAAAGCTTGGGATTATGCCATAACACAATACTCTTCTGCCTCTTCCTAATGGGTCCTAATGGGGACGGTCCTCAGATAGCTTGATATAACAATCTAAAAATGGCATAGTTTTAAACTACTCACAAAGATAGAAAACCTTTTCTATTTAATACACGCTATTGCATTTAAAGAAACAGGAAGACTAAGATGTGTTTATGTCCGAACAATTCCCAAAAAAGATTTCTAAGAAATACTCCACTACCTTTTCTACAGATCAGTCAGGTTTTTATAAAATTATCATTGCTGCCCACTGTGAAAAAAGTCAGGATTTAAGAGTTGAGGTAGACGGTATCAAGCTTCGTGAAATTCCTGCAGAAGAAAAACCTCAATATATGAATATCCCTCCTGCATGGAATGGAGCTCAACTTAAAGGACTCAAAAAAACAGTCGTTTTTATCTTAAAATTAGATAAAGACGATCACACAATTACGTTTATTTCAAATAATGAGGCTGTTATAGAAGGATTTAATACAGAATATATACCAGATTCTCAAAACATACAGTTTAATTTGGAGAAGCAAGCTCAAGATGGTGACAGAAGGCCTTGGTACACTTTTGTATTAATAGACTTACCTTTAAAATCAATCACTGCTGATGTAACTGTCAAATGGCATTTTTTAGATGGTGATGATGCTAAGTTGATTATCGATAACACTATAAAGACTAATCCTTATTCTATTTTTCATAGAAATTGGGTATGGTCAGCAGGTATTTTAAGAAAAATCTTTGGGATAGAGCGGGAAGAGAAAACATTTACTGAAAATTTAGGTTCCGGAGTCCATTATATTGAATTTTGGGCAGATAGAACTCCAACACTACATAGTGTAAAACTTGATTTAGGATTTGTAAGTCTAAAACGGACTCCTACTGTTGATGATCCGCAGTGGACAGGTAATTTTGCTGATGATACAGAAGAGATGATTTTAGCTCGTCTGGTTTTTGGAGAAGCTAGAAATCAATCAGTTGAAGCAATGAAGGGCGTAGCCTGGGTTGTAAAAAATCGTTTAATGGCAAATCGTTCAGATTGGGGAAATACATACCACTTAGTCATTTTACCCCCAGATCAATTTTCTGCAATGAATCCTGAAGATGATAATTTTCCCATACTAATTGATCCCTTAAATACTGAAAGTCAGGTAACTAAAGATGCATGGAAAAAGGCATATGAAGTTGCTCGGGAAGTGATCAACGGATCCGTGGATGATCCTACTGAAGGAGCTCTATTCTTCCATTCAGCAGATTATCCTCAGCAAAAATTTATTACTCAAGATGTCCCAGGAGCAATTTTTGCTATAAAAATTGATGATATGCTTTTTTATAAAATATGATCAGAATAAAAAAATTGATTTTCCCGGTATTATCACTTATGGCAATAATTATTTCGGTGATTACCTACTGGTCTGTTAAAGGCGATAACATAGGTACCGAAAATCTTAATGAATCCGAACTCTTAAAAAGCAAGCGAGATATAGATAACGAGCTTATTAAAATATATGAAAAAGAGAACCTTTTTTTGAAAGAACACACCTTAAAAGTTTCTCCTTCAGGAAAAAAGTCAGCTTATTTCAAACATAACCTTGTGATGGGTTCAGGTGATATATGGGATCGAGATCATGCATCAGTTATTGTTGACTTTGATGATACAAAGGAGACAGTTTTTCAGAGTGATGAGCGTCTTTCCAGTCTTGAGTGGTTAAGCGATGATGAGATTGTAGTTTATCGTGGTTGTGGAACAGAGTGTATGCAAGCATATATTGTAGATCTTAAATCTAAAATTCCCAGAGATATTTCGATAGGAGTAGGATATAGTTGGTCACCTGATAAAAATTATGTTTTGGCATATCATTATAGCTGGAAGTACGGGATTTCTGTAGCCAATAAAGGAGATGAATTTGGCAGAACGATTTTCCAAATCACAAGAGATCAACCTCCTGATGGTAGTGGATTGACTAATAAAACTCAAGCCATATGGTCACCTGACTCAACAAAACTAGCACTTATTATCAGGAAAGAAAAAGAAGAAGAATTAGAAATATTGGCATTTGATATTTTAAGTAATTTCAAGCTATTACTGCATAATGATTTAACAAGTAATGAGTTTTCAGATTTTCGCTGGGAAAATAATAAAATCCTCTCTTATTTTGTTAATGGAAAAATCATTAGGGAAAAAATCTAAATCTGGCAAAGGGATAAGGGGACGGTCCTCAGATAGCTTGACACAACAGTCTAAATCTGGCATAGTTCATCATTATGCCAAGGGGTCCTAGATTTGTTTTTCAAAACGCCTTTTATCATGTATTTAATAGGGGCATTAATAAACAACCTATTTTCCTTAAAGAAAAGGATTACCAGTTCTTTCTGAATAAACTGCTTGATCTTAAAAATAAAAAGAAATATGATCATTCAATATATGCTTTCTGTTTGATGCCTAATCACTTCCATATTTCAATACATACCCGCAAAACTCCTATCTCAAAAATAATGGCTTCATTAACTACCAGCTACTCCATGTATTTTAATCGCACAAATAACCATTTTGGTCCTGTTTTTCAAAATAGATTCAAGAGTATTTTAATTGAATCTGATTCATATTTTTTACAACTATCTCAGTACATTTACCTTAATCCTGTAAAAGCTAAGATAACTCATGACCCGATACTTTATCCGTATAGCAGTATTAAAGAAGCTTTAGGAAAGGAGCCATTAAAGTTTCTTGATGAAGATATTGTTAGATTAATTGGAGATACTAAAGGATCACAAAAACAATACGAAAAGTTTATCTATGATGGGATAAAAGAAGATCATACTGAGTTGGCAAAATTATTTGAAAAAGAAGAAGCTGTTTTAGGATCAGATAGGTTTTCAACTCTTGCTAAAAAGAAATACTTAAGAAGAAGGTATAAAAATAATGCCTAGTTTGGATTGATATAGCAATAAATCCTAGGACCGTCCCTGTTTTACGTCCTTGTTTTACTGTTTTATCTCTTCTGCCTCCTCTTAAAATTGATATTTACTTAAGTTAGTCAGGAAGAATATTTTTACTAAATTTTTTGGTATGGGGATACCTGTTAAAAATGGGTAAACAATTATAAAACTTAGGGCAATTAAAATTAGCACCAGGTAGACGAATTTTCTTTTTTCTTTAGTCTGCCAAAGCCCATTTAACTGATGTCCTAATGATAAACAAAGAAATGGTAAAGTAGGGGCAAAATGATATAAAAACATAATCCGAGGAGAAACTGACCAAGGCAACCAGAAAACCAAAAATGCCAGCGCAACTGTAAATAATTTTTGCGACTTAATCTTAATAGCTTCCCAGATTGTCAGTACCACTGCCAACGATCCCAGCCAAAAAAGCACCGAGTTGCCTGATCCGTAAATATTGGCAATAGTGTCTTTGCCATATTCCACAAAATACCAGACCGGATATAAATTTAGCGGCCAGGACCACCAGGGTGAAGAATAGGAGTGCGTTGCCTTAAGATTGGTATGATACCACCACATCTGGTTTTGCAGCTCCCAAAACTGGGCCGGTGTATGGCCTGATAGAAAAAACGGAGTATAACTTAGTAAATAAACAGCCGGAGGAATAATGAAAAAATAGATTAGCTTAAATTTTGCCTTTTGAATCAGTATCAAAGACACAAGGATTAACAGCATATAAATTGCCGCCCATTTGCTGGCAAAGGCAAATCCAAAAAATAAAGCCGCCAAAAAGTATTTTTTATTTAATACCAAAAGAAGGCTTAAAAGGGCAAAAGTCACATAGTAGATATCATTCATACCAATTCTGGACTGGGCAAAATTTAGCCCATCAATTGAAAAAACAAAAGCGGCAATAAGTGAGGCCACCCTACTGTTTAATAACTTAAGACCTAATAGGTAAATTAGAAAAACCGAAAATATTCCTAACAAGACACCTGGTAACCGCCAGGCCCAGCCGTCTTGGGATTTTACTAAAAACATAGAGGCTGTCATGATTTCTTTTGCTAAAGGCGGATGTGTCCATTCATAAGCCACACCTTCCTTTGGTGCCTTTGTCCACCAAACCCAGGCATCTTTATTGCCTTGTAAATACTGAGTTGCAGTATAAGCATGATAAACTTCATCAAACATAAACTTACTTGGATAATCCAACCGGAAAAGGCGTAAAAAAGCAGCCAGGATAAGAATAAATATTAAGATCTGTTTGTGATTAATTCTGCTGATCAGTTTTGACATATTTCACAATCATAATACTTATTAAAATAAAAATCAGCGTAGAAAGGACTGAAATCTGCCCTCCGTAGTTGTCTAAAAAATTATATAGAGTAGGATTATACAAAATCTTAGGCATTTTATAATAGAACTCATTAAAATAGACGTAAGCATAATAAAGATTTAGAAAATGAAGAAAAGTTAAAATTACCACCATCAGCAGTAACTTGACAGACTTTATCTTAGAAACAACTACAATTAAGAAAAGGATGGCCGGATATAAATATCTCTCGTGAACTCTGGTTGGCAGGAAGAAAAAGCTTAAGGTAGCCAAAGCTGCCAAACTGTAAAGGGACAATTTATGACGGCCGGTCAGAAAAATTAATACCCAGAAAGCAGTCAGCAAAAAATATCCCCAAAGTTGGTAGGGAATTCCCAGCCACAACCAATTATCAGGAATCCAAAAACCCACTCCTCCCCAAAAATTATAAGCAAAAGCCGATGTATAGGAATAGTCCCCCACCATTTTAGAAAAAAGATTGATGATTCCAATTACCGGCTGGCTGGGAGAAAATGGCCAAGACAAGATAAAAACAGTCACTACTGCAGGCAGGACAAGCTTTGATAAGTTCTTCGTGGAGAAATTGTAAATAATAAATAATCCAAAAGCTGGCAGCAGGGCAATTGTTTGAGGTTTTATTAAAAATGATATACCTAGCATAATTGATGACAGAATCAAATTTTTTCTGTCCAGAAAATAAACGGAGAGCACCACAGCAAGAGTTAACACACCATCTATTTGACCCCAGACAGCGCTATTGAAAATAAAGGCAGGATTAAGGATGATTGCTAATGCTGCAAGTTTAGCCCATTTGGTATTTCTGAGGATCTTTTTGTAAATAAAGATAGCCAAAATTATTTCCGCAATAATTGATGGTAACTTAAGTACTAAATAAAACAGTTGACTGTTTATCCCCAAAAGATCTTTTAAAATTCCCAAAAAGTATAATACATATAAATATCCGGGGGTGTAGTTTGTCCAAATCTGATCAGAATAGAATTGGCTCAAGGGTAAGAATGTTAATCTTTCAGACCAGGCAAACCAAGCATCCACATCAACTTTAAATCCCGGCAAAAAGATAAGAATTACCCTTATTAAAAATCCCAAAAGAATGGTAATAATTAAAAACCTATCTTTTAAAATGCCCATATTCCTTGAATAAAGTTTTCTGTCAAATACAAAAGTAATGTTATAAAGATAATACTTAAAAATACAATAAGTTTTTTGTCTTTTATACTTCCCAAGGCAATGAAGATCGGGAATAAAATTAAGGCATATCTTGGGGTACTTAATATGAAATTGGTAGAGGTAATTAAGACTAGATTAAATAATACATATACTCCATAAGATTTCCTTACTTTCAAAAATGTGTAGAAACCAAAAAATGTTATTAGTATCAACCCAACCAATTCTGAAAGATAAATATAGGTTGTTATGGAAAGATCGGAACCCAATAAGTAATAAATTCCCATCCATGGCCAATCTAACCTTTTACCCCAATTTTCTAAAAGTGGTTTTGTAAAATAAAAAGCATCTCCAAAAATTGCAAAATTTATACCCAGATATATTAAAAAACCTAAAGTTAATAATAGATAGCTCATCAAATTTTTTCTGTTTATTTTCTGCTCTATTAAGAAAAGAGGAATCAGAGTTAGCCCATTTACCCTTGTCAGAGTTGCCAAAAATCCTAAAAAGCCGGATCTTAAAAATAATTTCTTTCTAAAGAGCAATACACTTAGCATGGAAGTTGCCAAGAAAACAGATTCGGTATAACCGGCTTGTAAAAAGTATGAGGTGGGGAAAATATTTAAAAACCAGACACTTAGAATTGCCCCTCTTTTATTAAAATCCAGCAAAGTTAATTCAAAAAGGGCAATGGCAGCAATGAGAGAAAAAAGGGTAGATACTAAAATAGCTGCAAGTGAAAAATTCGAAATAAAAAATGAGGTTAACTTAATTAAAATTGGATAAAGAGGATAGAAAACTACGGTAATTGATCTTTCTCCTACGGATGTATACCAGTTTTGAGCAAGATCTAAATACCACCGGCCGTCCCAAAATCCCACCCACCTTATTAAAAAATTTTGTCTATCTATTAAAAATGAACTATAGATAAATAAAAACAACCTGACAGCCAGAGTAATCAGGATCACTTCTTTCCAGCGCCTGATTAATTTGTTAAACCTCTCTAAAATAACGAATCTACTATTATTCATCGCTTAAAGTAATGATAAAATTAATAAGTGAATCTTTATAAGATCCATCTTATATTTAAACAGTATTATATCCCGATTTTAATCGCTCTGGCCAGTAAGATAGTAGTTTTGTTTGGTATAGGAGGATTAGGACTATATTTAATCCATAATAGAGGAAATATCAACATATGGGAGTTATGGAATGTTTGGGATGCCCCTCACTATCTTTCTGTTGCAACCTTTGGTTATCAGAAAGTAGGAGTTGAGGCTAATTTTATTATCTATTTACCTCTTTTCCCTATATTAATTTATATATTTAAATTGCTGTTTCAGACTAGCTATTTAATTTCCGGATATATTGTTTCATTACTGGCAAGTATACTTCTTGCAATCATGCTTTATAAGCTAACAGTCATTGATTATTCTAAGAAAATTGCCTTATTTGCGGTTTTGATATTGTTTATATTCCCCACCTCTTTTTTTCTACATATTCCCTATACAGAGTCATTATTTATTTTATTATCTGTTGCTGCCTTCTATTTTGCCAGAGAGAAGAAGTATTGGATCAGCTTTATATTTATCGGGTTGGCTACTACCACAAAAGTAGCAGGACTCGCTTTATTTCCGGCAATACTGACAGAAATCTTAGTTTTCGACAGACAAAATTTCCATAAAAAAAATCTTGTGGGGAAATTGACCATATTATTTTTGGGATCTGTTATATCTGTGAGTGGATTTATAGTGTATCTGCTTATCAATTACGTATTGTGGGGAAATATTTTTCAGTTCACCATTTTCCAAAAACAAAACTGGTATGAAGATTTTGCTCCTTTTGGGCAGGGTTTGGTAAATACTTATCAAAGTTTATCTTGGAGACAAGGATTGGAAAAATTAACCTTAGGATATGCGCAAATTGCAGCTTTCTTTTTTGCATTAGTAATTTCTATTTATGTACTGATGAAAATCAGACTCAGTTATGGATTATTTATGTTAGTAAATTTATTTTTCTATTATTCAATGAGTTATTGGATTTGTATGCCGCGTTATATCCTTACTTTATTTCCTATGTATATAGCATTAGCTTTATTTTTTAAAAATATATTTTTTAGATATTTTTGGATTTTATTTTCGGTTATTTTACTTTTCATATTTTCGTTAATTTTCATACAATATGGCCCTGTACTTTAGCTGGAGATAATAAAGGCGGTAGTATAGAGGTAAATGTTAAATAGACAACTTAAGATAATTGTGGATTGCTGTCCAAAGGTTAATTTAGACGGTAATGATTTTAGAACCAAAAGGTATAAAATGGGAAAAAAGTCTGCTGTGTATCGTGGACCGAATTGAACCCAACCAGGGGCGAAAAACAACAATAATAAAGTTAGGTTTAAAATAATGGCTATCCAGTAAAGTCTTATCTCCGGATACTTTGAATTTAATGTTTTAAAGGCATATAAGAAAAACGGTGCTATCAAAAATAAACTGATTCCCCAGGTGCTATAAGTAATATAGGGAAAGACTAAGTGACTGCCTGATTTGTCAGTAACAGCATTAACAGAAATTAGGAAATAGTAGTAAAGATTAGTAGGAAGATGGTCAAAACTAAAAACCCCTAGACTTCTAAAGTACGGCATGTATCCTCCAATTTCATTGCTCGCATAGGCATTAAAGAAAATATTCTCAAATCGAACGTAATTAAAGAACAAGAGCACGAAAATGGTAAAACCTAACGGAAAAAGAAACATCACTAAATTGTTAACAAATTTTCTTTCATGAAATTTTTTAAACAGAAAATAGATAACGGGTATGATAATGAAACTAGCAGATGGTCTGGTGGCAATAATACAAGCTAGCAGAATTCCCAAAACTAATGAGCGCTGCTTAGTTTCTATTTCTAAAATTAGACCAATCATTAAAGTCACAGTAACTAGTTGGGCATAATACCAGCTCGAAGGGTTTAAAATCAAACCCATAACCGGAGAACCAAACAAAAAAGCACTTATTAGAAGGAGCCTGTCAGAGATGGGTTTATTGTAAATTCTGGTTAATTTATAGAGAAGTATAACTAGAAAAATAGTCAAAACAAATTGCATGTTAGATTGATCAAAATTTTTAGAGAATAATTTAAAGGGGATGAGGATAACTGAAGGAAAAGGTTGTTGGTGCCAATAGTACTTACCCTTATATTCAAAAGTATCCATTTGTCGGGCTATATCTAACCTTCCATGTAAAAAGCTGTCTGCTTGTTGACTGAAATGTGTCCAATAGCCCCAGTTAAGTACTTTAACTGTACCTGGAAGCAAGACGATGAATGATAGTAAAATTAATAGGAGAAAAATAGATTTTATATAAAACATATTATTAGCATATTATATTAGATATGAAAAAATTACTAGTTATTTTAGGACCTACTGCAACCGGCAAAACTGATTTAGCTATTAACTTGGCTAAAAAATTTAATGGAGAGTTAGTTTCTTGTGATTCAAGACAAGTTTATAAAGGTTTGGATATTGGCACCGGGAAAATGCCATCTGGAAAATTCATAATAAAAAAGCAGGCAGGATTATGGATAATAGATGGGGTTAAGATTTGGATGTATGATGTGGTAAATCCCAAAAAACAATATACGGTTTATGATTATGTGCAGGATGCAAACAAGATAATTGAAGATATCTATAGAAGAGGAAAGTTGCCAATCATTGTGGGAGGGACCGGATTATATCTTAAGGCATTAATTGAAGGGTTGCCCAATTTAGCAATTCCGGTAGATCAGAAATTAAGAAAAAAATTAGATAAACTTTCTAAATTCCAATTGCAGAAAAAATTACAAGAAATTTCGCCAATGCGATGGAAAAGTTTAAATAAATCAGATAGGGAAAATCCCAGGAGATTAATTCGGGCAATCGAACTGATGATTCAAGTCCAACTAAGATTGCTACGCCCTCGCACCAGATGGTGCGGAGCTCGCAATGACATACTGAAAGTTGGTTTAAAAGCTCCCAGAGAAATTTTATATAAAAGAATTGATGAGCGTGTAATCTTAAGAATTAATCAGGGCATGATAGATGAAGCAAAAAAACTACATAAAAAGAGACTCTCTTATAAAAGAATGCGGCAGCTTGGTTTAGAATATGGAATTTTGGCAGATTATCTGGAAGGCAAAATTAATAGTATCGATGGATTGATTCAACTCTTACAGGGAAAAATCCATGGATACGCCAGACGGCAAATCACCTGGTTTAAAAAAGAAAAAAATGTCCACTGGTTTGACATTAGTGAAAAATCTTACCAGCAAAAAATAGCAAAAATGGTAGCTCAATGGTATGATTAGGCCATGAGTCAGCGGATTGACATCTCCTATAAAACTGTTATTTTTATCACAGCTTTCATTTTAGGGCTTTGGTTACTCTTTTTAATAAGAGATTTGCTGCTGATTCTTTTCTCCTCAATCATTTTAATGTCTGCTCTTTCTCCTCTTGTTAAAATATTTGTCGGCTTAAAAATCCCCAGGCCATTAAGCATTGCCATCACCTACCTTATTATATTAGGGATTGTCGCCGGTATTTTAGCCAGCATCCTGCCTCCTCTGATTGAACAAACCACCACCTTGCTAGTCAGCTTACCACCTCTTTTGACACAAATTTTCAACATCACCGCCATTGATAAATCTGTGATTTCACAAGAATTTGCCAATCTGTCCAGAAATTTTTTAACATTTACTTTGGCTGCCTTTGATAATTTGCTGACTTTCATTTTTCTTTTGGTGACGACTTTTTATCTCCTTTTAGAAAAAGACGGTCTGGAAAACCGTGTTGCCAAACTATTTGTCGGTAAAGAGGAGAGAGTCAGGAAATCTATTGTCAGAATTGAGGAGAAATTGGGAGCTTGGCTGAGAGGGCAGGTGATCTTAAGTTTGCTAATCGGTTTCTTGTCATATATCGGACTTTTTATTCTAAATATTCCCTATGCCCTGCCATTGGCTGTTTTGGCAGGCCTCATGGAGGTCATCCCTATCATCGGACCGATCATTTCTGCAATACCGCCAATTTTAATATCTCTGACCATCTCGCCGGTATTAGCTTTGGCAGTGACAGCCACCTATTTTATAATTCAGCAGGCGGAAAATAATTTGATAGTTCCCCAGGTAATGAAAAGGGCTGTCGGACTTAATCCTTTAATTGTAATTTTAGCAATAGCTGTTGGCTCAAGGCTTTTAGGTATTGCCGGTGCGCTTTTGGCTGTCCCTATTGCGGTAGTTTTACAGATTATAGTTACCCAAGTAATTGAAGAAGGAAAACTTTAGTGCCTAGGAAGTTAGTAAGCCAGATTCTGTTTCAAGATAATCATTTATCTTCAATGTGATTTTAGTCACTTTGATCCGCCTAACGGCGAGATGCTCCTGACTCTCATTATCGAGCGAGCAGCTCAATGGATTCTAGGATTGCAGCGGGGAGGATTGCCTCCTTCGATTTCTCTCAGGACTTCGGTCTTGCGACCTCCGCGTTTCACCCGAGCATTACCTCGGTTCGTCACTGTTGCTCTAACTAGGCCTTACGGCTGTCCGATTACTCGAACCACCTTGCTCTGTGCTGTCTGGACTTTCCTGAACGTAACATTTTTTGCAAAGCAAAAAGTGTACGTTCCGATTATCCTTCTTCCTAGGCATATGTATTCTACCAAAAGTTCTTGTCATTTACAAATTTTGAGGATATAATGCAAAAACTTCTGCCTCTGCTCCTTAATAATGCTTTCAAAAATTTTATCTGGTGCCAATATAGGTTTAGATGCTGTAGCTGTTGAAGTAGAAGTTGATGTTTCCTCATCAGGACTACCTCATTTTATCATAGTCGGTTTGGCAGACAGAGCAGTTGAGGAGAGTAAAGACAGAGTCAGAACCGCTATCAGAAACAGTAATACTGAGTTTCCCGATCATAAAATCACTGTCAACTTAGCTCCGGCTGATTTTCCTAAAGAAGGACCTATCTATGATTTACCAATTGCTTTGGGGCTACTGATAGCTTCTGGTCAGATTTTAGAAAAAGGACCAAATTTGGATTTATCCAAAACTTTGGTGGTCGGGGAACTATCATTGGACGGAACCTTACGTCCCATACCCGGGGTTTTACCAATGAGTCTTTTAGCAAAACAGCAGGAACTTAAAACAATCATTGTTCCCAAAGGTAATGGCTGGGAGGCAAGTATTATCGACGGCTTGGCTGTATTGGAGATTGAATCATTAGATCAACTTATTAAATTCATACTGGGTCAGACAGAACTTAAGCCACTACTTAGAAGAAAAATGAATTTAGATGATGATCTAAGTTATGAATATGATTTTTCTCAAATCAAAGGACAGGAACAAGCTAAAAGGGCAATAGAGGTAGCTGCTGCCGGAGGACACAACATTTTACTGAAAGGTCCGCCAGGAGCCGGAAAAACCATGCTGGCCAGAGCATTTCCATCCATTCTTCCCCCACTTACATTTGACGAGGCAGTTGAGGTAACCAAGATTTATTCTGTGGCCGGGCTGTTGGATTCCAAAAAATCACTGATGAACACCCGTCCCTTTAGATCTCCTCACCATAGTGCTTCCCATATCGGTTTAATTGGGGGCGGAAATTCCCCCCATCCCGGGGAAATATCTTTGGCCCACAGAGGAGTGTTGTTTATGGATGAGTTGCCGGAATTTCCCAGACATGTTTTGGAAAGCTTAAGACAACCTCTAGAAGATCACCACATCACCATCTCCAGAGCCTCAGGATCTTTAACTTTTCCTGCTCAGTTTATGCTTTTGGCGGCCCAAAATCCCTGTCCTTGTGGATTTTTGGGAGATCCCAAAAGAAACTGCAGTTGTATGCCGGGCCAAATTGCCAAATATAAAAGAAGGATCTCAGGTCCGCTTTTGGACAGAATTGATATTTATTTGGAAGTACCGGCAGTTGAAGTGGATAAATTATCCGGGATTAAAGAGGCTGAAGATTCAAAAACAATCAGAGAAAGAGTTAGGCAGGCCAGAAAAATTCAAATAGACAGATTTAAAACAGAATCCAGAAAAATTTTAACCAATGCAGAGATGACCAATCAGGATATTAAAAAATATTGTCAGGTTTCAGATGAGGGGTTAAATTTGTTGAAAATGGCTATCTCATCCCTTAATCTGTCAGCCCGTGGTTATCATCGGGTCTTAAAACTTTCCAGGACTATTGCTGATTTAGAAGGGTCTGAAAATATTTTAGAAAACCACATAGCTGAGGCTTTACAATACCGAGCCAGGGAAGAAAATTAAAAACCCACGAAAAACCACGTTCATGTAAACTGAACGTGGCCTTTCGAAATGATGAATGCATTCACCATTAAACTAACCACCAATTCTAAACATTGAAGTTCCACAAACCGGGCATTTACCTTTTGAGGCTTTCTTGCCATTTTTCATGGTAACTCCTTGTACATCCTGCGCATCCCTTTTGGTGCGGCATTTGACGCAATACATTTGCATTAACTAACTCACCTCCTCCCTTGTTTCGCCATAGGCGAATTAAAATGGTAATTTTATAATATTATTTCTTAACAAAAAATAAAGCACTATCTGAATCCCAAAAGCAATTGTGGCAAATGAGGTAATCTTTAAAAGATCATGGCGAAAATAGGTAATATCTGACTGGATAGACACAGAAGATGTAGATTTGGGATATTGAAGTTGGATATTTTGATTCACACTTTTTGCAGTATCCAATTTCTCCTCCGATCTTCCATATACCTGTTTATCCCGAGTAGTATCGAGGGATTGTCTTAAAAGCTTTAATCTTTTCTCAATATCCGACTGTTTTTTGGTCTGTTGAATAGCCATATGTCAGACTTGACTACGCACAACTGAGCCTAACACGCACAAAGCAGCTTGTCAAGCACCAATTGAACCTAAAACTATAAGATTTATTATAAATTTACAGGGAGTTAAATATATATAATATTTAAATAATTGTTTAGATTGCTAGAACAATCTAATCTAGACTTAATAAGATCAAAAATGTGTATCGGAAATTCTCTTCAGTTATAAAATAAGATTAATGTTATAATTTTCTCGTGGATAGGAGAGAGTTTCTGAAGATCGCTGCATTTGAGGTAGGTATGTCCCTATTTACAAAAGATATATTTCGATTTTTAAATACAGTACCCTCTACTCCTGGTGAGATAATCCGTCGGGGTGATCCTTCTAAAGCTCAAGTGGCTTTAACATTTGATGATGGATTTTTACCACAGCATGTAGAGAAAATTTTAAGAGTTGCCGAATATTATAATCTAAGGTTTACATTTTTCCCTCTTGGCTGGAGAGTAATGGATAGAGAGCCTGATCTTTGGCGAGCTGTTTTAGATGCAGGGCATGAGGGAGCAAACCATAGTTATACCCATAGAGTACTTCGGACAGATCGCCTAAGTTTGGAAGAGATTGCCAATGACATAAAAGACCACCAAACTTTACTTGATCAAGTAGCGGGAAGGTATGTACCCGTCAGATTTTTTAGACCACCGGGTGGATATATAGAGCCAATAGTTTTACAAATTGCAAATGAACAAGGTTATGATGTTGTCACTTGGTCCAGGTCAAGTGGTGGAACCGGAGCTGCTTCAACACCTGATTCCTCATATGAAAATGTGATTAAAGCAACAAATGGAGATATAGTGTTAATGCATTGTATAAATAATGATACAGCAAGACTTTCTGAAATGATTGAAAAGCTTTTTGGGGAAAACCTTGAAATAGTGACAATTTCAAAACTTTTGGATTTAGATCCTCCGGCATCAGTCGACTCTCAATCCTGAAGATGCCACTGCCGAATATTGACTACAATCGTGTAAACTGGTTGTAGTTGACAAATACTTTACTCATTTATTATGATTAAAGAGTAATATATGTATTCGGATTGGGTTTGGTGGCTGCTTATTTTAGCAGTCTTTGTTTGGCTTTTGATTTTGACCTTTTGGTTTAAAAATCAGGTAAATTTTTTTAAATCTCTTTTTCCTAAAGGCGAAGAAAGAGATATAAGAATTAAGTTTAAAGAGTTGTTACAACAGGTTTTAGATGTTAAAGGTGATGTAGGAAGATTTGATAGTAGACTGGCAAATTTTGAAAGTGCACAGATTAAACATGTTCAGAAAGTGGCTCTGAAAAGATATAATCCCTATCAGGAAACCGGTGGGGATCAAAGTTTTTCTCTGGCGCTTTTGGATAAAGAAGGAGATGGTTTTGTGCTAACCAGTTTGCATGCCCGAGCCGGCACCAGGGTTTTTGCAAAACCAATTAAACAAGGCCTGTCTGATGTCTATCAATTATCTAAAGAAGAACAAGAAACAATCGAGGAGGCAATGAATTTTGAAATAAAATGAAAAATATAGCTGAAACTTTTGACGGATTAACAAATTTACAAAAGATTTTAGTCTCAATTATTGTGGGAGTAGTTTTCTATTCTACCTCAACTTCCCTATCCTATTCAGTTTTTTCCAGATTTACTCCTGCCATTTCTCCAAAAGAGGAAGCCACAACTACCTTACCTCAAGCTCAAGACGAACCTGAAGAAGATCCCAATGAGCCCAAAACAGAAAGCTGCCCTTTAAACGGTTCAGCCCATACTAAAAAAGCCAAGGAGGTTTGGGAAACTAGACGTCCTTTGGCTGTGATGGTGGAAAATCATACTGAGGCCAGACCTCAGTCCGGCTTATCAACCGCCGATATTATTTATGAAGCTGTAGCCGAAGGAGGAATTACCAGATTCATGGCCATCTATTATTGCCGACCAAGGGATGTCCAGGTTGGTCCTGTCCGATCAGCCAGAACCTATTATTTAGACTGGCTGTCAGAATATGATGCGCTATACGCCCATGTCGGAGGAGCCAATACTCCCGGGCCAGCCGATGCTTTAGGGCAAATCATCAGATACAAAATTAAAGACTTAAATCAGTTCTCAATCGGCTTTCCGGTCTTTTGGAGGGATTATCAAAGGCTGGGTCATCCGGTGGCCACAGAACATACCATGTATTCCACCACCGCCAAACTTTGGGGGGTGGGTGAGAAAAGAGGCTGGGGGGCAAAGGATCAGAATGATGAAGCCTGGGATGAAAACTTTATACCTTGGAAGTTTAAAGACGACCAGGGTGAAGGAACAATCAATAAAATCACCGTTAATTTCTGGGGGAACCAACCGGCATATCAAGTACAATGGGAGTACAATCCCTCAAATAACACCTATAAAAGAAGTAACGGTGAACCTCATCTGGATTTAAATAACAAACAGCAACTGGAAGGTAAAGTCGTTATTGTCCAATTTCAAAGAGAGTCTAATGCCAATGATGGGTATCCGGGCAATGTCCATCTTTTATACGGCACTATCGGTACAGGTAAAGCTTTGGTCTTCCAGGACGGAAACGTCATAGAAGGCAAGTGGGTTAAGCAGTCCAGAGTAGGAAGGACAAAATTTGTAGATTCTAAGAGTAAAGAAATAGAGTTAAACAAAGGCCAAATTTGGATCCAGACTGTCCCGGAGGGATCCGAAGTAAAATACTGATGTAGAAACCATCTGCCTAGAGAGGTGGTGAAAAAATGTTAGAAGAATTATTTGTTTCCAGAGTCCGGGTTAAAATATTACAACTTTTTTTATCAGCTCCTTCTGATTGTTTATTTCATGTCCGGGAAATCGTCAGGCAGGTTTCCGAGGAGATCAATGCAGTCAGACGGGAGTTGGCTCGCATGGAAAAGTATGGCATGGCTTCATCTGAATGGAGAGCCAACAGAAGACTTTATAAATTCAAAAGAGGTTATCTCTACTATCGAGAGCTTTTGTCGCTGGTTGCCAAAAGCACCAATTTAGGAGGAAGTTTGATTAAAAACAGAGGAAAACTTGGCAAGATTAAATTTGCCTTTCTCTCAACAAAATTTGTCAAAGGTATTTCTTCAAACTCAGACCAGGTCGATCTTTTGGTGGTAGGTAATATCGTTCTACCTGAGCTTCAATCAATCATTGCCGATGAGCAGGCCAAAAAAGAAACTGAAATAAACTACTCATTCATGGATGAGGCAGAGTTTCGCTTTAGGGTGAGAAGAAGAGACCCTTTTATTTTAAAGGTATTAATTCAGCCAAAAGTCATGCTTTTGGGTGATGAGGATGATATGTTGGAGGGAGTGATATCTTGAGGCCCAGACTGCTGCCTTGGTTTATTGTTGTCCTAACCTTACTTGCTGTTTTTGTGGATCTGCCCTTTTTGCCTACATTTAGATTGTTTGATAAAGATATTAAAATCGATTTTCCGCTCAAGTTGGGGTTGGATCTTTTGGGTGGTAGTCAACTGATCTTGGAGACTCAGATGGGCAAAATTGAGCCACAAGACCGTGACGCAGCCTTGGAATCTGCCAAAAATGTCATTGAAAGAAGGGTCAACTTATACGGAGTATCAGAATCTTTAGTCCAAACTTCAAAATTAGGTGAAAGCAGAAGAATCATTGTGGAGCTGCCTGGTTTAAAGGATGCATCTTCGGCAGCAGAGCTGGTAGGCAGAACTGCCGAGTTGGAATTTAGAGAGTTGCCTGCCACCTCTTCTGCAAAAACCACCGCTTCCGGCATACCATTGATTTTCCAATCCACACCCACTAATCTGACAGGAGCTGATTTGAAAAAAGCCCAAGTCACATTTGGCTCCACTAACCAAATAGCAGCCGGTCCCCAAGTCGCCATAGAATTTAGCAGCCAAGGAGCAGAAAAATTTGCCGAAATCACCAGAAGAAATGTGGGTAAACCTTTACCTATTTTTTTGGATGGAGTACCGATATCCACCCCTAAAGTAGAAGGAGAGATAGTGGGCGGATCTGCCGTAATTACCGGTGATTTTACTATTGATGAGGCCAAAAGTTTGGCAATTCAACTTAATGCCGGAGCACTACCCGTACCTGTTAAGATTTTGGAGCAAAGATCCATTGGCCCAACCTTAGGTGCCCAATCTTTACAAAAAAGTCTGCTTGCGGGCAGCTTAGGTTTGATAATTATTTTAATTTACATGGTGGCTTATTATGGTTTATTGGGAGTCGTGGCTGATTTAGCGCTTATCATCTATACCCTGCTGGTTTTGGCAATTTTTAAAACAGGACTTTTTATTATTCCCCCCATCACCCTAACTTTGGCAGGGATTGCTGGTTTCGTTTTATCGGTTGGTATGGCAGTTGATGCCAATATTTTAATTTTTGAAAGAATGAAAGAGGAGATCAGATGGGGTAAATCTAAAGTGACTGCCTTAGATTTGGGCTTTAAAAGAGCCTGGTCGTCAATTTGGGCTTCAAATGTTTCATCTTTAATCACAGCGGTAATTTTATATGGATTTGGCCAATCTGTAGTGAGAGGTTTTGCCATCACCTTGGCAATTGGTGTGTTAATCTCCATGTTTACGGCCATTATAGTCACCAGAACATTTTTACGGATGATAATTAGATGAAGTTTAAATCTAAAAAACCACACTATCAGCATCTCAGAAGAAAGTGGCACTTAAGACATAAAGCCATTCAGGAAAAGCTGTGGGAAAAACATGCGGATGCTTTAAGAAAATTTGCGGTGGGATCAATTGGCGGTTTAATGCTCCTGTCAAACCCACTCCATCAAACAGGAGCTTCAACTTTACCAACCAGTCAAGATGAAATATATAAAGAAATTGACACAAATGCAATTTTAGCAAAATCTTTATCTGATACAATACCGAATGATATACGTCCTTTGCAAAAAGATGAGGAAGATAAAATTACTGATATTTTATCAAAAAGTTTCGGTTTTAAAGTCACCGGCGAAATTGACGGCATCAGATTAAATAGAAATTATGGTTTAATTGGAGGAGAGCAACATTTGTATAGATATCCCGGCGACACACTGTATGCACATGCTGATAACACCACTGACTGGGCTATGTATGGATCATCGGGGATTGCGCCGGGATTAGGTGCCTGGGGATATTTTGCCAGTTCCAAGGATGGATTTGGTGAGATTGATAAACTCAGGGAAAGATATTATCTGGCTATTCAAACATTTTTAGTCCCGGGGTTTGCCGAAAATGTGGTCAAATATCGGGATTTTTTTAAATACAGAAAAATGCTGGTTGTCAATGCGCAGACAGGACAATCTGTGGTGGCAGTCATAGGAGATGCCGGACCGGCTGAGTGGACCGGCAAACATTTGGGAGGATCTCCTGAGGTAATGCATTTTTTAGGACTGGCAGAAGGACCCAGAAAAGGTTCCGTGTTATACTTTTTTATTGACGATCCGGAGGATAAAATACCATTGGGTCCAGTTAAAGCAAAGGTGGAAATATGAAATACTTCTACTCACATTTAATCGAGATAGAATCATTGATAATAGAGCTTGATAAACTGGATTTGTCTTTAGAGGAAAAGTCTCACCTGTCCTCTCTAGTCGATTCCAGTTTACACCATACCATACTGGACGTTGTTTTATCACAGCTTAGCGAAAAGGATAAGAAAGTTTTTCTAAATCATTTACAAAAAAATGAACATGATAAAATTTGGCAGTTTTTAAGTAGCAAAGTTGATAAAATTGAGGAAAAAATTATCAATGCTGCAGAAGAATTAAAAAAGCAGTTACACAAAGATATTAAGGATGCAAAAAAGGTAAATTTATGAATTTAATGAAGTATAAAATCTTATATTTTATTTTTTCTCTGCTGCTGATTATCCCAGGGCTATATTTCTTAGTTACTTCCGGACTGAAATTGGGCATAGATTTTACCGGCGGAGCGCTACTGGAGTATAAGTTTGACCAAAACATTGAAGTTGATCAGCTAAGAAGTGTCATTACTAAAGTTGGAGTGGAAGTTGGGCAGATCAACCAGACTGCCCAAAATACTTATATTATCAGGACTAAACCGCTAGAGCAGGAAAAATTAAATAACCTTAAAAAAGATTTTCAAAACCAGTTTGGTAAATTTGAAGAAAGACGGGAGGAGAATGTTGGTCCGATCATCGGTAAAGAAACTTCACAAAAGGCCGGCCTTGCCCTGGTGATTGCCACCATAACCATAGTTTTATATATTGCATTTTCTTTTAGGAAAGTTCCTAAGCCTGCCTCGTCTTTAAGATTTGGGGTGACTGCAGTTTTGGCTTTAATCCACGATATTTTAGTAGTGGTAGGAGCATTTGCCATTTTTGGAAAATTTTTATCGGTTGAAGTTGATTCTCTCTTTATCACAGCACTTTTGACCATAATTGGATTTTCAGTTCACGATACTATTGTAGTTTTTGACAGGATCAGGGAAAACCTATTAAAAAATATTGGCAGGAAATTTGCTGATGTGGTAAATATTTCTGTTGTACAAACTTTGGGAAGATCTTTGAATACCTCTTTAACTGTGATTTTTGTGCTGGTGGCTCTACTTTTGTTTGGGGGGGAAACTTTAAGGTGGTTTGTGGTGGCACTTTTAATAGGAATTGTCTCCGGAACGTATTCTTCTATTTTTAATGCCACGGCCCTACTGGTCTGGTGGGAAGAAAAATTGGGACACTGAATTATTTTTTCTTTTCAGACAAATGATAAATGGCATAAAAGCCGGGCAAAGCAATAAGTATGGAGAAGATAGCTGCCTCTAAACGGACATTTACAAAAGAATATACGCTGCCTAAAATCCAAACAACTACCATATACCCCAACACTACTTTCCATATTTTGGAGTTGAAAATATGCTTTTTAAATGCATAAGAGTAAGTCCCCAAAAGAATCAGCACTCCCTCAACAATACCTATCCATTGAGGAATTGCCAGCGTTCCCGCACTTGGTAAAATTGCAAAAAGATCAATTGCAAAAATAATTACATATAACCAGAAATATATCTTCCATCTTAAATCCATATATTAATTATCAGTTTATCACCAATCCAAAGTCAAGCTACCTGCTTAATTCTTTCTAAAAGATTTTCTCTGTTATTTTTAGAAGAATCCTTCAATACTTCTTCAAAGAGTTTTTGTAGGATTTCGCCGACCTTTGGTCCTGGTTTTAATTTTAAAACTTTCATCACCTCATTACCATTGACTTTTAGATCAGAGATGGAAAATGGTTTTTTAAGGACTTGCTTTAATCTTTGCTGAAACTTTTCCATTCTCCAGGAAGTTTCAGTTTGGGTACCTCCGCCCAACCTATCACCCATCCGCAGGGCCATTATATCCTCAATATTTTCCATCCCCACGTTTTTAATAAATCTTCTGATAGCTGAGTCTGTCTGGTGTTCGGAAACCGTAAACATATGCCATCTGACTAAGCTAAAAAGTTTGTCTGTTTGTTTATTAGACAGATTAAACCTTTTGGCAATTTTCCTGACTGTTTCTGCCCCCACCACCTCATGATGATAAAAAGTGACATTGCCATCAGGAGCGGTTTTGACAGTATTCGCTTTGCCTACATCATGCAATAAAGCAGCCAATCTTACCAGTGAATCTGCTGATGGCGTATGCTTAAGAGTCAAAAAAGAGTGATCACCAATGTCGTAAACTCTGGCATGTTTAGGGCCTTTTTGAACTATACCAAAACACCTTTCCAGCTCAGGTAAAATAATTTGTAATATTCCTAGCTCTCTTAATTTAACTATCCCCATATACGGATTTGCAGATCCCAGGATTTTAAAAAGCTCATCCCTGATTCTTTCCCAGGCTATTTCTTTTATTAAATCAACATTTACTTTAATGGCCTTGGTGGTTTCCGGATCAATCTCAAAATCCAACTCTGTGGCAAACCTGACAGCTCTCATAAGACGTAAAGAATCCTCTTTAAATCGATCGCCTGGATTACCTACAGTACGTATGAGTTTATCCTTGATATCTTGTTGTCCATTGAAGGGATCGACTAAATCACCTACTGTAGAGAGTGCTATGGCATTGATGGTAAAATCCCGCCTTGCCAAATCTTCTGCTATTTTATTAGTCCAGACAATTTTGGTAGGGTGACGGAAGTCTTCATATTTACCCTCTTTTCTCATAGTGGTTATCTCGAAAACCCCATCTCCCACCGCCAAACCCACAGTCCCGAATTTATTATCATAAAATCCCTCCGGAATAACTTTTAAAATCTCTTCAGGTTTAGCATCAGTGGTAAAATCCCAATCCCCAACTTCTTTGCCCATTAAAAGATCGCGCACAGCCCCACCAATAATATATATTTGGTATCCGGCCTTTTGGAACCTTTCCAAGATAATATTTACTTCACTGGGCAATTTAGTATCCATGTCCAGATTATATCAGTTATGATACAATTCCAGCTATCATGCTTTGGAAAATTTCTCCCAAAAAATCTGATGATATTATTGAACAACTGATGATAAATCGTAATCTCACACTAAAAGAAGATCAGGAAAAATTTTTTAACCCCAAGCTCACCTGTTTTGAGAAAGATTTAGATATTCCAGGTATTAAAAAAGCTCAACAAAGAATTTTGAAAGCCATCAAAGAAAATGAGTTAATCTTAATTTTTGGGGATTATGATGTAGACGGAATTTGCGGATCAGCAATTCTTTATAAAGCATTAACCTCTTTGGGCGCCAAAGTTTTACCATATATTCCCCACCGAGAAAAAGAAGGATATGGACTGTCAAAATTAGGTCTGGAGTTTGCCAGGGATTCCGGGGCATCTTTGGTGATCACTGTTGATAACGGCATTGTTGCTTTAAATCAGGCAGAATTTGCCAAAGAATTGGGTTTAGATTTAATTATCACAGATCACCATCTGCCTCTGGATAAAAAGCCGGATGCGTATGAAACAGTCCATTCCACCAAGATGTGTGGGGCGGCAGTTGGTTGGTGTTTAATTAGGGATATCATAAAAAAAGAGTTAGCCCATGATCTTTTACAATTCGTGGCTCTTGCTACAGTTTGTGATGTGATGCCCCTTTTAGAATTAAACAGAGCGTTTTTAGTTGAAGGACTAAAAGTTTTAAACAGAACCACTAATTTTGGACTGCTGGCTTTAATTAATCAAGCAAGTATTTCTTTAGGTGAAATCTCAACATATGAAGTTGGGCATATTTTAGGACCCAGACTAAATGCCATGGGCAGGCTTGAACATGCCATAGATTCTTTAAGACTGCTTTGTACCAAAGATCCGCAAAAAGCCAATAGACTGGCCAAACTTTTGTCTGAAACTAATACCACCCGGCAGGAGATGACACTAAATTCTCTTGAGCAGGCTAAAACATTAATTGACAAAAGTAAAAAAATCCACGTTTTGGCTCATTCCGAGTGGTCTGCCGGCATAATCGGTCTGATAGCCGGCAGGATTGCTGATGAATACTACCGGCCGGCCATCGCCATCTCAATCGGTCAGGAGGTTTCCAAAGGTTCTGCCAGATCAATAGATGGTATCAACATAGTTGAAGTTATTAGAAAATGCTCCGATATTTTGATTGATGTGGGAGGGCATCCGGGAGCTGCCGGTTTTTCCATCAAGACAAAACATATTGAAATTTTCAAAAGAAAAGTTGAAGAATATGTGGTTGACTTACCTCAAACCGAACCAGTTTTACAAATTGATGCTCAGATTAATGTTATTCAAATAACCAAAAGACTGGTTGAGCAAATCAAAAAATTTGAGCCTTTCGGTTTCAAAAACCCCAGACCAGTTTTTGTCACCCGAAATCCGGCTGTTTCTGATATTAGAACTGTAGGAGATGGCAAACATTTAAAATGTAAGGTCAATGGTTTCGATGCCATAGCCTTTGGTATGGGGGAGATGCAGAATATGTTACAAAACCAACGAATTATAGACCTTGCATTCACTCCGGAAATAGACACATACAATGGTTTTGAAAAAATCCAACTTAAAGTGAAAGATATTAAATTAAGTTAGACTTTCCTTACAAACCTCGTTGTTCAAGAGCTTAATAGGGTACTCTTGGATAATCGTATTTTGGTTTTTTCGCAACTGGTTCTTGAGCGGTTGGATCACTACCTTCAACTTCCATATCCCACCTTGAACGGTTTACTGCTCTTTCCATGGCTGCAAAATCTCCTGTAACAACAGCTTCTTCGACCACTTTCATTACATCAGGCGTCTCACCTATTTTCTTTTCTACCATTTTATCCACCTCCTTTCACAGCATTAAAAAACCTCCCGTTCAGGAGGTCTAATTCCAATCTTTTTTAGATAAGTTTACCTAAAAAGACCCCCCAGAAAGACACCCCCAAGGAGTGTCAAAATAAGGAGGCCGAGCAAAATCTCAACTCTTTTTAAATCAATTACTTCAACCTTTGACATATCTTTTAAAAACTACGAACCTTTAGCTCATAGATAACATTATACTAACATCTAATTTATCCA
>MFDM01000018.1 GCA_001776905.1 Candidatus Daviesbacteria bacterium RIFCSPLOWO2_01_FULL_39_12 | reverse complement strand
CACGAGACACACATAGTCAACTTGCTCAAGGGATGCCACATTCTCTGCCCTGAATACCTCCGGGAAAATTGGCCTTCCCGGGCCTCTATGCACATCCGTGTCTTGAATAACTGATACGATCAAAACATCTCCAGCTTCCTTTGCCTGATTAAGGTGCTTTATTATACCGGGATGGATAAGGTCAAAGACGCCGTGGCTCTGCACAACAACTTTCCCCTCATGCTTAAGAGCCTTTACTTTATCAACTATCTCATCCAGTGTCAGAATCTTTTCTGAAATAGAACCTTTCACAGACCAGTCCTTTCTCTAATCTAATCCAAAGGGTCATCTTGATTTAATATATTAACACCTTATGAAACAGGCGGTTTAAAATGTTGATTTAACAACTTTGTCGACGAAAAAATAATTTCGTGAGTATAGCGCATCTCTGCGCCTATTTCAACTAAAACCTCCTGTTCTTGCTGGAGTTTGCCGGTTTTATCCTCTTTATTTTCAAATTCCTGCCCTTTGACATATATATTCGGCCTCAATAATCGCAGAGTTTCAACCGCGGTAGGCCATAGATTGATTGCAACATAATCAACACATTCAAGCGCAGCAATGGATTCCGTCCTTAATGTCTGATTAAAAACAGGCCTGCCATTTCCTTTATCAACATAGATATCAGGGCTTACAGTAACCACAAGAACATCCCCCATCTTCTTGGCTGCCTGAAAATATTTGATATGCCCGGGATGCATCAAGTCAAAACATCCGTGGCACAGAACAATCTTTTTGCCTTCTGACTTGAGTACCTCTATCTTTTTTGCGAGCTCTTCCAATTCAAGTATCTTCATCTGACCCTTTCCTCAAATTGGGATAATACGCTCCATAATCCCGGGATAGTATCTTCGTGCCGTCCTTTTACGTAAAAGCTCTTGCCCCCCTCGGCAACCGTTCTAACAAGCATCGTTTTCCATGGTCTGAAATAGTAGGCCGGATTACCCTTTGGCGGCTCCTCTTGAATATCGGGCGGCAGATCGTAGAGGTCACAAACAAGTGTCGTAAAATGCTTTATAACTTTTCCTTCCTGATGCGCAACATTTCTTGCCATACTGAGCGCCTTTAGAAATACCTCAGGCCCCATAACAGCGCTGCCGAAATTCATAACCACGCCATTTTCAAGATTTGAAACCACCTCTGTAAATTTTAAGAAATCAATATATGATGTAGCTCCAGCCGCAGCGCCGTCAAAGTTTGGATGCTCATGGATAATATCATAGCCAATGCCGATGTGAACCGTAGCAGGCACATTTAACCGATAACACGCCGCCAAAAGACTGGTTTCTTTATGGGGAAAATTGCCCTCACAAATAGCCTTGCCTATCGCCTCTCCTATACCAACCTTACCGGTCCGATAAGCCTGATTCACAATATCATTTATCTGCCCCGTCTCCTTCCATAAACCAAACTGCCCTTCCCGTATATAACGGGCAACACTCTCTGTGGTGGCGCCAATCAGGGCCAGCTCAAAATCATGTATAACTCCTGAGCCATTCATTGCAAGGCATGTTATATGGCCTTTTTCCATCATATCAATAATATATCTCTGCACACCCGAACGGATTACATGGCCACCGATCATCATAATTATGGCCTTGCATGCCTCTCTGGCCTTTTTGATGTTAGCTGCAATTGTATTGAACGAGGGATATGAAAAAGAGCTTTCCTGAAGTTCCTTTATTGTAGAGATATTTAAATCATGAATGCGTTGATTTAAAGGTAAAAGATGAAGTTTTGACCTATCAAAAACCATATGTCATCCTCTATGCTTACCGCCAATGATCATATCTACAACACAATGACAGAGAGCAAGATGAGCAATCTCAACATATCCATAAGACATAGACGGCACATAGAAATTCATGTCCCCCTTATTTCTCAGCGGGTTATCCGGTTTAAAACCGGACAATGTAATTACATGGCAGCCCTTTTTCCTCCCTGCCTCAACACCCCTTAATATATTCTCGGATTTGCCCGAACTGCTTATTGCTATCAGCACATCCCCTTGGTCAGCAAACATCTCAATGGGCTTTTCAAATACATACTGGTAACCAAAGTCATTGCTTAAGCATGTTAAAAGAGATGAATCCGTGAAACAGATAGCGCGCATGCCGCCGTTCTTAAAATAGTCTATTGCCTGATGGCTTGCGATCGAGGCGCTTCCTCCGTTGCCGATAAATATCACCTTGCAACTTTTTCCGGTTTGCTGAACAATAAGGTTGATTAACTTTTCTAATCCAGCTGCAAGGTCAATTGGTTTATTATCCACATCAGCAATTTGAAGCTTTAAAAATATTTCCCCAAGTCCTGAAAGATAATCGGTTATAGCTTTTTTCATATTATCCCCTCCTTCTATAGCCTCCATAACCTTTACTCTACCTTATAGTGCGCTTTTTTCGCAAAAAGGAACATATTCCCTGCCCTCAGAGTATTCAGTGAACCGCTTTTTTTAAGTTGTGTTATAAACGGCATTACATCTACCTTAACACTTTCAATATTCTGAACCTGCCCAAAAACTATCAGATAATCCAGATTATATCGTGCAAAAATATCTTCGTTTACATTTACTTTCCTTAACAAAATAGGAACTACGATCCTATCAAACCTTCGGCCAAATGCAGGATAGTCCCAATCATCGGTTGAAGCAATAACACCAACCCTGCTGCCCTTCTCGGCCATTTTATCCAACTCTTGAAATATTATCATAGTATCTTTTTTACTAGGGAAGAAAAACCGTTTTTCATAAAAACTTTTTTCGAAAATAGTTTTTTTATCAGAGAACGGCAAATAGAATGGTTTGGAAAGGTTAAAGAACGCGCTTACAAAAATTGATATAACACCAACTGTGGTTATCAAGGTAAAAAGTGCTCTGCGCCAATTTAAGCTATTATATTCTTTAGAATAAAAGATCGTAATTTCTTTAGGATAAAAAAAGGCAACCAAAGGGCAAATTATCGCCGTAAAGAATATGAGCAGTCTAAATATGTGCGGATTAATAGACAAAGCGAAAGAAAAACTTAAAAGATAGCCTACTGCAATAATACATATCCACATCTTTAAAAAATCGTTCTTGAAGAAACCTCTATACAAGGCGTAAAAAACCGCTGGGACGCCTAAAAAAAGCCAAACAAGCCCGTATCCTGCATAGTCTTCATGAAAATAACGGGCATTAAAAAAAACAGGGATTTCAAGAAAAGGAATACCGCTGGTATCAAGAAATCTATATCCTATATGATATAGATTATAAAATATATTTGCTATAGACGGCGCTGTGGCGTCTGCTTTTACCGCCTGCGTGCTGAAGGGATAGCCATAGTAAAGATAATTTTTTTTATATATATATGAACCAAATATAATTATTCCGAGACTCGCACTCATGATCCAATTGGTTAGATTTCTTACAAGATCATTTACCGTCCGAGATTCCTCCCCTCCCCCTTTTTTCAAAGGAGGGTGGGGGGGGATTTCTACCGTCTTTTGTGTCTTATTGAGATAGGTACGGTTCATTTTGATAAACAAAAACAATGTGCCGACAAATATACCCGGCAGCGCCAAAATTGCAGTTGCTTTTGTGCCGACTGCCAAACCAAGTGAAATCCCTGAAACTAGAAACCCTCTCCAACCCAACTCATTGCACCCTCTCAATATAAAAAATATAGTTGCGATTGAGAAAAAAGTCGCAACAATATCATTTTGTGTGCTTGTGGCCTCAAGCATCACCTCTGGTATAGATGCCCATACAAGGCTTGCAAAAATACCCTGAAAAATGTTTGCGCCAATCTCCCGCGCAATCCCATATATCAACAAAATAGTTCCTAAATAACCTATAAACTGAATAAACCCAGCAAATATATCCGACTTGATAAATAAAATTGACCACATTATCAATATTTCAGCATTCGGAGGGGAGTAGTTCTGTGTCAAATTATATGTATCAAAAAAACCTAAAGAGCCATGTTGCAGCCAAAAGCCTATCCTCGAAAGATGATAGGTCATGCTGTCCCAATTGTTTGGTGGAACAAATAAAATAATAAAGATTGAAACTATGCAAAACACAAGGACGCTGACACCAAAGATTATAATATGGGGGTGTTTTTTTATGTCTTTGAATTCGCTTAAATTAACCTGCACAAATAATAGCAGAAATTTCCTTCCCGTCAACCGTATTATTAAAAAAACCATAAGAAGAAAAATGGCATGAATTATGAGAAAACTGTTCCGATTTATTAAGTCTAAAAAAGATAGGATAAGTGTTGCGATGATAATATTGGCGCTGCTAATAATCAAAAAAGAGATGATCTGTTCCAGCAGACTGTGGAATCTAAAAAAAGAAAGAATACCGACGGATGTTAAAATCCAAAAACATACAGCTATAAAAAATAAAAGTATATTTACGTCCATGTTATTTAACTAATCTAATGGCTATTAGTTCGTCTTCTTAAATAATGCCAACATTTCTAACGACTGCAATAGAAAATGCTCCCATGAGGAAGTCCTTTTTATTCTCCTTAATAGATATGATGGCCTCATATAAAATCTTCTAACCGCCTTTTTTCTTAATTCCTTAAGCCTTGACCCGCTGACGAATTCGGTTTCCAAAATACCCGTATGCCCCTGGGTATCAAACCCTGCTTCTCCAAAAGTTAATTTCCCCTTTTGGTAAGCATGCTTTCTAATTATTGAACCGGGCAAGGGGGCAGCAATATTAAAAGAGGCAAAATCTATCGACAGTTTCATTGCATAATTTATAGTCTTAACTATATCCTCTTCGGTCTCATGCGCCAATCCTAAAATAAAATCAGCGCAGATGCTCATATTTAACTGATTGGCTTTTGTCAGAAGCTCATCAATATTTCTCTGCTGAACCTTTCTATTGTATTTTTCTAAAGAGGGAAGATTTGCTGAATCAATGCCTATTATTATTGTATGACATCCGGCGCCGCTCATCTTCTGCAAAAGACCTTCTCTATAAAGCTGCGGGTGAAAATAGCACGACCAGGAAAAACTGAAGTTTCTACTCATAGCATCAAGAAGTGGATAAACATTATCATAGGGGTAGCCGAAGACTTTGTCAGCAAAGAAAAGTTCTCTAATCCCTAACTTGGATAAATACCCCAGTTCTTTTATAATATCTTGATAATGTCTCACTACAGGTGATACTTTTGAATCCGTGCAATATGAGCAAGAAAAGGGACACCCCCACATTGTCGTCACGGTAGAAAATCTGAAATGTTGGGCAAACGGGAATCTATATCCTTTTTTCAAGAACATTTCATGTCTTGGGAAATTACTTTCTACATAATTTGTCCTTTTATTCCCACCCAAAAACTCTTGGTCAATTTCGGTACAAACACCAGGACTTTTTTTGACCATCATCTTGTTCATTTTTAACATCGCTTCCAGATTCAACAGGTAGGGCTGAAATACTATTCCATCGCACTTTGTTAAAATAAAAGACCGATAATCTTTTTCTAAAAATATATCACCTATTACAAAAATAGGCATATCTTGTAAAAATTCTTTTACCTTTACAAAATAATCAAAATCTGATTTCCAACAAACATTAGAGAGGGCGAAAAACAGCATATCGCCTTTCAGATTTTTAACTTTCTTTAAAAATTCATCCTCTGTGAAGGCATCGGCAGTCCCATCTATCAGCTCAACATCATCTTCAGGCTTGAGATGCGAAGTAATAATCATAAAATCATTCGGCTGCCAGAGATAATTTGCTTTTGCCTCATGACTACAATCAATATTCCTGATTATTTTCCTTTTGTCAGGAGAGGGAGGAACTATCAAGAGAATTTTCATATCTATTATTGTCTCACCATTTTTTTATAGTATTAAATATAAATTTCTGCATGCATCGCATTGGAAACTGCACATCCAAAATATACCATATGATTTGGCTTGAGTTAATTTTTGCAGATGCCCACTACAGCTCAGATAAGAAAACTTCTATCGGACATTTAATAGACCGATAGGCCGTGAAGGGGACCGGGAATTATTGTAGCTGTTTATAATATATGACTGCTCCAATAAAAAAACTTACTTATCCTCCTATTTTAAAGATATTTTATATTACTCTCTTATTTGCTCTATACCAATCTATTGTTTTCTTAAGCCCTTCTTTAAAATCGGTCTTTGCCTGAAAGCCAAATTCTTTTTCAGCCCTCGTCGTATCAAGACATCTCCTTGGTTGACCATCCGGTTTTGTTGTATCCCAAGCTATCCTGCCTTTAAAACCGCTCAATTCAGCAATCAATTCTACTAATTCTTTTATTTTTATCTCTCTTCCAACGCCAAGATTCACAGGCTCTGGTTTGTTGTATCTCTCTGTTGCCAGAAGTATCCCCTCTGCGCAGTCTTCAACATATAAAAATTCCCTAGAAGCATTTCCAGTACCCCAAATTACCACCTCATCTGACCCATTATCTATGGCATCAATCATCTTTTTTATAAGTGCAGGTATGACATGTGAACTATTTGGGTCGAAATTATCTCTTGGACCATAAAGATTAACAGGGATGAGATATATCGCATTAAATCCATACTGCAATCTGTAGGATTGTGCTTGCACAAGGAGCATCTTTTTTGCAACACCATAGGGTGCATTGGTCTCTTCAGGATAGCCATCCCAGAGGTTGTTTTCTTTAAATGGGGTGGGGGTAAATTTTGGATAACTACAAACCGTACCAAGACAGATAAACTTCTTGATGCCTGCCTGTCTTGCAGTTTCCATCATCTGTATCCCCATTATCGCATTGTCATAAAAAAGTGTAGCGGGGTTTTCTCTGTTAAAACCTATACCGCCGACCTTAGCGGCAAGATGTATCGCGATATCAATACCGTCAACCTCTTTCTGACAGTTTCCCCATTTTCTCAAATCTGTTTCATTGCTTCTGGGTACCCTGATATTGCTCTTTAACACACCTCTTCCAACAAGTTTCTCGACAAGAAAAGAACCAAGAAAGCCTGCGCCGCCAGTTACAAGCACTTTTTTATTATTCCAAAATGACATTAGTCCTTTTTCCACCACCTGTTTGGAAATTTTTTATTTAAAATTTTATCGCCTTCGCCAATCGGATTAAGTCCAATTGTTTTCATATCTGCATCAACCATTATCTTAACCAAATCAGAAAATGTAATTTTTGGTTTCCATTTTAATATTCTTTTTGCCTTTGCTGGATTTGCAATCAATACATTGACCTCCGTTGGTCTAAAATATTTTTTATCAATCTTTACATATTTCTTCCAATCAAGCTCTACATATCTGAATGCCTCTTGCAGAAACTCCCTTACAGAATGGGTCTCACCTGTTCCGAACACATAGTCATCTGGTTTATCGTGTTGAAGTATCTTCCACATACCTTCCACATATTCTGGCGCATACCCCCAATCCCTTTTAGCATCTAAGTTTCCAAGATAAAGGGTTTTTTGCTTGCCTGCAATAATATTTGCAAGCGCCATGGTTATCTTTCTTGTAACAAATATCTCGCCCCTTCTTGGAGACTCATGATTAAAGAGTATGCCATTACATGCAAAAAGATTATAACCCTCTTTGTAATTCACGGTCATCCAGTAGGCATATACCTTAGAAGCAGCATAGGGGCTTCTCGGATAAAATGAGGTTTTTTCACTTTGTGGCGGTTTAGCTGCGCCAAACATTTCAGAAGATGATGCCTGATAAAATCGCGTTTTAATGTCGCTTCGTTTTATGGCCTCAAGTATCCTTGTCGTGCCAAGACCTGTAACCTCGCCTGTGTATTCGGGTATATCAAAGCTTACCCTTACATGGCTCTGCGCGCCGAGGTGGTATATCTCATCAGGTTTGATATTATATATAAGATTGGTCAATTGCCCTGCATCTGTTAAATCACCGTAATGCAAGAATAGCCTTGCATTTGGATCGTGTGGGTCAATATAAATGTGGTCTATTCTGGAGGTATTGAATGTAGATGCCCTTCTTATAAGACCGTGAACCTCATATCCTAAAGATAATAAAAACTCCGCAAGATACGAACCATCCTGACCTGTTATACCTGTGATAAGTGCTTTTCTAAACATTGCCACCCCTTACTAAAATTTTTGAATACATACTCCTCTATATTTAGGAACAAACCTTACTTAAACTTTCCTCTATAAACTTTTTAATCCATATTAGTTCTTCTTGGGTAGTTGCTTCAAATCTTAAGACCAAAACTGCTTGTGTGTTGCTTCCTCTAATTAAACCCCAACCGTTCTCAAATATAATCCTGATACCATCTATCTTTATTATTTCCCTAACTCCGATATTCTCCTCTCCCTGACCTATTATATTTGATAACCTATCAACTACTCTAAATTTCTCTTCATCAGGACAATCAATTCTGATTTCAGGGGTAGAATAAGTTTTTGGTAAATCAGAAAGGAGTTTTGAAAATCTGAACCATTTCTTTTTTAATCTCTGTCTTGAAAATATCTCTACCAGCCTACAGGTAGCATAGATTGCGTCGTCATAGCCAAAATACCTATCAGCAAAAAACATGTGTCCGCTCATCTCGCCAGCCAATACTGCTCCTGTCTCCTTCATTTTAGATTTTATCAAAGAATGCCCGGTCTTCCACATGATGGCATTGCCGCCGAGCCTTTTTATTTCATCATACATAACCTGCGAACATTTTACCTCACCAGTGAACAACTGTCCCTATTTTCCTTTATTTCACCTTCCACTATCTCCTTAATTTCCTGCAACCTTTTCTCTGTTACTGCTTCATATCTTGTAACAAGGGGCTAAAATAGGGACAGATACCATTTATTTTGTATTTTTGGGTCTTCCTTTGGGCATTGCTTTCAGTCTCCTGCCGACCATACCCTCTATTGTCTGTATAAAACCATCGTCCCCGCACGGCCTTCCGGTTTTAGAATTTCTTCTAATCATATCTACCATAAGGTCATCTTCCATTTCCTCAAGATATCCAAGCCAGTCCTGTATCTGCTCTGTCAAGTAGCAATCCTCGGATAATATAGGGTCAGATTTTTTGTAAATACGGCTTGTCGCACTTGACCATTTATAATTATACGGTTTTTCCACTATCCCGGCTCTTACCGGATTGTTCTCCACATATCTTATTGCTGAGTATAAATGAGGCTCATCAAGCGCACATGAATAAAATCGTCCTTGCCATAAATGTCCCATAATGCCTCTGCCTTGATTAATATACTGGGAATATCTCATATGAAGCGTATGAAATGTCTTTGCAAGTGAAGTGTTTTCCATAGGCACTGCTATGAAATGCACATGATTGCTCATAAGACAGTATGCCCATATCTTTAATGAATATTTTTTGCTGTATTGCTGCAACCATTGGAGATACTGAAAATAGTCGGCATCTGACTCAAAAATCCTCTGCTGATAATTGCCTCTTTGAGTTATATGATGGGGATAGCCTATGGCAACGGGTCGAGATATTCTTGGCATCGGCGCAATAATACTATTGCACTGTGATAACTGTCAACGAAAAATGGTATCTGTCCCTATTTTTCCCTCCACTATCTCCTTAATTTCCTGCAACTTTTTCTCTGTTACTGCTTCATATCTTGTAACAAGAGCAGGCTGGGTATTGCTGGCCCTTACAAGCGCCCATCCGTCTTTAAAAACAATCCTCAGCCCGTCTATTGTTATGATATCAACTATCTCAAGTTCAGGGTTTTTCTTAAGCTTATCAAAGACACCATATAATCTCTCAACTACCTTGAACTTTTTTTTGTCAGGGCAGTCAACCCTTATTTCAGGCGTGGAATACATTTTGGGTATGTTAGCAAGTAACGAAGAAACTGTTGTATCAGGCTTTACAGTCCTGCGTCTGGCAAGTATTTCAATCAGCCTGCATGAGGCATATATGGCGTCATCATAACCGAAATACCTGTCTGCAAAGAAGATGTGCCCGCTCATCTCGCCTGCCAGATTAGCGCCTGTCTCCTTCATCTTTGACTTAATAAGCGAGTGG
>MFDM01000017.1:40904-43741 GCA_001776905.1 Candidatus Daviesbacteria bacterium RIFCSPLOWO2_01_FULL_39_12 | reverse complement strand
TCACTTAGGAGGTAATTTTGAGGAACATTCTTATTTGATGCAATGAATCAATTTGGGAAACATTTTAGATGATTCATATCGATATATTGACAGATGATCACCAAATATGTTTTACTTAATATAGATGAAACTGCTCAAAGATGAGGGGGGCGTTCTTCACATAGCAATCCCTTTTGTAATTATCATTGTACTGGTGGCAAGTTTTCTTTTTATTAAAGAAAAAGGAATAAATAATCTTACAAATATTTTTAATTCACAGGAAACAGCAGCTTCGGATCTAACCCCTACATCTTCTCCAGTAGGCATAGGGTCCACTGATCCATATTCAACACCAACACCTGATACCACGTCTCCCCAGGTTACCGTTTACTATCCGGAAGACGGAAGTGTCTGGCCGCCGCACCTAGCTGTGTTGATTCGGGCTCATGCCACAGATAATGTTGGAGTCACTAAAGTGGAATTTTATATAGCAGTACCACCGCGGGCTGCTAAACTAGAGTGTACAGATACAGCTATAGATGAGTATGGGTATACTTGTTCCTGGAATCTACCTGATCAAAGAGATAAAACCGTGATTATTCAAGCCAAGGCATATGATTCAGCCGGAAATTTTAGCACATCTACTATCAAAGTTTACACTTCTCCAACTTCAACACCTATGCCTTCAGCTCCTCCTTTAAGCAAAAGGGTATTGGTGACCAGTTCGAAGTATAGCGGAGATATGGGAGGATTATCAGGAGCAGATGCCAAATGTCAAAGTAAAGCTGATAAAGCAAAACTAGGTGGAATTTGGAAAGCTTGGTTATCTGATTCTTATACTCCGGCTTCCTCCAGATTAAACCATTCTGATTATCCTTATGTCAGGATTGACAATCAAGTTGTTGCCACCAGTTGGTCAGATCTAACTGATGGAGAATTACGCAATGGAATCAATATTGACGAGAATGGAAAGGTGATAGTTACTAACGCTTTTACCGGTGCTTGGACAGGAACAGATTCTTCAGGAAACATCAGGACCCCTAATTGTATGGATTGGACTAGTAGATCAACTCGTTTGCAGGGTGTGGGTGGAGGTGTAGGTGCTACATACTTCTGGACTGTAGGTGCATACCCAACAGACGAGTGTTCAACTGGATTTTACCTCTATTGTTTTGAGCAATAATTTTTAACCCCTAATTACCTGGCAGTTGGGGCAGCGGAGGGAAGTATCAGAATAGATTTTGGCTACTTGGTTGGATAATTTAAAGACCAGTTCTGACTCTTCATCTATATTAAAAATATCCGGGCTGTTATCAAAAGATAGAGTAGCCTTTCCTCTCACTAACTTAAAAGTTAAGAAATCCTCATGCTTTAAAAATAGTGGCTCTAAATTTTGAGTAATGTTATTAAAAGCAATCCCAAAACCTTCCTCAAAAGTTTTGCCTGTGACGGACTTAAAATAACCTGAGGAGCCAAAAGGGGTTGAGACAATAATCCCGTCACCAATTAAAAGCGGACCATCATTTGCCTGGAATCTAATAACATGCATGGGGTGTTCATTTCTGATCACAAAATCATTTAAAGCAAAGAGTTCTTTTCGATCAACGGTTTTGGTATGAAGTTTTTTATATTCCTTAATTTGTAATTTGTTTTGCAATAATTGCGAGAATAAATGTTCGTCTGCGTGTTCTGCGCATTTGTGACAAAATTGGGAATTCCTAATAGGAAGTTTGGGAACTCCTGGATATTCCCTTTCTGCAGAAAGCAAAGTTCCATCTCCACCGAAACTTATGATTACATCCGGGTTGGATTTGACCATCTCAAAGCCCAGACTCTTTAGCAGATTTTCAATATCTTGGGAATTCTTTCCGGTTAGCAAGACTTTCATGATAGTATGGTACTACTAACAAACCCCCTTGACAATCATTAGCACTCGGTGTATTATTCTGCTAGTTATTATATAGATCCTGAATCAAGTTCAGGATGACAAAGTCATATGGCAGATTTGACAGATAGACAACAAGCTTTACTGAAGGCGATAGTGGAGGAATATATAGAGGGTGCTGAACCGGTGGGTTCAGAGGTGATTGAGAGAAAGTATGATCTGGGGGTCTCCCCTGCCACCATCAGGATTGAGATGGGAAAGCTGACCGAGATGGGTTATTTAAGACAGCCTCATACATCAGCAGGTAGAGCACCTACCAGTATGGGAATGAAATTTTATATCCAGGAGTTGATGAAGGAAAAGACTCTGCCTATAACTGCTGAAGTTTCTATCAAAGAGAAGATGTGGCAGCAAAGGTACAAACAGGAGAGACTGATTAAAGAAGCTGTAGCAGCTTTGGCAAACCGTTGTGATATGCTGGGACTGGCTATAGATGATGAAGGAATAGTTTATTACGCAGGGGCGGCAAACATTTTGGACTGGCCGGAGTTTTATGATATTGATGTCACCCGCTTTGTTTTAGGGCTTTTTGATGAAGATCCCAGGTTAGCAGAGATTATTGGCAGGGCAGTGGGAGCAGACCCAATCCATATTTTGTTTGGTGAGGATATGGAGTTTGAGTATTTGCGTCCAACCAGCTTTGTGTTTACAAAGTATGATGTATCTGAGAATAAAACAGGAGTAATTGGAGTAATCGGGCCGGCCAGGATGAACTTTTCATTAGTTTTGCCTTATGTAAAATATGTTAGAAATTTATTAAATGAAGCAATAATGGTTTAAATATGGCTAAAAAGAATATAAAAATAGAAGAATTAGAACAAAAAGTAGCTGAGCTGAATAATCAGCTCAAACGGGCAGTGGCTGATTATCATAATCTGGAAAAAAGGATTAGTGAAGGTAGATCAGAGCTGAC
>MFDM01000017.1:34801-40892 GCA_001776905.1 Candidatus Daviesbacteria bacterium RIFCSPLOWO2_01_FULL_39_12 | reverse complement strand
GGCAGAACTGGTAAGAAGACTTTTGCCAGTGGTTGATCATTTAGAGACAGTGATAGAGAAGGGCCGACAGGTCCTGAGTGAGCGAAGCGAATCGAAGGATTGGTTTCAAGGAGTAGAACTGGCAGTTAAAGAGTTTGAGCAGGTTTTGGCTCAAGAAGGGTTGGAGCAGATTGCAGCAGATCCCTCGACTTCGCTCGGGACAGGCTCCCAGTTTGATCCAAGCCTTCATGAGGCAGTTGATACTAGAGAGGGAGAAAATAACATGATTTTAGAAGTTGTCAGAAAAGGGTATAATTTAAATGGAAAAGTCCTAAGACCAGCGCAAGTGGTAGTAGGTAGATCCGCCTCCGCCACTGACGTGGCTTCGGCGGACAAGGAAGGAGAAATGTCATCCTGATACGTAAGTGAAGGATCTCTGACTTTATGTCAGACCCAAATAAATTGGGAGATTCTTCGCTAATCGCTCAGAATGACAAATTAGAAAGGAAATAAACGTATGGCTAAGATTGTGGGAATTGATTTAGGAACAACAAATTCTGCTGTGGCAGTAATGGAGGGGGGGAAGCCCAAAGTTATCCATTCAGCTGAAGGGGAAAATATCATTCCCTCCGTGGTTAATCCCATTAAAAATATTGTGGGTAGGGTGGCCAAAAGACAGGCTGTAGTTAACCCCAAAGAAACCATTTTTTCCATCAAAAGACTGATGGGAAGGAAATTTAAAGATCCTGAAGTCCAAAGGGACATTAAGTGGTTGCCCTATACCATCAAAGAAGGTAAAAATGGCATGGCTGTGGTGGAAGTAGAAGGTCATGAATATACTCCCCAGGAAATTTCCGCCCAAATTTTACAAAAAATTAAAGCTGATGCAGAATCTTATCTTGGTGAAAAAGTGACAGATGCAGTGATTACAGTGCCTGCTTACTTTGATGATTCCCAAAGACAAGCCACCAAACAGGCTGGGGAAATTGCCGGCTTTAATGTGCAACGAATTATCAATGAGCCAACAGCAGCGGCTTTGGCTTATGGTTTGGATAAAGCAAAAGCTCATACCATTGCTGTTTATGATTTAGGTGGAGGCACTTTTGATATCTCGGTTTTAGATTTGGGTGAAGGAGTATTTGAAGTAAAGAGCACCAATGGTGATACTCATTTAGGTGGAGATGATTTTGACCAGGTAATTTTAGACTTTTTGGCTGATGAGTTTAAAAAGAGTGAGGGAATTGACCTTAAAGGTGACAAACAGGCTTTGCAAAGACTCCGAGATGCAGCTGAAAAAGCTAAAATTGAGCTTTCATCCTCAATGGAGGCAGAAATTTCCATTCCGTTTGTAACTGCTAGCGATTCTGGCCCAAAACATTTGGAAATGAAGCTATCCAGGGCAAAACTAGAAGCAATGGTAAAGCCTTTAATTGATAAGTCGTTTGATGCTGTAAAGAGTTGTTTGAAAGATGCCAAAGTTGAACCAAAAGATATTGACGAAGTGGTATTAGTGGGTGGAATGACCAGGATGCCGGCAGTGCAGAAAGCAGTTCAGGATTTTTTTGGCAAAGAGCCGCACAAAGGGATAAACCCGGATGAGGTGGTGGCTGTGGGAGCTGCTATTCAGGGAGGAGTTTTAGGCGGGGAAGTGAAAGATGTTTTACTTTTGGATGTGACACCCTTAACTTTGGGTATTGAAACTTTAGGAGGAGTAAGAACTCCGCTGATTGTTAGAAATACTACTATCCCGTCTTCTAAGAGTGAGATTTTCTCCACCGCTGCTGATAATCAAACTAGTGTGGAAATTAATGTTTTACAAGGCGAGAGAGAAATGGCAGCAGATAATAAGAGTCTGGGCAGATTTATTTTGGATGGTATCCCACCTGCACCGCGTGGAATTCCACAAATTGAGGTGACTTTTGATATTGATGCTAACGGGATTTTAAATGTGACAGCCCATGATAAAGCCACCGGCAAAAAGCAAAATATTACTATTACCGGGTCTACTGGTTTAAGTAAAGAAGAAGTGGAAAAGATGACTAAAGAAGCAGAGGCTAATGCAGAGGAGGACAAGAAGAAAAAAGAAGGGATTGAAACCAAAAATATTGCTGATGGGCTGGTGTATCAGACAGAGAAAACCTTAAAAGAGCAGGGTGATAAAGTCCCAGCTGATGTTAGAACAGAAGTTGAACAGAAGTTAAATGAACTAAAAGATGCCTTAAAAGGTGAGGATGTTGATGATATTAAGAAAAAAGGTGATGCTTTAGGTGAGGTATTACAAAAAGTAGGATCAGCTATGTATGAGAATAAGGGTACAGCCGCCGAAGGCGAGCCTCGCCAAGGGCGGGGGGACAGTGGACAGGATGCAGGAGAGCAACCAGCTGGTGAAGCTGCGGAAGACGGTGGTCAGAAGTCGGAAGACAAAAGTGAAGCTGTTGAAGGAGAAGTGGTTGAAGAAGAAAAGAAGAATGATTAAGGATTTAAGATTTAGGATTTAAGAATGACGGCCTCGGGAAACCGAGGTTTTTTAATATATAATACGCATATGGCAAAACGTGATTACTATGAAATTTTAGGAGTAAATAAATCAGCCTCTAGTGATGAGATCAAGTCTGCTTATCGCAAATTGGCCAGAAAACACCATCCTGATATAGATAAATCTGCCGGGGCTGATGTGAGATTTAAAGAATTAGGGGAAGCTTATCAGGTTTTATCTGATCCGCAGAAAAAGGGTGCTTATGACCAATTCGGTCATGCTGCTTTTGATCGCAGCGCTGGTGCCGGAGCTGGTGGGCCTTTTGGTGGAGGGAATCCATTTGGTGGGGGTTGGCAGCAATATTCCTGGTCCACAGGTGGTGGCAATCCCAATGTCCAATTTGATTTTGGAGGATTTGAAGACCCATTTGAACTTTTTGAACAGATTTTTGGGGGTGGATTTGGTGCAGCGATGAGAAGAAGGCCTACCTATCAGATGGATCTAAGTTTTGATGAATCCATACATGGAGTAACTAAAGATATTGAGGTTGAGTCAAGAAATACTCAAGGGACTTTGGTTAGAAAAAGAATGAGAATTAAAGTGCCTCAAGGGGTGGATAATGGGACCAAAATGAGGTTTGGGGATTTGGATATTGTCTTTAGAGTTAATCGTCACCTCCAATTTTTAAGAGAAGGAGCAGATATATTTTCCGAAATTACCATTAATATCCCCCAACTGGTTTTAGGAGATGTATTTGAGGTGGAGACTGTGCAGGGAAAGGTAAAAGTAAAGGTGCCACCCGGCACCCAGCCTGGTTCTTTGGTCAAACTTAAAGGCAAGGGTATTCCGCGTTTAGGTTCTTCTGGCCACGGAGATCATTACGTTAGGGTTAACTTAAATGTTCCCAAAAATCCCTCTAAACAAGAAAAACAACTCTATGAAGAACTTTACAAGCTAGGGAATAAGAAAAAAGGCTGGTTTTAATTTCCTACAACTGTTATAAATATTTCAGGGGGTGATTTTTTGAAAAATTATGCCGGATTTTGGAGGAGGTTTGCTGCTGCCTTTTTAGATGGATTAATTGTGGGTGGTATCCCCTCTATATTTTTTAAAGATTATGGCACCCTAAGTTTTCTAATAGGTTTGGCATATTCTGTCTGGATGTTGTCTACATACCAAGCCACCGTGGGAATGATGGTTTTAAAAATTAAAATCACTAAAGAAAGTGGATCAAAAGTTACTTATAAAGATGCAATTTTAAGATATTTTGCCGCTATTTTATCTGCAGTTGCTTTGCTTGTAGGGTATTTGTGGATGATTTGGGATGATAAAAAACAAACCTGGCATGACAAACTGGCCCAAACTGTGGTAATCCAAGTTGACAAATAGTGGGGTTTATATCATCATGAAATTATGAAGTCTTTGAAGGTGGGTTATACATTGGCGATGATTGCTCTTTTTGTACTGACTGTCATTTTAGCAATTGCGGCCTTTTATCCAGCACCCAAACGGTTTGATTATCCACAATATCCCACCGGATTATCCACAGATTATAATTCTCCTGATTATCAGGAGCAGCAAAAAAAATATCAAGATGATTTGAAAAATTATCAGGAGAAAAACAAAGATGTTGAAAATCAAAGGAAAATTTGGGGCCAGAACACCTTGATTATTTCTCTGATTGCCGGAGCAGTGATGCTTTTGGTAGGAGCTTTACTTTTTAGTTATTCCTACTTTTTATCAGTCAGCTTGCTATTTGGAAGTTTTATAATGTTAGTTTCCGGTCCAGGTCTGGCCAGCTATTACTCAGACAGCACTACAATATCTTTATTTGGTACATCGCCGCAAATTGATTTGACACGCTATAAGCAAATTCAATTCTTTATAGCGCTGACTGGGTCAGTAATCGGAGCAGGTTTAAGTTTCATGCTGCAGAAAAAAGAACATTCTATTTAAGACAATTTCTTTCACAGTTAGAATGATTTTATAGTTTGCTTGACTTCAACCGGATAAAAAGTTAAAATATTTGCTGTTAATACTCAAATTTAACCTTTGGGTGGGACTAGTTCCCACCCTTTTTACTATTATGGCTCAGGCACGTACAGAATTTGCGGCTGCTTTAAATCAAATTGCCTCTGAGAAGGGGGTGGATCCCACTGTGGTTTTAGATGCCATTAGACAGGCTGCCTTGGCTGCCTATAAAAAGGATTTAATGCTCAGAGGAGAAGTTGTGCCTGAGGATTTCGAGCAGTTTACATCTGAGGTTAACCCTGCATCTGGTGAAATTTCTATTTTTCATGGAAAAGATAATGTCACTCCTCCTGGCTTTGCCAGAATTGCCGCCTCCATTGCTAAACAAGTAATCATGCAAAGGCTTAATGAAGCAGAAAGAAATGCCATCTTGTCTGAATATGAAAATAAAGTAGGCGCTGTCATTTCCGGAGCCATCCAAAGACAGGATGGAAATACATACTTTGTGGATTTAGGTAGAGCAGAAGGTGTGCTGCCTCCCCTGGAACAAGTTTCCACTGAGTTGTATCATCAAAACCAGCGAATGAAATTCTTAGTGAAAGAGATCAGAGAAGGCAGCAGAGGTTCTGAGGTGGTGGTATCCAGATCAGATCCTGAGTTGGTCAAAGCCCTTTTTACCTTAGAGGTGCCTGAAATCCAATCCAAAGCCGTTGAGGTCAAAGTTATTGCCCGGGAGGCTGGTTCCAGAACAAAAATTGCTGCGATTTCAACTCAGGAAGGTGTTGATCCGGTCGGTGCTTTGGTTGGTCAAAAAGGAGTCAGAGTGCAGGCGGTGATGAGCGAGCTGGGTGAGGAGAAAATTGACATCATTTCTTATTCGGAAGATCCGGCCAGATTTATTGCCGCTTCCCTTTCACCTGCCAAAGATATCCAGGTGGCATTGAATGAGGTCGACAAGGTGGCCACAGTGACTGTACCCGCTTCTCAGTTGTCTTTGGCAATTGGGAAGAAAGGTCAAAATGTCAGGCTGGCTGTGAAACTGACTGGTTGGAAAATTGATATTAAAGGAGCAGAAGAACCCGAGGCTGAAGAAGCAAAAGAAGCTGCAGAGGCAGCTGGTGAAGGAACTGGTGAGAAGAAAGAGGAAGCTGGTACAGCTCCTTCGCAAGCTACACCAGCTGATGATACAAAAACCCTTCCCAAGAAAGCTGATAAAGCTGTAAACTCTGGTGAAAAGCCAAAGTAATATGAACACTTTTCGCCTTGAAAGTTATTATGGAACAAACACGACCACCAATTGTCACAATATTAGGCCATGTAGACCATGGGAAAACCACACTTTTAGATTTTATAAGAAAGTCATCTGTAGCCTCTAAAGAACATGGCGGTATTACCCAGCATATTGGCGCTTATCAGGTTCAACACGATGGAAAATTAATCACTTTCATTGATACTCCCGGGCATGCTGCTTTTGAGAAGATGAGAGGGAGGGGTGCCAAAGTGGCAGACATTGCTGTGTTGGTGGTAGCTGTTGATGATGGGATTATGCCTCAAACTGTGGAGGCCATTAAGCATATTCAGGATGCTAAGGTTTCTATGGTTGTGGCTGTGAACAAAATTGACCTACTCGGCATAAATATTAAGGTTTCTTTGGAGAAAATTAAA
>MFDM01000017.1:0-34765 GCA_001776905.1 Candidatus Daviesbacteria bacterium RIFCSPLOWO2_01_FULL_39_12 | reverse complement strand
TGGCAGAACTGCATGAGCTGAAAGGTGACCCAACAGCAGCTCCAGTCGGGGTAGTGATTGAAGCCAACTTGGATAAGTTTAAAGGAGCAGTGGCCACACTGCTTGTTAGAAATGGCACATTAAGAAAAGGAGACCAGATCTTACTTGGTGGAGTAAAAGGGAAGGTGAGAGGGATGTTTGACTTCGATGGAAAGAGTGCGGATGAAGCTGGTCCCTCAACTCCTGTTGAGATATTGGGCTTGGAAACTGTGCCAGCAGTAGGAGCAACCTTGGGTCAGGAAATTGGTGAGCAGTCCATCAAAGAAGCGGCTGCCAGTCTAATAGATAAATTAAGAGCTGGTGAAACTAAAACTTTAAAAGTAATTATTAAAGCTGATAAGCAAGGATCTTTAGAGGCAATTCAAGCTTCGCTTGAGAAATTCAATGAAGAATCTAAAGTGGTGGATTTTATATTTACTGGTACAGGTGATATTGGCGAGGAAAATGTTAAGTTAGCCTCATCTGTGGGAGCAATCATTATTGGATTTAATGTCAAAGCGGCTACCACTGCCCAAAAAATGGCTGAAAATGAACATGTCTTAATAAGAACTTACAATATTATATACGAGCTGCTGGAGGATGTAGAGGAAGTGGTCAAGACTTTGCTTGAGGTTGGACAGCTGGAGGAGGTTTTGGGAAAAGCGGAAATTATTGCCGAGTTTCCCTATGGGAAAAACGAGAGAGTAGCAGGCTGCAGGATGGAGGAGGGAGTGATTGCCAAAGGGCAAAGGATCAGAGTGGTGCGTGATGGACAGGCTATAGGTGAAACTAAAGTAAAATCCTTAAGAAAAGTTAAAGAGGAGGTACAAAAGGCGGAAAAAGGCAATGATTGCGGCATGTTATTTGACCCCCCAGTTGATTTCCAAATAGGAGATATAGTGGAATCATTTAGGGTAATTTGACTTCAATCCTATAGAGTGATAGAATCCAGGCACATGAAATACGATTCACAAATTGTTGAACTAAAAAACCTTCTGCCTACTGCCAAAAATATCTTGATTGCCCTGCCAGTGGGTGCTGATATTGATAAGCTGGCTTCAGGATTGGCCTTATTTTTAATTCTTCAAGGCCAAGGTAAAGAAGTAACTATTGTTTCTGATGATACTATCACTGTGGGACAATCTCATCTTTTTGGAGTAGATCACATCCAAAAAAACATTCCTTCTACTGAGGGAGGAAATTTAACTTTAACTCTGGAAGGAGTAGCCGCCTCAGATAATACTGTACCTGCTTTAAAAAACTTAGACTGGTATGCCCAAAATAATAATTTAAATTTAGTTTTCCATGTTCTGCCTGGTCAAATTTTTCAACCTGTCAAGATTGTCCCCAGATACTCAGGTGCTGGTTTTGATCTGATCTTTACAATTGGAGCTGACAATTTGAATACGCTGGGTAATCTGTATCAGCTAAACCAACAGGCATTTTCCGGCACTCATATAGTCAACATAGACATCTCCTCTGGCAATTTAGGGTTTGGTCAAACTAATGTTTTAGATACCAATAGTTCATCAGTTTCAGAAATAATGGTTAATTTGCTATCAGATTTAGGTCTGTCTTTAGATCAAGATTGCGCCAGCAATTTACTGGCCGGAATTTTTGATGCCACCAATATCTTAAGTAACAATAAAGCAACTGCTGATACCTTTATGGTAATTGCCAATTTGCTGCGGGTCGGTGGTAAAAAGCCAGAAGCTTTAAAGGTACAAACTACTCCTCAACAGGATCTCAGTTTCCTGATTCCTAAACAGGAGGCTATTTCCCAGCCACCTCAACCAGCCCCCCCAATCATTAATGAATTAGCCGCTCCTCCTGCTGCTAATATACCTTCTCCTGAGGAAAAACCGGCAGGAGAAGGGGTAGTGGGTGAAACCCCGGAACCGGACTGGTTAACCCCCAAAATCTTTAAAGGCACATCTTTAGGATAGCTGTTGCATATTTTAAAAGTTTCTGTTAGAATACCCCAAACAACTGAATTAGGACGACTTTGGCATCAAAGTTGCTTCCTATGAAAGGAATTTTTAGATGCCACTTGATCCGAAAATAAAGCAGAAGATAATTAAAGAGTTTGCTCAAAAGAGCGGGGATACAGGATCTCCGGAAGTACAAGTTGCTCTTTTAACAGAACAGATTAAACACTTAACCGCTCATCTTAAGGAACATCCCCACGATATTCATTCCAGAAGAGGGTTGTTATCAATGGTGAATAAAAGGAGAAGGCTTTTGCAATATCTATTTAAAAAGGACACTGAAAGATATACAATGGTAATTGAAAAGTTAGGATTAGCAAAATAACTATCCTCTACCATCCGCAATCTTAATTATGAATAAAGTAATCACAAAAGAAATTGACTTAAATGGTCGAAAACTTAAATTAGAAACAGGTAAATTAGCCCTGCAGGCTGATGCTTCAGTGGTGGTTTCCTGGGGAGAGACAGTTATTTTGGCAACTGTTGCTACTCAACCACTAACTGAGGATATTGGCTATTTCCCCTTATCTGTTGAGTATGTGGAAAAGCATTATGCCGGAGGGAGAATTTCCTCTTCCAGATTTATCAAAAGAGAAACCAGGCCAACCGATGAGGCTGTTTTAACCGGCAGACTAATTGATCGATCAATAAGACCACTTTTTCCTAAAGACTTTAAAGGTCATGAAGTTCAAGTAATGTTAACTGTTCTATCAATTGATCAGATGAACGATCCAGACATTGTTGGTCTTATAGGTGCATCAGCTGCTTTATCTATCTCATCTGTTCCTTGGAATGGACCTTTGGCTGGAGTAAGAGTTGGAGAGAGGGAAGGATCACTAATTATAAATCCAACCATGGATCAGATAGAGCACCTTAATATGGATCTAATGGTTGCAGTGGGTAAAGATAAAGTTGTAATGATAGAAACAGGCGCGAAACAAATTGAGGAAAAAGTAGTTATTAACGGGATTAAAGAAGCTCAAAAACAATCACTGCCCATAATTCAGCTAATTGAAGAGTTTGCAAAAGAGGCTGGAAAAGAGAAACAAACCTTTTCACATTTGGAAGAAGAAATAGAACAAGCTTTACTTAAAGAAGTTACTAAGATTACCAAAGAAAGAATTGAAGCAGCACTTTTTGATACAGTTCATCCTTGGCATGAGGCAACAGGGGATTTAATTAAAAAAGAGTTAGCTGTCAAATATTCTGAAACATTAACTCCACAAGTAATTTCAGGAATTTTTGATAAAGTTGCAAAAGAGATTGTTAAGAGAGAAGTTTTAGAAAAAAGCAAAAGAGTTGATGGAAGAGCTATGGATGAGATCAGGCCTTTAAATATGGAAGTTGGAGTTTTACCAAGAACTCATGGAAGTGCTTTATTCCAAAGAGGAGATACACAAGTTTTATCTGTTGTAACTTTAGGAGCTCCCTCTTTGAAACAAACTTTAGATGGAATGGAAGGGGAAAGGCAAAAGAGATTTATGCATCATTACAATATGAGTATTAATCCTTTCTCGGTTGGTGAGGTTAAAAGAATTGGTGCTCCGAACAGGCGTGATGTAGGGCATGGGGCTTTGGTTGAGAAAGCACTTATTCCGGTTATCCCATCTGAAGATCAATTTCCCTATGCGATAAGGGTTGTATCAGAGGTGTTAGCAGCCAACGCTTCAACTTCAAAAGCTTCAGTTTGCGCAACAACTTTGGCTTTACTTAATGCTGGCGTGCCTCTTTTAGAACCTGTTGCCGGTATTGCTTTAGGACTTTTTTCTAATGATAAGAAATTTCAGGTAGTCACAGACATGAGGGCAGTTGAAGATTTTTACGGAGAAATGGATTTTAAGATTTCCGGAACAAAAAATGGAATTACTGCAATTCAGATGGATACAAAGCTTGAAGGGTTAACTTTTGAGATTATAGAACAAGCTTTGGAAATGGGTAAAAAGGGAAGAATTGATATCTTAGCACAAATGAGTAAAGTAATACCTACTGTCGGTCCCCTGTCTCCTCATGCCCCCAGGGTGGAGATTTTGCATATTAAACCGGAAGAGATTGGACTTTTGATTGGAACAGGCGGGAAAACCATTAACTCAATTATTTCCAAAACAGGAGCTCAAATTGATATCGAGGATGATGGTACAGTGATGGTTTCAGGGGTATCTTCTGAAGGAGTTGATAAAGCCATTGCCTCAATTGAGGGTATGTTTAGAACTGTTGAAGTTGGAGAAGAATTTATGGGGAAAGTGGTTAAGCTGATGCCTTTTGGGGCTTTTGTGGAGATTGCTCCGGGCAAAGAAGGTTTGGTCCATATCTCCCAGATGGCTCCTGATCATGTTGACAGAGTGGAAGATGTGGTGTCGGAAGGACAGGAAGTTAAGGTGAGAGTGACTGAGGTTTCTCCTGAGGGGAAGATTGGATTATCAATGCTTTTTGGATCTGATATTAAACCAGCAAGTGAAGGCTCGCCTCGTTTTGCAAGAGGCGGAGCGGATAGGCCTCAAAGAGCTGGCGGGTTCAGGAATAGAGGAGAAGGCGGAGCGGGCTCGCCTCGCTTCGGAGGCGAAGCAGGAAGAAGACCCTTTAGTGATAGGCCTCGTCCTGCATTTGGAGCCTCGCCTCGCTTCTCGCCTCGCGGCGGAGCGGGCGCGGGCGAAGCGGGAAGACCAAGGTATGGTAGTGGAGGCAGAGGTTATAGCGGCGGAAGAAGCTCAAGTGGATATGGCGGGAGAGGTGGATCCCTTGGTGGAAGAGACAGGTTTGATAGGGGCCGTGGTGGTCGCGGTGGCTTCAATAGATAATCAGATTAGGGTAAAATAAAGTTATGGATGCTGCCCCACTAAGTGGTATTGAGGCAATAAAAGAAAAAATTAACAAGAGTGAGTTGCCAGACGAGATTAGAGAGAGACTGCTGACTCTTTTGGCATATACCCCCTCAGGTGTAGATTTAGCAAGAATAGTTGCTTATATAGAATTTGCGATATCTCTTCCTTTTAATAAATTCAGTGAGGATATCTTAGATTTAAACCGGGCCAAACAGATTTTAGATAAAAATCATTACGGTTTAGGGGTGGTCAAAGATAGGATTTTAGAATATTTATCAGTGTTAATTCTACATAAAACAAAAAATGTTCACGGATTATTTCATGCCCCGATTTTGGCATTTATCGGTCTGGTGGGAACTGGTAAAACCTCCATTGCCTACTCCATTGCAGAATCCTTGGGCAGACCGATTGTCAGAATTCCTTTTGGAGGATTGGGCGATCCAGAGGCCTTACGAGGACAATCACGAGTCAGGGTGGATGCTGAGCCTGGTTTAATTATCAAAGCTGTCAAAAATACCAAAGTTTCCAACCCGGTTATTCTGCTTGATGAAATAGACAGAGTGGCTCAAGAAGCCAGGATCGATATTATGGGAGTTTTGGTAGAGCTTTTGGACCCGGCTCAAAACCAATCCTTTGTGGATCATTATCTAGATTTTCCCTATAATTTATCTCAGGTTTTATTTATAGCCACGGCCAATAATACTGCCAATATAGCCACAGCCGTGATGGATCGGATAGAACCAATACAAATGCCTGCCTACTCAGATGAAGAAAAGATGGTGATCGGCAGAAACTATCTTTTACTAAAAGCCTTGGATGAGGCCGGGGTGGATAACAATATGCTGGTGATAGATGAGAATGTCTGGCCGCAAATTATCAGACCCTTAGGTTTTGATGCGGGTATAAGATCGCTTCAGAGAAGTTTACAATCCCTGTGTAGAAAAGTGGCCAGACAGATTGTGGAAAAGGGTGCAGGACCATTTAGGATCACAACAGAAAATGTGGGAGGATATGTAGGATGAAACAATTTGGATCTAAACATGAGCAAACATTGAAAATAATCCCCCTTGGTGGAGTTGGTGATGTGACCAAAAATATGTATGTTTACGAGATGGGCAATGATATCTTAATTGTTGATTGCGGAGTGGGATTTCCTGACGAGGCTGCTCCGGGAGTAGATCTGGTCATACCGGATATAAACTACCTCAGGGATAAAAAGCAGCAGATCAGAGGTATTCTCATTACCCATGGACACGAAGATCATATTGGCGGCCTGCCCTATATTTGGCCGCAGCTGCAGGTTCCCATTTATACCCGAAAACTGACAGCCGGATTTATCAAAGAAAAGTTCTCCGAACACAACTTACCAAAAAATAAAATAGTTGAGGTTACCTTAGATCAAAAACTGCAGCTTGGAGCATTCGGCATATCTTTTTATCAAGTGTCTCATTCGGTGCCTGATTCTATGGGAATAGTCATAAAAACTCCAATTGGCACTATCATCCATCAAGCTGATTTCAAAATTGACTGGACGCCTGTATCCGGCCAGGTGACAGATGTGGGGACAGTTGCCCAACTTGGGCAAGCAGGTGTTTTACTGCTTTTGATAGATTGTTTAAGGGTAGACAAACCCGGTTTCAACAAGTCAGAAAAATCTATTGCGGATACTTTTGAACATGCCAGTTTGGAAACTCCCGGCAAAGTATTAATCACCATGACTTCATCAAATGTTTCTAGGATGCAGCAGGCTATCAATGTAGCTCAAAAATTAGGCAGAAAAATAGCAGTGGTGGGCCGCTCCTTTGAGAGAAACTTCCAAGTGGCCAGAGATTTGGGTTATCTGGATGTGCCGTCCCATCTGATGGTTGCTTCAGACGCCATCGCATCTTTTGCTGCAAATAAATTACTGATTCTAATTGCCGGAGCTCAAGGCCAGTCTGATTCCTCTTTGGTCAGAGCAGCAAATGAGGAGCATAAACTGGTCAAATTAAAAGAAGGGGATAGTGTCATTTTTTCAGCAGATCCTATCCCCTCTACTGAATCGGCCCAAAATGCTTTGATTGATTCCTTAACCAGACTGGGAGTTAATGTTTATTATTCTGCTATAACTTCTGACTTGCATGTTTCTGGACACGCAGCTTTAGAGGAGTTGAGATTGATGGTTAATTTAATTAAGCCAAAATTTATGCTGCCTATCGGTGGAACTTATAAACACATGAGGAGTTTTTCCAATATGGCCCAAGATATGGGGTATGACAAAAAAAGCATAATAGATTGTGAAGATGGAGATATTTTAGAGGTAAAATCTGAAAGTGTAAAACTCTCTGGAAGGGTAGAAGTACAAAATGTGTTTGTGGATGGCTTGGGTATTGGTGATGTGGGCAGTATTGTTTTAAGAGACAGACAAAGATTAAGCGAGGAAGGAATTGTGGTGGTGATAGTTTCCATCAATCGGCAAACAGGTCAGGTAATCAGCGAGCCTGATGTTTATTCCAGAGGTTTTGTGTTTGAGGATATGGCGACAGAGTTACTAGATGAGGCTAAAAAAATTGTGGCTGAGGCTTTGCAGAAACATTCCCACAAGATGTCTGACTGGAGATTTATCAAGAGAATTATTGAAGAAAGTTTGGAGAAGTTTTTTTATCAGATTACTGAAAGGAGACCATTGATACTACCCGTGGTAGTGGAAGTTTGATGTCCCATAGTATGGTATAATGGTATAAAATTATGGCCCGAAGGAGATCTATTTATAAATTACCCAAACTTAGACTAAGACATCGTACTATTACGGCGGTGGCCACTTTGATAGCTTTTGGTCTGGCTATCCTGTCTACTGTTTCGCTGGTGACTAAATCTGAGATTTTAAATTTTTGGCGTGACTTTTTGTATTCTTTGATGGGTTGGACCAACATCTTTGCGCCGATAATTTTTATACTGATCGGGCTGAGTCTAACAAAGGCCAGATGGCGTTTTGCCCAAGCCAATGTTTTGTTGGGCGCTTTGCTGATGATTCTGACCTTGGTTAGTTTGACGGCACCCATTTCTTTTGAAAAAGCAGGCATGATAGGCGCAACTTTATGGGAGCAGTTGTCTGCTTTTATCACACCTTTGGGCACAGTGTCTGTTTTGCTGCTTACTTTTTTGGTGGGAGTGGTGGTTTTTTTCAATACCTCACTGGGTCAGATATTTAAAATATTTATCTGGATATTTGGGTTGGTGAAAAATAAAGTTTGGAAATCGATCTTTTTACGACCCAAAACTTTTGAGGCCAAAAATATCCCCATCAAGGTTTCAGGCGTGGAAGAGCGATCAGTTACCAAATCACTGACTTTGCAAAAAGAACCGGTTATTGCGGAAACTTTGGTACAAAATGTGGCAGGGCAAGCAAGAGTCTGGAAATATCCTCCTCTGTCGCTTTTGTCCGATAAAGTGGGAGCTCAAGCAGAAAGAGGAGATGTCAAAAGAAATGCATCAGTGATAGAAAAAACTTTAGACTCGTTTGGTATTCAGGCCAGGGTGGCTGAGGTTAATGGTGGTCCGGCCGTCACTCAGTATGCTTTGGAAATTGCGGCAGGCACCAAAATTTCCAAAATTGCCAACCTGCAACACGATTTAGCTTTGGCTTTGGCCACACCGACAGGTACAGTCAGGATCGAGGCGCCCATCCCCGGGAAGTCTTTAGTGGGGATTGAAGTGCCGAATCGGTCTTTGGAGATTGTGGGATTAAAACAAGTATTGGCATCAGATGAGATAGTCAAGCATAAATCAAAGTTGGCCGTGGCTTTAGGCAGAGACACCTCATCTAAGCCAATGGTGGTGGATCTGGACAAAATGCCCCATATATTAATTGCCGGGACCACCGGTTCCGGAAAATCGGTGTTGATAAATGCCTTTATTGGTTCTTTAGTATTTAGGAACTCGCCTGATGAGTTGAAGTTAATTTTAATAGATCCGAAAAGAGTGGAGTTGACTAATTATAATGGTATTCCTCACCTATTAACCCCGGTTATCACTGAGCCGGAAAAGATTTTATCAGCGCTAAAGTGGGCCATGGCAGAAATGGACAGAAGATATAAATTATTTCAGTCTGTGGGAGTAAGGAATATCTCAGGCTATAATGAGATGTCCGGATTTCAGGCCCTGCCGTATATTGTGATTATCATTGATGAACTGGCAGATTTGATGATGTTTGCCCCGGTTGAAATTGAGGATGCCATTACCAGAATTGCTCAGCTGGCCAGGGCTACCGGAATTCATTTGGTGGTGGCCACACAAAGACCCTCTGTTGATGTAATTACCGGCCTTATTAAGGCTAATATTCCTTGTAGAATTGCTTTTAATGTTTCTTCGATGGTTGACTCCCGGGTGATTTTGGATGGGCCGGGGGCTGAGAAATTGTTAGGACGGGGAGACATGTTGTTTTTGCCTCCGGATGCTTCCAAGCCGGTCAGGATTCAGGGGGTTTTAGTGCAGGATTCGGAGATTAGTAATCTGATTAAATACTTAAAAGAAACGGGTATTGCTCCGCAGTATACAACCGAGGTGACAGAAATGCCTTTGGGCAGATGGAGAGGCAGAGGAGGAAACGGTTCTGAGAAAGACGAATTGTTTGAGGAGGCAGTCAGGACTGTTTGTCAATATGATCGGGCATCTGCATCACTTTTACAAAGAAGGCTGAAAGTGGGTTATGCCAGGGCTGCCAGGATTTTAGATGAATTGGAAGAAGCTGGAATTGTAGGAGTAGGTGAAGGATCAAAACCCAGAGATGTTCTAGTCAGAAATGCTGAAGAATACTTTGCCCAATCAACTGAGGTAGCTGAAAGTTAACAACTTTTAGAATGATAAATTGCATCTTTGAAAATGGCAGTAAAACAAGCCTTAGACATGTTGTTGTTCATGCAATAGTGGAAAAAGACGGTAAATTACTTCTTGAAAAAAGAGCCCCAGAACTTTTAGAAGGTGAAAAATGGTCTTTGCCCAGTGGCTTTCTTGGTAGAGATGAAACTGCAGGTAAGGGGGTATTAAGAGAATTAAAAGAAGAGACTGGATGGACCGGAGAAATAGTATCTCTGTTCAGAATTAATACTAAACCAGATAGACCTCATGAAGATAGACAAAACATCGCAATTGAATTTATTATTAAACCGCTTGAACAAGTAAACAAACCGGATAAAGAATCAACTGAAATAGAATGGATTTCAATAGATGATCTTCCCCCATTTAATGAATTTGCTTTTGACCATGGAGAATCCATAGAGTTATATCTTAAATATAAGCAGAATCCGTATGCACTTTCCTTAATTGCGTAAGATAATTGAGACAAAATAATCTCGCTCAGGAAAATAATGATTTTTTTACATGTTACGAATCATTAGAGCAAAATTTTAGATAGACATATCACGATCGTGCAGTATTTGTCTATGCTATAATTTAGAATATGTCAGGGAAGTTAATTGCCACCGTATATTTTTATGTAATTTCTGCAGGGTCTTTGATTTTAATTGTGATTGGTATTTTTAATATTGTTAATTTTATTATTAACTCCACCCAGTATGATAAATATCCTACCAGATACAGTATGCCAGGTGATTGTGAAGGTGTACCTTATAAATACGGTGGTCCTGTCCCGGCTGCTACTGTGGATTTAAGAGGAATACCTGCTACACCTTCGGCTGAAGAGCTGGAAAAACAAAAGCGGGCTTGTATAAAACAAGATGAGTTAGATAGAAAACAGCATAAAATAGATGATATGAAAAATGCAATTACTTTTACGTTGGTTGGAGCTGTTTTATTTTTAATTCATTTTCCTCTGGCCAGAAAACAATCAAGAGGTTAATTTTTCCATGGATGCAGTGAGTATATTAAAAAATGGTGGAGTAGTAGTAATGCCCACAGATACTATCTATGGAATTGTGGGATCTGCATTGAATCTTGAGGTAGTGGAAAAAATTTACAAGTTAAGAAAAAGAATTTTAGATAAACCCATGATTATTTTAGTTGGATCTATTAAAGATTTGGGAAAGTTTGGAATTAAGTTAACACAACAACAAATGGATTTTCTCCAAAACCACTGGCCTAATCCTTTGTCTGTAGTTTTGCCCATCAATGATGAGAAATTTAAGTATCTACACAGAGGGAAAAATTCTTTAGCATTTAGGATGCCTAAAGATGAAAAACTTTTGGATTTGTTAAAACAAGTAGGTTCTTTAGTTGCTCCATCTGCAAATTTTGAAGGTGAAAAGCCATCAGAGACAATTGATGAGGCAAAAAGATATTTTAGAGATAATGTGACATTTTATATTGATGGTGGAATAATCAAACAAAAACCATCCACACTGATAGAGTTAGCAAAAGATGGGTCTTTTAAGCTGTTAAGACAAGGTGACTACAAATTAGTATAATTGTCTCTATGCGAACTGTTGGACAGATCTTAAAAGAGGAGAGGGAGAAAAAATTTTATCCTCTTGAGGAAATAGAAAAGATAACAAAGATAAGAATTGAACTGCTGCAAGCCTTGGAGAAAGACGATTATGCCAAACTGCCGCCGCCCACTTTTGTCGGGGGATTTATTAAAAGTTATGGCAAGTTTTTGGGGTTGGATACCCAAAGGCTTTTGGCAATCTACAGAAGGGAATTTTCCGAAGGGAAAAATCCTCCCAGAATTTTGGAAACTTTTACCAACCCTTTGGATAGAAAAAGATTTAGATTAACTCCTGCCAAAATAATTACCTCGATGGTACTAATACTAATTGCTATTTTTTTTGGCTACCTTTGGTTTGAATATAGATTTTTGGTGGGAGAACCATTTTTAGAAGTAAGTCAACCACCAGATGAGTTAAATGCCACAATTGAGTCTATTGAAGTCTTAGGCAGAACTGATCCTGAATCAAAAGTTAGCATTAACAATCAGGAGATAGGAGTGGATTTTTCAGGCAAATTTTCCCAAAAAATTAATCTGAAAAATGAGGTTAATACCATTACAGTCATTGCAACTACCAAAAATGGTAAGTCAACAAAAATAGAAAGAACTGTGTATTTGAGAAAATAACTATGTTATATTAAATTCCAAATGAATATTGATTTTTTACAGATAGCGCTGCTTTTTTTAATAGTTCTGTTGACGGTTTTTTTAACTGTCACCGGATTTCAAGTTTTTCTAATTTTGAGAGACTTAAAGAAAGCTTTAGATAGATTTAATAAGGTAATCCAAGATGGAGAAGTAATTACCAAAGATAGTAAAAAACCTATTGCAGCTGCATCAAAAATAGTTACCTCCAAACTCCAAAGCCCCCAATCCCGCCGCTTCTACAAAAAGACTTTATGATATAATAATTACCATGCAGACAATAAATTTATCTAAAATCTTGAAAAATTTCTCATCTGGATGGGTAGCCATCACCTCTGATTATAAAAAGGTAGTGGCTTCCGGAAAAACGTTAAAAGAGGTTACCCAGAAAGTTTTGCAACAAAAACGAGATGATGTTATCTTGATACCTGCCTCTAAAAATTACCGAGGTTTTGTTACCAGCGTTTAATGAATTTTCCATATACTACTCTTCCTGGAGTTCCTAAAGATACAAAAAGACCTCTAGTACCAATAAAATTTATTCATAAAGATAAATCTACTCTTCCGATTCTTAGTTTAATTGATTCAGGAGCTGATTATTCATATCTAACTATGGAGATTGCAAAACTGCTGGATATTGATCTTAGTGGAGTTAAGCCACATACGTCATTTGGGATAAATGGTACACCCTTTTTATGTTATCCTTCTGAGATAACTATTGAATTAGGAGGACACCACTTAAATATTCCAGTCCAATTTAGTAATCAGTTGAGTAAAGCCTTCCCATGTATTTTAGGACAAGAAGATTTCTTTTCTAAAGCAAGGATTACTTTTGAAAGATATAAATGGAATTTAGATATTAGATTACTAGAAAAGTAGTATACCAAAACTTGTGAACTACAAAGGATTTGCTCCTATATTAATAGTTCTAATAATAGCCGCAGCAATTGGAGGATATTTAGTATATTCTGGAAAAATAAATTTAAATCAGCCAAAGCAAATTGCCTGTACAGCTGATGCTAAAATTTGTCCTGATGGATCAGTTGTTGGAAGAATGGGACCAAACTGTGAATTTGCAGCCTGTCCCCAAGTTTCTGATGAAACATCAAATTGGAAAACATATACAAATAAAGAATATGGATTTGAGTTTAAATATCCAAATGTATTTGTCCAAAATACATTTAATACTCCTAAAGGTGATGTAACCCCTTTAACAGCAGAGAGCTTCCATATTAATAAGGCAAATATAGTCACAGTCAATGTTTATCAGTTAAATAAATATAAATTGATAGATAATTCTGGAGGATTTATTTTTATTTATGATTCTACTAATAAAAAGTGGGTTCATGATAAAACAAAGGAAGTCAGTGAATTTGCTCCACAAAAAATAGAAAGTTTAGTAGAAGCATATTTATACAAAAGTGGAGATTCTAAATGTAATAGTGAGTCATTGTTAATACCTAAAAATAATTCTGGTTATTTAATAGAAATAATTAATACAAAATGTATGGATGATGAGGGTAATCAATTAGAAGGTTATTATGAATTAACTACTGACCAAATGCTTTCTACTTTTAAATTTTTAGATACAACAAATCCTGAAGGTAGGTTTTGTGGAGGGATTGGGGCTAATTTGCCAGAAAATCAATGTCCAGAAGGTTATAGATGTAAGTTAGATGGAGATTATCCAGATGCAGGTGGAAAATGTATCAAAAAATAGGCTGACAGCTTTCTCCTTTCCTGTTACAATAGCTTCATGGATTCTAAACAAATTAGAGAAAAATATATTAAGTTTTTTGTTGGTAGGGGGCATAAGGAAATTGCTCCGGCAAAGTTAGTCCCTGAAAATGATCCCACAACTCTTTTTACCTCCTCAGGTATGCAACCTTTGGTTCCATACCTTTTAGGCCAAGAGCATCCGGAAGGAAAAAGGTTGGTTAATTCTCAACCCTGTTTTCGGGCAGAAGATATTGAGGAAGTTGGGGATAATAGACACACCACCTTTTTTGAGATGCTAGGTAATTGGTCACTTGGAGATTATTCTAAAAAAGAACAGATCCCCTGGTTTTTTGAGTTTTTAACAAAAGAATTGAGACTGCCAAAAGAAAAATTATATGTATCTGTTTTTGAAGGTGACGGAGATGTTCCAAAGGATATGGAATCATATGAAATTTGGAAAAGTTTAGGAGTTGATGATGACCATATTTTCTTTTATGGAGTAGATAAAAACTGGTGGTCCAGATCAGGACCACCGGATAAAATGCCGGAAGGAGAAATTGGCGGACCTGACTGCGAGGTTTTTTATGATTTTGGCACCCCCCATGATGAAAAATATGGTAAAGAGTGCCACCCCAATTGTGAATGCGGCAGGTTTTTAGAAATCGGCAACTCTGTTTTTATCCAATATCTAAAACGGACAGATGGATTGCTAAGAGAATTGACTGAAAACAATGTAGATTTTGGAGGGGGTCTTGAGAGATTAACTGCTGTCTCTAATAACAACCCAGATATCTTTCAAACAGATTTTTTTGCTGATGCAATTAAATCTTTGGAGGCAATTAGAAAAAGTAGCGCGCCTGATTATAAAACTAACCCGCGACCGTATAGAATTATTGTTGAACATTTAAGAGCAGCTATTTTCATGGTAGGAGATGGAGTAAAACCTTCTAATAAGGAACAAGGTTATGTTTTGCGTCGTTTGATTCGTAGATCAATGGTTCAATCACGAAAACTTGGAATGATAGGAGATGAATGGTTATCAAATATCTTTGCAGATTTAGTAACCCCTTATATAAAACAATACCCTCATATAGATAAAAATGTCCCACAAATTAATGAAATCATTACTCAAGAAGTGGATAAGTTTAGAAAAACTATAGATGAAGGAAGAAAAGCTCTGAAAAGAATTTATACCAAAGTTTTTGGTGGAATAGATCCTGATAATCTACAGGGAAACATAATAGAAGGTAATAAACTTAGAATAAGTGGAGATGAAGTATTCAAAATTTATGAAACATATGGTTTGCCTCCTGAGATTTCACAGGAGATCATGAAAGAATGGGGTTTAGAGTTTGACGAAGAAACTATGAAGGAGGCAATGGAGAAACACAGGGAATTATCCAGAACTGCATCTGCCGGAATGTTTAAAGGAGGGTTGGTAGATCATTCTGAAGTTGTAACCAAATATCACACAGCAACCCATCTTTTGCATCAGGCCTTAAGGGATGTTTTAGGGCCGCAAGTTTTCCAGAAAGGTTCCAACATTACGGCAGACAGGTTAAGGTTTGATTTTTCTTTTGATAGAAAAATGACTGGTGAAGAAATAAAAGCGGTGGAAGATTTGGTGAATGAAAGAATAAAGCAGGACCTAAGGGTGGACCATATGATTATTCCACTTGAGGAAGCCAAAGCAATGAATGCAATTGGTTTATTTAATGAAAAATATGCAGATAAAGTTTCAATTTATGGAGTAGGTCCCGATTATCAACTGGATCCTAAAGCCTTGGATCAAAGAGACAGAGGTGGGTACTATTCATTAGAATTTTGTGGCGGGCCCCATATAGAACATACTGGAATGATTGGTAAGATCAAAATTACCAAAGAGGAAGCAGTGTCTTTTGGAGTAAGACGTATCAGAGCACAGCTTACTTAAGTTCTTCTATTGTGCTAAGATATTTTATGGGACCAACATCTTTTATGGATCTTCTGTCTAAATTAACTAACCATTTGCCTTTCGGCAAAAAAAAAGAGTTGCCTCAATATTATTTTGCCTTAAAGATAGGGACTGATCATCTAACTGCTGCCCTATGGGATCTTGAGGGAACGAAACTGCAGGTTTTAGAATCAGCCTCTGCCGAGTATAAGTCCGAAGATTTAGTAAGCGCCACAGATGCTCTTTTAGATAAAGTTTTGGGAATCAGGCAACTGGTAGTTGAAAAAATACTTTTTGGTGTACCAGAATCCTGGCTTTTGGATGATGATTTAAAAGAGGAATATTTGAACCTGTTAAGAAGTGCTGTTAAGGAATTGGAACTTCAGCCAATGGCTTATGTAGCTACCTCTCATGCTTTAGTCCATTTTTTAGAGAAGCAGGAAAATGTACCAACAACCGCAATTTTAGTCGGGATTGAAAGCAATCATCTGGCAGTTACAGTGACGAGAGCAGGTAAGTTGGATGGAACAAAAATGTTGGCCCGTACCTCAAATATTGGCGTAGATATTGAGAAAGCATTGCTGGCCTTTACACAGGTTGAAACTCTTCCTTCAAAGATACTTATTTATGCTTCAGGGATAGATTTTGGCAAGCTGGAAAAGATTAAAGGGGAACTACTGGCCTATCAGTGGATGTCCAAGTTATCATTTTTACATTTTCCAAAAATTGAGATTTTGGATGAGGATATTGAAATTAACAGCATTTGTTTTGCCGGCGGTTTTGAAATAAACAATAATGTAATTTTTACCTCCAAACCTAAAGCAGCCACCATGACCAGATCTTTGGAGGAAGTGGCAGAGGACCAAACTGTTGACCATGAGAAAGAGGAAACCCCCAATATTGGATTTGTGGTAGGTGATGTGTCAGCAGGAGAAAAGGAGATCACAGTGGCTGAGGAGCTGAAGGAAGATGAGGAAGTAGATGATATAGGTCATGAACAGAAAGCAATAATGCCGCAGAAAGATGAACGCCGTTATCCCATTAAGATCTGGGCAAGTTTATTATCAACCAAATTTATACCAAGAGGCGGTAGGAAAATTTTCTTTTTAACAATCGTCATGCTGATCATTTTAGGGGGAGTGGTAGCATATCTTTTTGTGCCGAAAGCACAAATTAAAGTGTTTGTTGAACCAAAGATTTTAGAAAAACACTCTGAAATTACGGCTGATCCTAAACAAAAAACTGCCGATCAGGATAAAAAGATTATCCCCGGCCAAATTGTCGAGACAGAAATATCAGGTAGTGATAAGGGCTCAGCTTCAGGTACAAAGGAAATAGGAGATCCGGCCAAAGGAGTGGTAGCCATCAGAAATAAAACTGACCAGGAGAAAAAATTATCAAAAGGCACTATCCTGACAGCACCCTCCGGATTAAAGTTTATCCTTGATACAACTGTCAGTATTGCCTCCCGTTCAGCGGAAGATGGCACCTATGGCAAAGCTACTGCCGAGGTGGTGGCTCAAAATATTGGGGCTGAAGGTAATTTACCCTCTGGTACAGACTTAAACTTTGCCAACTTATCTTCAGATCAGCTAAGCGCAAAATCAGAAGGTAATTTTTCCGGAGGGACATCCAAAAAAGTGACGGTTGTATCTGATACTGATCAGAAAAAATTGTTGGCTCAGGTGGTTTCAAATTTGAGAAAACAGGCCCAGCAAAAATTGCAGGGAAAATTACCGGATAAAAAGGTTTTGGAGGAGGCTTTATCGGAGCAAGTTGTCAAAAAAAGCTTTTCCAAAAATATCAACGATCAAGCTACTGAATTTTCTTTAAATCTGACTGTCAATTTTAAAGGAACTGCCTTTGATGACAAGGATTTAAAACAGATCGTTTCCCAGTTGGTCACAACGGAAGTACCCCAGGGATATGAATTTAGTTTACAAGACAGCGAAACTCAATCAGATGTGTCGAAACTGGAGGATGATGGTAGGTTAATATTTCTGGCGCGTTTTAAGGCAAAACTAATTCCTAAATTAGATACAGAGAAAATTAAAAAGGGAATCCGTGGCAGGCAAGTAAGGCAAGCAGTAGAGATTTTAAAAGAGCTAGACAATATTTTAGATGCTGAGATTACTATTTCTCCGCCACTGCCGCAAATTCTACAGATAGTACCCTTTTTTGAGAAAAATATTAACTTGGAGGTCGGTTTTAAGTGAGTTCCTTAAAGATTGTTTCTTTAGGCTTTCTTTTCTTGGGAGTATTTTTTCTGATGCAGATTATTTTGCCTTTTATCTCTTTCCAGATATGGGAAACAGGCATTAAGTATCAAAACCAGCTGATTAGCCCTACCACCTCAAGAAGCAGTAATGTCTTAGGAGTGACCATTACCAATAGTGATAATTTTTCCTATTTTGTATCTTCTGCCCAAAGAAAAAATCCGCCCAATTATGTGGAGTTTAAGCTGACAATCCCCAAACTTAAGCTTAATAAAAAGGAAGTTTTGGTTGACAGTAATGATTTAACAAGGGGCTTGGCTCATCTTCCCGGAACAGCCCTACCAGGAGAAAAAGGCAATGTTTTTATCTCGGGTCATTCTGCCATAAATTTTTTTAAAGATATCAAAGATGCTCCATTTGCCAAGTTACAGGATTTAAAAAAAGGAGACAAGATTTTAGTTGAGGCAGGCGGGAGTGAATTTGTCTATGAAGTGATTGAGCTGAAAGTAGTTAAGCCTTCAGATCTATCTGTCATAAATCCTCCGGATACAGTAGGCAGATACATATCCTTGATGACCTGTGTCCCACCCGGATTAAATTTTAAAAGATTGGTGGTTTTAGGTAAAATGGTTTGATGAAATACTTAGGGATAGATTTTGGGTTAAAAAGAGTGGGGCTGGCAATATCCGAAGGAAGTTTGGCATCTGCCTGGAAAGTGGTTGAGGTGCAATCCCTAAAAGATGCTTCTGAAAAGATTGAAAAAATAATCAGAGATGGGGATTTTGATAAAGTGGTAGTGGGATTACCGGAAGGTAAAATAGGACAAACAGTGGTAGGATTTATAAATACTTTAAGAAAGAAAGGATTTGAAGTAGTAGGTGTTGACGAGACACTGTCTTCCTATCAAGCCATCCAAAAGATGATCGAGTTAAATATTCCCAAACAAAAAAGAAAAATTAGTGATGATATGGCAGCTGCCATAATCTTACAAAACTGGTTGGACCAAAGGTGAAAAAAAGTATAACTATTATAACAGTTATAATTATTATAACGATTATATGTATCGGTTGGTGGGGTAGTCAACTAAAATCAGTTTCTTCTGAAAAAGTAGCAAGAGCCGTCACAATAGAAAAGGGTAAAAGTGTTTCCCAGATAGCAAAACAATTAGAGGAGGAAAAATTAATCCGCTCAGCTTTTGCTTTTTCCTGGTACATCAGGATAAAAGGTTTATCATCTAAAATTTCAGCAGGCAGATTTAAACTATCCCCTGATATGACCGCTGATGAAATTGTTAATATCCTCAGCTCCAAGCCAGCTGAACAATGGATTACTTTAGTTGAAGGATTAAGAGTAGAGGAAATGGCAGAAAAATTAAATTCGCAGTTCAGAATTCTCGCTTCGCGAAGCGAGCAGAATTCAGAATTTTTACAGTTAGCAAAAGAAGGTTATATGTTTCCTGACACTTATCTTTTTCCGGAAGAAGTTACAGCCGAACAAGTTGTTAAGAAATTAAGAGATACCTTCAATCTAAAATACTCAGAAGAATTGCGGGCAAAGATTAGACTGCAGGGTTTAACTGATGATGAGGGGATAATTTTGGCATCCATTGTGGAAAGAGAGGCCAGGTCTGATAAAGCAAGAACAGAAGTGGCGTCAATACTTTTAAGAAGATTAAAAATTGATATGGGTTTAAATGCCGATGCTACTATCCAGTATGCTTTGGGATATCAGGCGGCAGAAAAATCCTGGTGGAAAAGACATCTAACTCGTGAAGATTTAAAAATAGTATCGCCGTATAATACTTATCTATATAAAGGTTTACCACCTACCCCAATTAGTAATCCGGGCTTGGCATCAATTACAGCTGTTGCAAATGCCGATCCGTCTACCCCTTATCTATATTATTATCATGATTCAAAAGGTAATTCTTATTATGCTAAAACTCTAGAAGAACACAACCAAAATGTGGCCAATAGCCCATGATAAAATACTGATATGCCTGAGCTTCCTGAGGTAGAAACTATCAAGTTAGGTTTACAAAAGAAAATTTTAGGGTTAAGGATTACCAAGGTGCAAGTTAATTCGCCTAAATCTTTTATAGGGAATCCTAATCAGGTGGAAGGTAAAAAAGTGGTGGATATTTGGAGAAAAGCCAAGATGTTGGGAGTTGAGTTGTCAGAAGATCAGACAATTTTACTTTTTCATTTAAAGATGAGTGGTCAGCTAATTTATGAGGATGGTGGGCGTTTCATAGGCGGACATCCCACAGAAGATATGTTAGGGAAAATGCCGAATTCCCATACCAGAGTGATTTTTTCTTTTTCCGATGGGTCACATTTATATTTTAATGATCAGCGGAAGTTTGGCTGGATACGAGTAAGTAACAAGGCACAAGTAACAAGTAACAAGTTATTTGAGAAACTAGGCCCCGAACCCTTGGAGAAAAGTTTCACCTGGCAGATTCTGAAACAAAATCTTTTAAAACATAAGTCTATGCCAATAAAAGTAGCCATCATGGATCAGTCTGTGGTTTCTGGAGTGGGGAATATTTACTCCAACGAGGCCTGTTTTGATGCTAAGCTGGATCCAAGAACCAAAGTGGGAGATTTGGGAGATGGGGAATTTAAAGCCATCCATAAAGGGGTGATCAAGGTGATCAAAAATGGCATAAAGCATGGAGGTTCTACCAGAGCCCATTTTGTAGATCCCGAAGGCCACAAAGGTTATTTTTTAGATTATGCCAAGGTTTATTGGAGAGATAAACATCCCTGTAAAGTCTGCAAAACAGAAATTAAAAAGATTACTCTGGGTGGTCGCGGCACCTATTTTTGCCCAAGATGCCAAAGTTAAATAGTTAATTGATAAGCAGGCCCAGGCTCATCCCACAACGGCCTCAAATTTATAGCAAGAGCACTTTTTTGTATCAGACTTAAGACTTCCGTATCTTCTTCAATTTTCCGGCCCATGACAATAATGGTATCAGGTTTTTGCCTGGCAGACATACTAAACGCCTCATTAACCATTGGACCTACAATTGTATATTGTATTCTGTCTTCGGTGCCGATATTACCTACATAAGCCAGACCTCTGTTCACGGTCAGAGTAACAGGTAGACTTGCCTCTTTCATGATCTGCCCGATTTCCAGCGCAGCGGCTACAGCCTCAACAATTCTGCGTTCTACTATTGGTATTGGAGCACCAAATCTGGCCACAACAGCGGGGACTACAGAAACTACATATTGGTCAACTCTGCCCTTGTGACTTAAGATAGGTGGTACTACTTTTTTAAAACAACCATTCAGCAAATTAGTGCTTTCCAGCGGTGACTTACCCTCTGCCATAGAATAGAAAGCAGGTAATCTGGCAATCAGTACTGATATATATTTTTCCTCTCCGGTAAGCCCATGAGTAGCCTCTTCAGGAGGAGGTTTATTAATAAATTCAGCCATAAGCTGTTAGTTTATACACAATTTTGCCCAAATTGTCAAAAGGCTTTATAATTGGGTCTATGGCCGAGAGGGTGACTTTTACTTCTGTTATTCAAAACCGGGGATTTTTAAATTTATGGATAAATCAAATTTTAGTCCAGCTTTCCTATAATGCCCTAAATTTTGCCTTAATTATTTGGGTATTTAAGTTAACAGGTTCAAATACTGCTGTGGCTACTCTGCTTTTTTTCATCTATTTGCCGGCAGTTATTTTAGGTTTATTTACCGGAGTTTTGGTTGATTTAATCAACAAAAAAAAGATTATCATGACTATTGATATTTTGCTTTGTTTACTATTTTTAAGTTTGATATTTTTAAAAGTATTTTATCCGGCAATTTTAGTAATAGCTTTTTTGATTAATGCATTGAGCCAATTTTATGCTCCCACTGAGGCCTCTGCTATTCCCATGATTGTCAAGAGAAAACAACTGATTGCTGCCAATTCCATAATTTCAGCTACTCTCTACACTACATTTTTGGTTGGTTTTGGTTTATCTGGCTTTTTAATTAATCACTTTGGGATTAACTTTGTTTTTTTGATGGGCGCTCTTATTCTTTTTATTGCTTTTGGTTTATCTTTTCTCTTCCCTACTATTTATGCCAGACCAACAAGGGCAGGTAAGAAGCTGATTTTTGCCATTTTAAATAAGAACTATCTTCAGATTAAAGAGGTGGGTTTATGGGAAATTTTACAAACCATTAGGATGATTAAAGGCAAATTACCAGTAATGACTTCTATATTAATTTTGGGAGGGGTCCAGATGGTGGTGGGGGTTTTGGCAGTCTTGATACCCGCTTTTTTGGAAAGAGTCTTACACATCCAGGCTACTGATGCCTCATATGTGATGGTTTTCCCTGTCGGGATGGGAATTATTTTGGGTGGATTTATCTTAGGTAAGTTCGGCCACAATATCATCAGAAGAGTGGTGGTATCCAAGGCCATTGTTTTTAGCGGACTGCTGTTTATTCTGGTGGGGATTGCACCTATTGTCTCTCCTGCTGTTAAGTATTTACCTCATGCCAGACCCTTATCTTTTATTACCCAACCGCCTTTGTCAGCAGTACTGATTGTCGGTTCATTTTTATTAGGGTTGGCTATGGTATCAATATTGGTTCCTTCCCAAACAGTTTTACAGGAAAATACTTCCAATCAGGATAGAGGGAAAGTGTTTGCGGTATTGGGGGTGGCCATGGCTGGACTATCTTTAATACCGGTTCTTTTGGCAGGAGTGCTGGCTGATATTTTCGGGACCAATCCGATATTTTTAGGGCTGGGCGTGATTATTTTCTTGATTGGATTGTTTGGTTTAAAACCAGCTCTGTTTTTTAAAAAAGGCGAACTGGCGTATTCTTTGAGGGAATTTTTGGGATTGGGACACTGGGAAAGGTAAGGATGTTTCTTAAGCAACTTAATCTGACAAATTTTAGGAACTATTCTGTCCTCAATTTAGATTTTGACAGTCGCCCGGCAGTTTTTGTTGGTAATAATGCGGTGGGAAAATCTAATCTTTTGGAAAGCATCTATTTACTTTCCACCACTAAATCCCAAAGAGTAGATACTGAAGATGAATTAATCAGGACCGGAGAGAGTTTTACCAAAGTAGAAGGCATTCTGGATGATCCTGAAACTGGACTTTTGGTGATTATTAACAAGCCTTCTGATGAAGTCTCTTTCAGGAAAAAAGTTTTAGTTAATGGGATTTCCAGAAGAACCATAGATTTTATTGGTAATTTACCGGCAGTGATTTTTTATCCCTCGGATATTAATATGGTAACTGGTCCACCCAGTCTTCGAAGATGGCATCTGGATTTGGCCCTGGCTCAGATTGATTCTGATTACAAGAAATCACTCACTCAATACGAACAGTTTTTAACAGCCAGAAATAGGGTGCTAAAAAGAATCAGAGAAGGACACGCCAGGGTGAATGAGCTGGAGTATTGGACAGAGGAATTAGTGAGCAAGGGAAAAGTGATAAGTGAAAAGAGAAAAGAGTTTTTTAATTTCATCAATGGATTAGAAAAACCCTTGGGTGAGTTTATTTTTGAATATATCCCATCTGAAATATCAGTGGAAAAACTGGCTGAAACAAATGGTCGGGAAGTAGCTGCTGCTGCTACGCTGATAGGACCACATAGAGATGATTATGTGGTGATGCTAGATGGTAGACACCTATCACATTATGGTTCCAGGGGCGAACAAAGAACAGCCACCCTGGTTTTTAAATTGGTCCAGTTAGAATATATGGCCAAAATTTTAGGCAAAAGGCCAATATTACTTTTGGATGATGTATTCTCCGAACTTGATGCAGATCATAGAGCTCATGTGGTGGAAATAGTGGGCAAGCAGCAAACCATCATTGCCACAGTAGAGTTAGAAAATATTCCTAAAACCTTTTTAGATTTGGCCAGAATTTTAAAAGTAGAGGATGGAAAAATTACGGCAGGGATTTAAAGGTGGAAAGGATTTGATATACAGTTTTTTCTGATTCACTTCCGTCTATAATAAACGCAATATTACCAGAAGGGTTCTGAAAGTAATAATAAGGCCATCCAGTAACGTCAACCTTGTTCCCCTTTATAATATTAAGAGATCCAATTTGATCTTTTTTGGATTTACTAATAATTTCATTAATATCTCCAGTAATAGTAAGATTTTTAGCAAGATCTTTTTGAAAATAAGTTTCAAAATTTGTCTTATCCTTATTTTCATGAATATTAACAAAAATACCATTTGCATATCTTTCTGTACCACATTTAGTGAGCGTAGGATTTTTGGTACATTCTTCCACAAATTTTTTATTTTCCAAATTTTTAGCCTCATTATAAAATCTTAAATAATCAGATTCACCTAGTTCATTATTTGGTGAGTTTATAGATGGAATTGATTCTACATTCCAATCTAGAGGGTATTTCAATTGGAAATTATATTTTGTATTCGTATATGTTTTCCAATTAGCAGTGGAATCAACTGGACTAGGAGATATTTGAATGGTTTGTTGAGACGAAGGCGTAGATGTAGATTTAGTTTGTTTTTGATAAATCAAATATCCACCAACTAAGGCAGCAATGATTAAAACGATTAATATTGGGATTAATCCTTTTTGGTTCATTAAATTTAGTATACCAGATCATTTAGAATTAAACTTTTTGTTGAAGTTCAAAGTATCTTTTTCTGGAGATTCCGGCAGTTTTCAAATTATTTTCAATGATAAAAACTGGGATGTCTCTATATTTTGGGATAACAATTCTTCTCTTGGCGCCTGCTTTCTTAAGTTCCAGATGATCTCCTGTTTGGCCAACTAATATGCAGGCTTCAGCCTGGAAAATTTTTAAAAGTTTTCGCCAATGGATTGGTGTTATGCGGGCCATATCTGGCGGGTAAGATCTGGATTAAGATTAAAAGTAAATTTATCCAGACTAACTTTAGGAGGAGTCAGCCTTGAAGCGTTAATTTCAAAACCAGTCTCCAGTAATAAATCTTTTAAGTTACCATCATCAGCTGCCCCTTTTAGGATAATTTCCACTGCTTCCATAAGATTTTTCTTGGCTTTTCCCGGGCTTGGACCGCAGGAGGCTACATCCAATTCCGGAGTGTAAGCTACCCAAGGAGCAGATTTGGACTGTTTATCTTCTGTTAACTTTATAGTTAAGGGAATTTGTATATCCATAAATAATATTATACCATTAAAATTTTCTGGATTCATCCAGGATTTTAAAAGTGGAGGATGGAAATATCATTTAGCCTCGCAAGGTTCAACCTTACGTGCATAGATAACAATATAGTGTGCGATCGTACAAGTTATTGGTTATTAAGGAAGGAATTTGAAGGTGGAAGATGAAAAATTCATTTAGCCAGCCTAAATGAATTTACTAGTTTTTCATATACATCTAAATTGGTAGTTCTTGAGTTATCAGTTATGGGGAAATGAATACCAATAGTGTAAAGCAAACCATTATAAAGAAAAATAATGTTAGTACTATTTATTCCTTCATAAGCTTGATCAAATCTTATAGCTGGTTGTCCATCAATTATAATATGTTTTCTATTTGCCGTTATCTGTTGCATAAACTTATTTTTATCAAAGTAATCATCTATTGAATTAAGCTTTGTTGCGTATTTACCTACAGAGATAGAAATTTGCGATCCTTTTACGATACTGTAATAAGAATCACCTTCGCGTTTTAGATCCGGAGTTTTAATTGTAAATTCTGAATAGGTTAGTTGGTAGTTTGGTTCATCAAATAACCAAGTTTCAGGATATTTAACAGTATAACCAAGTTCATAGTGTGTATATGTTTTCCAGTTGGCAGTTTCTGCAGAATTTGTGGATTCATAGATAGTAGCTGGACTGGGAGAAGGTTGAGTCATTGGTTGAGGAGAAGGAATAGGTTTAGGTTGGTTTTGGTAAACTCCGATTTTATCGGAGTAAACCAAATATCCACCAATTGCTAAAGCAGCTATTAAAATAATTATTAATATTGGAGCAAAGCCTTTTTGGTTTACACTGAAACTTTTTGAAGTGGACATTAAATTTAGTATAGCATGGTATAATAACAACATGAAACCAATTGATTTATCTAAAATATTGTTACCTTATGAGGATAAGTGGGTGGCTTTATCTGAGGATAATAAAAAGGTTTTAGGGGTAGGTGATACTTTAGAGCAGGCAAGAAAACAGGCAGAAAAAACTAAAAAAAGATTCCTTTTTATAAAAGTGCCACCTTTTGATGTTTCATATGTGCCATCTACTAGATGAAGTTTCCCTATTCTAAATTACCTTCATATAATCCTAATCTAAAATGGATTGCACGTCCTTATATTCCCATCAGAATAATTGGCCCCAAAAGATTTTGGGAGGGTTATGGATTGATAGATTCGGGAGCTGACCGCTGTTTGTTTAACAATAAAATAGCAAAAGATATTGGTTTAGATTTAAATGAGGAAAATAATGAGAATTTTGCTGGTATTGAAGGAGGATCCCTGAAAGCAAATTTACAGAAGGTAAAATTACAGATAATTGGAATGAATGAAGAAATTACAGTTACGGTAGGTTTTGTTAACAGTCCCGGAGTGGCTGTAATACTCGGACAAGATGGCTTTTTTGATGCTTTCAGAATTAGATTCGAGAAAGATCACGGAATAGTTGAGATTACCCCAGTTAAAAAGTAATATTTTTAGATTCCTCCAGAATTTTAAGAGTAGAGGATGGGAAAGTTATTCCTTAAGAATTATTTTATATTTGACAGTTGGTCCTTCAACAGTTTCATTACCGTTTTTTGTATAAATTATTTTAACCTCATTCAGATATTCACCCGGAGGATTATTAAATTCCACAGTTAAATGAAATTGAAATGATTGACCAGCATTTAAATTAGCTCCAGCTTGATCGTATATAAATCCTCCTGAGTATTGTTTTACTGCATTTATACTCACAAATGTGTTTCCTTGTGTGCTAACCTTAAAAGCATCAAATGTATTAAAACTTTTACCTGGATAATCAGATTTCTTAACTGTTATTTCAAACTCGTTTTTATCCACGCTAATTCCTTCGGAAGAGGACTCACTAATTGTTATTTTATACGGGTATATACAATTTTTTGACCAGGTGTTTTGACTTGTTCTTACTCTATAGGTGGCGGTATAAGTTCCCGGTTTTGTATAAATGTAGTAGGAGTCGTTGCTTTGAACAACACCTGTATCCCAAACACCATTACTGTCAAAATCCCATTGATAGCCTTCCATTGTGCCGTATGTATAATTTACGCTACCACTAGGGGAAAAGGATACCCTTAAAGGGGTTCCTCCAAAAGCTGGAGAATTAGATGGGGGAACTTCGCCACATGCTGCCTTCTCAGTTATAGGGTCATTTGCCCCAAAAGGAGTGGGAGAAGGAGTGGGAGATGATGCTGAACTCTTCGGTTTAGGAGTAGGGGATTTATTTGTAGAAAGAGATATCGTTGGGGATGGACTGGGGGAAGGTTGAGTGGTGGGCTTGCCCTGAATGAAGTCGAAGGGTTGGGGAGAAGAAGTAGGTCTGGGTTGGTTTTGATAAACCAAATATCCACCCACCAAAACTGCAGCTAAAATAATTACTATTAAAATTGGGGTAAATCCTTTTTGATTCATTTTTTTACTCCCCATCTGGAGGCTAAACGGGAAAGTTGATAGGTAATTAAAACTGCAAAGCCTGTAATAAGGATGGCGTAGAGGAATTTGGAGATTACGCCTGCTTGACCCGGATAAAACCTTTGAATGTATTCCTTAACAAAACTTTGGATGGCTTCATTCCAAGCCAAAGCTGCTACCAGTCCAAAACCAGAGGTAGAAAGTGTGATTAACTGTTGTAGTAATTCCTTATGGAATGAACGCTCTTTTTTCGATCTTGTCCCCATATTGACATCATAACTTAATATGGTTAAACTGTGCAAAGATTATATGCCCAAAAGATACTTTTTTAGATTATTTTTAATATATTAGTTGATCCGCCAATGGGCGGATTTTTTTTGACCAAGTCAAACTTGGTCATCCTGAGCGAGCGTAAGCGAGTCGAAGGATCTATTGATGAATAAACTTAAATTTAAAGGAAGAGACATAATAGATATAAATGATTTCTCAAAAGAGGAATTGCTATTTATTCTAAAAACAGCCAAAAAATTTGACCCGACATTTATTAAAAGAGACAGATCGAATTATACAATTGCCCAAGGTAAAATTGCCGCTCTTTTATTTTTTGAACCTTCAACCAGAACTGAACAATCCTTTAAATCTGCAGCCCAAAAAATAGGCATGGGCATTATCGGGTTTAATGATTTAACTGTTACCTCTACTGCTAAAGGTGAAAGTTTTTCAGACACGATCAGAATTATGGAATCCTATGCTGATGTTTTAATCATCAGACATCCGGCAGCTTATTCTGCCAAAGAGGCAGCAGACTTAGCCAATATTCCAGTTATTAATGCAGGAGATGGTCCAAATCAACATCCTACTCAAACAATGTTAGATCTTTATACCATGATGAAAGAAGCAGGAAAGTTAAGTGGAATTACAGTTGCTTTTATGGGGGATTTAAAATATGGCAGGACTGTCCATGCGCTTTCTTTGGCATTGTCTTTATTTAAAGTCAAACAAATTTTTATTTCTCACAAGAGCTTAAAAATGCCGGATGAGTTTTTAGAGGTGCTGGATAAAAGGGGAGTAGTGTATGAACAGCTGGAGAGTCTACCTGATGACCTGAAAGCAGATTTTCTATATCAGACCAGAGTTCAAAAAGAAAGATTCAGTAGTTTAAAAGAATATAAAAAGATTAAAGACAAGTTTATTTTAGATGACTCTTTTAAAAAATATTTGGATAGAGGGGTGAGATTGATGCATCCTTTACCCAGAGTGAATGAGATTGATCCTGCTTTAGATTCACATCCCAATGCTATTTACTTTAAACAAGCCAGAAATGGGTTGTATATCAGAGAAGCATTATTGGGTTTGGTATTAGGAAGAATAACATGAGAGGTAAACTAATTTTATCCGACGGAACCACCATGATAGGTGAGTCCTTTGGCTCAGAAAATTCCACCTCAGGTGAGGTGGTTTTTAATACCGGCATGGTGGGATATCCGGAATCTTTAACAGACCCTTCATATTACGGTCAGATTTTGGTTTTAACTTATCCACTGGTTGGCAATTACGGAGTGCCTAAAAAAGATTTCTGGGAATCTAAAAAAATTCAGATTAAGGGATTGATTGTGCAAAACTACATTGATCAGCCATCTCATTTTGAGTCTGAAAAAACGCTGGGACAGTGGTTAAAGGAGGAGGGAATTCCAGCTTTGTGTAGGATAGATACTAGAGAGCTGATTAGAAAGTTGAGAGAACATGGGGTGATGCTGGGAAAACTGGATGTTGAAAATTGGAAGATGGAAGATGAAAAAGACATCTATGATCCCAATAAAGAGAATATCCTGCCTTATGTGAGTGTAGATAAGATGGAAGTATATGGCAATGGTAGAAAGAATATAGTGCTAATTGACTGTGGGGCTAAGGAGAATATAGTGCGTTCCCTGATAAAAAGAAAAGTTAAGGTAACTCGGGTGCCTTGGAATTTTAATCCAATTAAGGAGAGTATAGATTTTGATGGAGTATTAATATCCAATGGCCCGGGAGATCCCAAACAAGCAAAGGAAACCATCAAAAATGTCAGTGAAATTTTAAAAAAAGGCATTCCCACTTTTGGAATTTGTCTGGGATCACAAATTTTGGCTTTGGCTGCAGGAGGAAATACCTATAAATTAAAGTTTGGCCACAGAGGTCAGAATCAACCGGTTCAAGATGCGGTGATTAAAAAGTGTGTCATCACTGCTCAAAATCATGGTTTTGCCGTAGAGATGCAATCTTTGGAATCAGACTGGAAAGAATGGTTCATTAATTTAAATGACGGAACTAATGAAGGAATCAGACATAAAAGCAAACCATTTATGGCAGTGCAATTTCATCCGGAAGCTTCTCCTGGACCAGTAGATGCAGGATATTTATTTGATGAATTTTTGGATTATTTATGAAAAAAGTTTTAGTTCTTGGCTCAGGTGCATTAAAAATTGGTGAGGCTGGGGAATTTGATTACTCTGGATCTCAAGCCTTGAAAGCTTTGAAAGAAGAGGGTATTGAGAGTGTTTTAATAAATCCTAATATTGCCACAATTCAAACCTCGAAAGAATTATCTTCAAAAATTTATTTTCTTCCAGTAACCCCATATTTTGTGGAACAGGTGATAAAAAAAGAAAAAGTGGATGGAATATTCTTAGGCTTCGGCGGACAAACAGCCCTAAATTGTGGTTTGGCATTAAGCAAAAGCGGGGTATTTAAAAAATACGGGGTAAAAGTTTTAGGAACCCCTGTTAAAAGTATTGAAGTTACTGAGGATAGAGAACTTTTCGCAAATACCTTAGCTGAAATTGGAATAAATGTGCCCAAAGGCGGTTTTGCTAGAAGCATCAAAGAGACAGAAAGAATTGCCAAAAAGTTGGGCTTTCCACTTCTTATTAGATCTGCATTTTCTTTAGGAGGTTTGGGATCCGGTGTTGTTAATAATCAAGATGAGCTGATTAAGACGGTCTCCACTACCTTAAGACACGTACCTCAAGTTGCTATTGAGGAATATTTGAAACATTGGAAAGAAGTTGAGTATGAGGTGGTCAGAGATAACATTGGGAACAAAATCACTGTTTGTAATATGGAAAATTTGGATCCTTTAGGAATTCATACAGGGGAAAGTATTGTGGTGGCACCTTCTCAGACGTTAAATAATTATCAGTATCATTTCTTGCGAAGGCTGTCTTTAAAAGTGATTGAGCATTTGGGGATTGTGGGAGAGTGCAATATTCAGTTTGCCCTAAATCCAAAAAATAACGATTATCGGGTGATTGAGGTTAACGCCAGATTGTCGCGTTCCTCAGCCCTGGCATCGAAAGCAACAGGATACCCTCTGGCATATATTGCCGCCAAAATTGGTTTGGGCTATAACCTGCCTGAGCTTAAAAACTCTGTCACTCTTTCCACCTCTGCTTTTTTTGAACCGGCCCTGGATTATATTGTGGTTAAAATCCCCAGATGGGATCTACAGAAGTTTGTGGGAGCGCATCAAGTAATTGGTTCAGAGATGAAATCAGTGGGCGAGGTAATGGCTATTGGTAGATCATTCCCAGAAGCTTTACAAAAAGCTATCAGAATGTTGGAAACACAACAGGATGGACTTTTGTCAAACAGCATAGATGAGACAAAACTGCTACCTTCAACCCAGAGAATTTTTGTGATTGCCCAAAGGTTTAAAAGAGGAGAGAGTGTGGAAGAAATATATACGGCCACGGGGATTGATCCCTGGTTTTTATATCAGATTAAGCAGATGGTGGAATTTGAAAAAAAACTTAAAGCTGAAAACTTAAGACTTAATGCAGAAAATATTCTAAATGCGAAGAGACTGGGATTTTCAGATAAGGTTTTAGCTCAAGCTTTTAAAACAACCGAAGAAAAGGTCAGAGATTTCAGAAAAGAGCATGGCATCACCCCTAAAGTTAAACACATTGATACTTTGGCAGCAGAATATCCGGCCAAGACAAACTACTTATATCTGACATACCACGGAGAAGAATCTGAGGAAAGGGAAAGGGGAAAAGGGAAAAGGGAGAGGGGAAAAGCAATTGTCCTGGGCTCCGGGCCGTATAGGATTGGGTCATCTGTGGAGTTTGACTGGTGTTCTGTCACTTGCGCAAAAACTTTGAGAGCAAAGACAATAGAAACTATCGTGATAAACTGCAATCCAGAGACAGTCTCCACAGATTATGATATAGCAGATAAGCTATATTTTGAGGAATTAACATATGAGAGAGTCTCTGATATTTATGATATAGAAAAAAATGCCTCACTGGTTTTAGGTTTTGGTGGGCAGGTTCCAAATAATCTGGCCCTAAGTTGCTTTAAGGCAGGTTATAAAATCTTAGGTACCTCCCCGCAAAATATTGATAGAGCAGAAGACAGAAACAAATTTTCAGCTCTTTTGGATAAGTTAAGAATTGAACAGCCCCAGTGGAGTTTACTTAAAACTTTTGATGAAGCAGTCATATTTGCCAAAATGATTGGTTACCCGGCCTTAATTAGACCTTCGTACGTGTTATCAGGAGCAGCCATGAATGTGGCTTACTCAACTAACGAGCTTAAAAAATATCTCAAACAGGCAATTGATGTTTCCAGTGAACATCCGGTAGTAATTTCCAAATTTGTGGAAGGTGCCAAAGAGATTGAAATTGATGGGGTAGGGCAAAATGGGAACTTATTAATTTATGCTATATCAGAACATATAGAAAATGCCGGGGTACACTCAGGGGATGCCACCATGGTTTTACCACCCCAAAGACTCTATTTAGAAACTGTCAGAAAAATTAAGGATGCTACCAGAAAAATTTTAAAGGAGCTTAAAATAAATGGGCCATTTAATATTCAGTTTTTGGCAAAAGATAATAAAATTTTGGTGATTGAGTTAAACTTGAGAGCCTCCAGATCATTTCCGTTTGTGTCCAAAGTGACAGGATATAATTTCGTAGAGATGGCTACAAGAGTCATATTAGGGGAGCACTTATCAGGAGATTTTAAAACTATAGATTTAGATTATGTGGGAGTAAAAGCACCTCAGTTTTCTTTCAATAGAATTAAAGGGGCAGATCCCAGGTTGAGAGTGGAAATGTCCTCTACCGGTGAGGTGGCCTGTTTTGGTGATGATTTAGAAGAAGGATATCTTAAAGCCTTACTTGCCACCGGATTTAAACTACCGGAAAAAAGTGTTTTTTTATCAATTGGTGGTGAGAAAAATAAATTGGATTTCTTACCATCAGCCATCCACCTTTACGGAATGGGTTTGAGGATTTTTGCTACAGAGGGAACCTCAAAACTTTTACAAAGTGCCGGCATTAATAATACCAAAGTGCGCAAAATTTCTGAGAGAAAATATCCAACAGTAGTTGATCTTTTGAGGGAAGGTAAAATTGATCTAGCTATCAACATTTCCGAGAGTGGATTAACTAAGGTTGAGACAGACGGATATTTAATCAGGAGAAATTGTATAGATTTAGGCATTCCCCTGATGACTAATCTACAATCAGCCGAACTGTTGATCTCAGCCTTAACCTCTAAAGAAATGGAAGATTTAGAGATAAAGAGTTGGGATGAGTATGTAAGTTTAGATAAATAAAAATCTTCTTGACAATTGACATTTTAGTGTACGATCGTACAATCAATTGGTATGAGAGTTTACAAAAAGAGTTTGACTAAAGCGATACTTTTAGTATTGGAAAAAGCAGTTGATGGATATGTTAGAGTAGAGGATTTTGCTTATCATCATTATAGATACCATTATGGTGCTCCTGAGCTGAAAAAATCTTCTTTAGCGCAAGCTCTTAAAAGATTAAGAGAAGGTGGTTTAATTGAGCAAGTAAAGCTAAAAAATGATGTAATAATCAAGTTAACTCTGGCTGGGAAAGAGCTAATTAGCGATGGATTTGATGAGAGTAAATGGGACGGGAAATGGCGAATTGTAATTTTTGATATTCCAGAGCAAAAGAGAATTATCAGAAATCTTTTTAGAAGAAATTTAAAAAAATGGGGCTTTAAACATTTACAAAAAAGTGTTTGGATTTCTAAAAGAAATGTTTTTGATAAATTAAATTCCTACATTAAAGATTTAGGAATAGAGAAGTGGGTAGTAATTATTGAATCCAATAAATTAACCCGTACCATTTCATGATGCGATCGTATAAGCAAATGGTATAAATGAATGTAGAGGCTTGATAAACTTGACAAAGGTAGAGAGAGAGAGAGTTTAATTGGATTATGCCAGAACCATCCCCACTAGATGAGGTTTTCGGTGGGATTTTAAATGATGAATCTTTACAAGTTCAAGTAAAACAGGCTCAGGAACAACAAGCAAGAGAACAGGAAGCAGAATGGGGTAAGCCTATAAGAAGAATTGGGAGTGCATATTTTGCTATGCTATCACACCCAGATGATGTATTGCCGGATGATCTTAAAAGTATTGCAGGGGGATTAGGATCTGCAACTGCTATATATAAACCAAACAAAGAAACAGGTTTATTACCTGAAAAGTATAAAGAACGTTACTTAGAACAGATTCTTGGACATGCTGAGGTCTTTATGAAGAAGGATGAATTAGAGATAGGTGCGCGAATGGGTAAGCAATTTCTTTATGGTTTTGGAAATGCCGCGCTTGAGGCTAGGGATATTAATACTGCATTAGTTATTTTAGATAAAGGAGGATGGTTGGATGATCAATATATTGGGCAATCACTTCAAATAGAGATTACAGAAAAAGTACAAACCTTGGATCCAAAAGCTAAAGTGGAGGCAGCGATGACTTGGAAGAAAATACAAGAAGCAAAAACTTCGGCCTCAGGTCCAATTCTTACTATAGTTCCGCCAACCTCATAAATTAGATTTTTTGCGGGAAATGTGCGATAATTGAACGTAATGGTTAGAATTCACCACAGATCTGTGTTGATTCCGTTTGTTTTAATTAGCATTTATTTGGTTTTTACTTTTGTTTTAAGAAGTATCTTTCCCTCCGGTCAGGCTTTAGTAGAGCAGTTGGCCTCAATTTATGGCAGGTTTGGATATGAAATTGTGACTTTAGGGTCTTTAATGGAAGCCTTGGTATTAGTTAATTTTTTTACTCCGGGGGTGGCTGCAGTAGGTTTGGGGGCAATTTTTGCAAGAAGCGGGCAGTTAGATTTGACTCTGGTAATTATTTTTGCGGTCTTGGGATCTCTGGTGGGATATATGCTGGATTTTTTGCTGGGCAGATTTGGCTTTCGGGAGCTGGTTGACAGAATGGGGTACGGGAAGGTAATTGATGAAACTAAACACAGGATTGAAAAATTTGGTTTTCAAACATTCAGTTTGGGATTTATGCATCCTAATTTAGGTGCTTTAATTGCCTTAACCGCGGGCACTCTGAGGATGGA
>MFDM01000016.1:29090-33421 GCA_001776905.1 Candidatus Daviesbacteria bacterium RIFCSPLOWO2_01_FULL_39_12 | reverse complement strand
CTTCCAAACCTAAATGCTTGTAATTATCCAAACTAATACACCTCCTTCAGGTACTAGATTTTACCTGAAGTGCTGCACTTCGTTTTAGAACTTAAGTTTAGCATAGTTCTTGAAGTAATTTAGCGTTTAGTTGACTTGTTGAGCTTTCAAAGCTACAATATCCAACGCGGGGAAGTGTAACGGTTGCACATCAGGCTCATAATCTGAGGGTAGTTGGTTCAACTCCAACCCCCGCAACCAAGTTTGTCTGCTAAAATACCTTCATGTGGTATGTTTATGTGCTGGAATGTGCAGATGGAACTTTTTATACTGGTTCTACTAATAATTTAGAAAAAAGATTTTTAGAGCATAAAAATGGTAAAGGAGGTCATTACACCAGATCCCATCAGCCGCTTAAGATTGTTTATTCTGAGAAATTACCAAATAAATCTGAAGCCCTAAAGAGAGAAAGACAAATAAAAGGTTGGAGTAGAGGAAAGAAAATTAAGATTCTCAATTTATCTAACTTTTTGAGGTAGTAGCATTCGCTGACTTAGAGGAAGCTGCTTCTCCATGTGTCATATTTTGGATGATTTCCACCGGTTTTGTTACAGGATACCATACCAACTCCGGGAACTCCTTTTTCAACTGTTCACCCAGCGGTTTATTGGCTCTGCTCATTTGTTCCAAAACCGATCTTTCTATATAGTTGGTGTCAATTCTCTCAAGCATTTCTTTTAACTCAGGATCTTCTTTCTTAAGACCCATCTCTTTCCTCATTTCACCCAGTATCCCTAAAATCTTGGTAATTTCTTCTTCGGCAATTAAATTAACTCTCAGATGGAACTCATCTCTTAATGTGCCGATATAGGAAGAGCGGTTCTGAGAAACCAGTATAAAAATTGCCAAAAATATGGCTTCCAAAGAGACAATCATGGTCAAAAGTCCAAAGGGGAATGGATCAAACGGAGCCACAATCGGTATCCAACCAATATTTACGCCAACCCAACCTGCGAAAAATATGATATGAAAGAGGAGGAAAAAAGAAGATCCGCAAATGGCTGTCAGATCATCTGAAATTTGGGTCAGAAGTGATCTGGATCTTAATGATTTAGCCTCAAAAGAACGGAAGAACTGTCGTCTTCTTTCTGAGGTATGGTGTGAAGTATTGGCCATATATAAAACGTAACAAGACTGCTCTGTAAAAGCAAGTTTTATGCGGCAGATTTGTTTGGCAGTGATTTTTTTAGTAAAATTAAACTCATGCCAGGGTAGCTCAATGGTGGAGCACCACATTCATAACGTGGCGGTTGTGGGTTCGATCCCCACCCCTGGTACCTATGAAAATAATAATTTTAGCTGGTGGAGAAGGGAAGAGGATGTGGCCAATACAAACTGATAAATGTTTAATTCCTTTTTTGGGGAAACCTCTTTTGTATCGCAACCTTAAGCAAGTTAGACAAAATGTAGATGGGGAGTTCATCATTGTGGCTAATCCCCAGAGTAAAGATGGAGTGGAAAAAATTGCCCAAGAACTGGAACTTTCTTACACCATAGCCATTCAACGTGAATCAAAAGGCATGGCTGATGCAATTTTATCAGCCAAAGATTTGATTGAAGGGGAAGTGTTAGTTTTAAATGCCGAGGATCAGCTTGATCCCAAGGTGTATGGAGAAGTAATAAAAGGCGGAGGAGATGTGATGGTGGCTGGACTGAAGGTGGATAAATATTTTCCAGGAGGATATATAAAGGCAAAAGGAGATAGGCTAGAGGCAATAGTGGAAAAGCCGGGGGCAGGGAATGAACCATCTGATCTGGTTAAACTGGTGGTGGATTATTTTAAAGATGGGAAAAAATTAGTGGAATATTTAGAAAAAGCTACATCAGAGAAAGATGATGTGTACGAGGTGGCTTTGGATAAGATGATAGCGGATGGTATGGATGTAAAGTTTACAAAGTATGATGGAGTATGGATTCCCTTAAAATATCCATGGCAGATTTTAGATATCACAGCTCACCTTTTGTTCAAGATTGAGCACAATATTTCCCCGGGTGCAAAAGTCTCTGAAAAGGCCATAATAAGTGGTCCAGTAATTATTGAAGAAGGGGTTAGAGTGTTGGAAGGAGCTGTGATTAAGGGCCCCTGTTACATTGGTAAAAATGTGATTGTGGGAAACAACTCTATGGTCAGGGAGTCTGATTTGGAAGAGGGCTGTGTGACCGGATTTTCATCAGATATTACCAGATCTTACATTGGTGCCAATTCCTGGTTTCATACAAATTATGTGGGAGATTCAGTTATCGAGGGAGATTTCGGCATGGGCTCCGGGGCAGTTTTGGCTAATCTAAGGCTGGATGATCATACCATTAGGGTAGGTGACCCTTCGACAAGCTCAGGGCAGGTGGATTCTGGGAGGCATAAGCTGGGTTTAATTGCCGGGAAAGGATCAAGGGTAGGAGTAAATGCTTCCACCATGCCCGGAGCAAGAGTGGGATCTAATTCTCTGGTTGGACCAGGGGTTGTTTTATATGGAGATGTTAAAGAGAATAAAAAGGTTTTAGTTAAGCAGGAGCTGGAAATAACTGAACATACTCCAGCTTTAACCAGCTATGATCAGTTTAGGGAAAAACTAAAATAATTAATCCGCCCAAGTTGCCCCAGGCGGATTAACAGGGTTAACACTATTCCCCTCAATTATCCATCCCTTTTACAGATCTAAAAATAGACCAATCAACTGGTCTATTTGGATCTCCTGTTGCAGCTAACTCAAGTGCAGCGTTGAACCGAGTTCTCCACCTCGCTAATGGATGTGTTGGATCGCTACGGCCATCTAAAACCTCTGGATTAACTTCTCCCGGCAAAGGACCTCCTTCCCAGTCAGTCCTCTCTACTGCGTCTCTAAAAGCTGTTACATAAGCTTCTTTCTGAACTGCTCTCTCTCTTGCAGCGTTATTTCCTTCTATTCCCATAAAATCACCTCCTTTCAATAAAATATTGATAATGTCTGAAGGTAATAAAAGAACTGGCTCTTTGAACATAAATAAGTGGAGAAATTACACTATCATGAGTTGAAAAGGCAAGTCAAGTCGGCTACAATCTAGCCTATGCTTCTCTTCGAATTTGAAGGAAAAACTCTTTTTAAAAAATGCGGGATACAAATTCCCAAGAGTCAATTAATAGAGCCAGAGAGTCAAAGAGTCACAATTAAACCTCCTCTTGTTTTGAAAGCTCAAGTTCTATCTGGGAAACGGGCTGATGCTGGGGGGATAATCAAAGTTGAGGAACAGGTAGAAATACAAGGGAAATTGGTAGAAATTTTTAGTAAGACAATAAATGGGGAAAAGGTGGAGAGGGTTTTAGTTGAGGAGATGGTGGAGATTGAGAAAGAATATTATCTTTCTTTTTCTTATTCTACAGAAGTTCGGGGGCCTATTTTAACTTTTACTGAAAATGGAGGAACTGGGATAGAGGAGAAGGGAGCAAAAAGTTTTCCAGTAGATATCTTAAAAGGATTTCATGGAGAAAATGTGCCTGAAAAGCTTAAAGATACAGCTTTAAAGCTTTGGGAGGTGTTTACTAAGTATGATTGCGAGCTGGCTGAAATTAATCCTTTGGTGGTGGACAAACAGGGTAAGGCGTGGGCCTTAGACAGTAAAGTTATTTTAGATGATGATGCGGATTTTCGCCGCGAAGAGAAATTCCCGGAAAGAAATTTGTTTGGCAGAGCCCCAACCGGAAGGGAAATTGAGGCCAGAAAAATTGATGAAGGGGATCACAGAGGTACTGCGGGTTCTGTTTACTGGGATTTAGAGGGAGATATTGCTGTGATTGCTGCTGGTGGAGGTGGCTCCATAGTTAATATGGATGCTCTTTTGGCGTTTGGGGGAAAACCAGCCAATTATACAGAACACTCCGGAAATCCACCCAGAGAAAAATTAAAAAAACTAACAAAAATTGTTCTATCCAAGCCTGGTTTAAAAGGTTGCTGGTTTGTGGGAGGGACAGCTAATTTTACAGATATTTATGAAACTTTGATGGGTTTTGTGGAGGGACTGCGTGAGATCAAGCCTAAACCTGATTATTCCATTGTGATCAGAAGGGGTGGGCCAAGGGATAAAGAAGCTTTTGAGGTTTTATCTGAAATTGGCAAAAAAGAGGGTTTTGATTTCCATATATTTGGCAGGGAAACACCAATGACGTCAACTGCAAAGATTATGGTGGATTTAGCCTATGGCAATACTAGTAACTGAAAAAACAAAAATATTAGTTCAGGGAATAACCGGCAAAGAAGGCTCAAAAGTGGCCTTGCAAATGCAAAATTATGGCACCAAAGTTTTGGCCGGAGTGACTC
>MFDM01000016.1:0-29057 GCA_001776905.1 Candidatus Daviesbacteria bacterium RIFCSPLOWO2_01_FULL_39_12 | reverse complement strand
GTAAAGGCGGGCAGGAAGTGCATGGCGTGCCTGTTTATAACACAGTAGCTGAAGCTTTGGAAAATCATCCTGGAATAAATACCTCATTTGTGGCTGTACCTAACTTTACAGCATTTGGAGCCATTAAAGAGGCTGTAGAGGCTCAAATTGCCCTGATTAATATCTTAACCGAGCATATACCTATTCAGGATACTGCTAAGGCTATAGCTTTAGCCAAGGAAGCTGGAGTCAGAATTGTTGGCCCTTCATCCATTGGCATTATCTCCCCGGGAATAGGAAAAGTAGGCTCAATTGGTGGAGATGATCCAAGAGGAGTTTTTAGAAAAGGTTCGGTGGGAGTAATTTCCAAATCAGGAGGAATGGCATCAGAGGTTTCCTGGATTTTAACTCAGACCGGGATGGGACAATCAACTGTAATAGGGATTGGAGGGGATATTTTGGAAGGATCTTCTTTTGTAGATTTATTAGAAGAGTTTGAAAAAGATCCGCAAACAGAAAGTGTGGTAATTTTTGGAGAAATTGGAGGGACTTATGAAGAAGAAGCAGCAGAGTTCATCAAGAGTGGAAATCCTTCGACTCGTTCCGCTCGCTCAGGACCAAGGTTCACCAAACCTGTAGTTGCCTTTATATCTGGTTTATTTGCCGAAACCTTGCCTCAAGGAACCAAATTAGGTCATGCAGGAGCCATAGTTTACGGGGAAAAGGGAAGTTATAAATCAAAAATTAAAGCTTTAGAAGAAGCCGGTGTCAAAATTGCCAAAACCCCGGATGAGATACCGGAGTTGTTAAAAAATACTTGACTTTTGTAATACAAATGTAATACAATATGACTAGAATTATAGTTAAGAAGATAATCTGGGATGAGTGGAATGTTGAGCATATAAGGAAGCATAATGTAACACAGCGTGAGGTTGAAGAAATATCTAAAAATATTATAACCCATAAAAAGGTTAAATTAGGGAGATATTCAATATTCGGTAGGGTTAGTTCGAGAATTCTAACCGTAATTATTAATAGAAAAGCAACTGGTATTTATTATCCGGTAACAGCAAGAGATGCTGCTAAAAAAGAAAGGAGAAGGATATATGAAAAAGAAAAAAGGATTAAAATTTCCTAATTTTAATAAAATGACCTATGAAGAAGAAGCAAAATGGTGGGATACCCATGATTTGGGGGATTATTGGGATGAGATGGAGGATGTAGAGATCGTTTTTGATTTAGAAAAACCCAAAGAGGAAACCTTAGTTTTGCGTCTTCAAAAAGAAACCAAAGCAAAACTGGAAACAGAAGCCAGGAAAAAGGGAATAAATGTTTCCTCGCTGGCAAGACTTTGGCTTACCCAAAGGCTTCATACGGCAGTTAAATGAGAATAGCCAAAACCCCGGATGAAATCCCAGAATTGATAAAAAAGTTTTTATAGGCTAGAATCTTCTTTATGATGCGCGATCGAGACGATTTTACTGCACATGAAGCATTTGCAATGGATGAATGTCGAAAGAGAATGGAGGAAGTCCAAGGCAAATCGTTAATGACTGATTTAGTAAAAGGGCTAAGGAATAGTGGGGACGATAGTGCACTATTAATACAGAGTGAGCATATTCATATTGCAGAACTTGCTTTAATTGTAATATATGATTTAAGTGAAGAGAAGGCCTATGGCATTAAATTAGAAGTCGCACCTTTAGCTGTACATGTTCAGTGTACGACAAGAAGCATGTATGATCGTCGATCTTGGACTTGGAGTGATGTCTATACAGTGAGAAGATTATCTCCAGAAGAACAATTAAGAGAAGCTCTTTCGCGAAGAAACCGTATGAGGATTCCAGACACTTTCCTTATACAACCACAACACCTACACGAAGTTGTAACAGTAGTTTTTTAGTTGCAACTGATATTATTTTCAGCTAAAGTATGAGCATGGATAAGAAATGGAAAACAGCTATTTCAGGAATAATTGACGGAGAAGCGCATATTCATGGGTATAAGGTGACGGAGTTAATTGATAAGATTGGTTTTACAGATGCTATCTGGCTGGAACTAAAAGGGGAGTTACCCACAGAAAAAGAGCGGGCCATGCTGGATGGGATTTTAATTTCCACCATTGATAATGGTTTAGGCCCACCCTCAGTTACCAATGCCAGAAATTCAGCCTCTGCCGGAAATCCCATGCAGGCCTCCGTGGCAGCCGGGGTTTTAGGAGTAGGGGATTCTCATGGAGGAGCAATTGAGGAATGTGCCAGATTGCTGCAGATGGGTTTAACAGCAGAAAAGCTGGTAGAAAAAGTAATTTCCTCCGGAGATAGAATAGCCGGATTTGGACACAAAATATATAAAGATGCAGACCCCAGAGCTACCCAGATTTTTGAAAAAGCAAAAAAGCTAGGTTTTTATGGGGAACATTGTGAGCTGACTGTAGCAGTTGAGAAAGTTTTAGAAGAGAAGAAAGGTAAAAAAATCCCGATTAATGTGGATGGGGCAATAGCGGCAGTAGTTTCTGATATGGGATTTGACTATAGATTAGGCAAAGGATTTTTCCTGATTGGCAGGGTAGTAGGACTGGTGGCCCACATTTTTGAGGAAATGGTGCGCGAAAAACCCTACAGAAGAATAGCTGATGAGGAAATAGAATATGATGGAGAACCTGCCAGAAAAATTTGACAGGGACTTATAGTTATGTTAATATTCAGCACAATATGTTAGAAGCCAAAACAGATGTCGTTTCTCCCGTTGTAGTCAATGCCTGGCATACCTCAGAATTAGCCTTATTAGCGTATAAGAAGAATCCAACTAATCCGGAACGTTTATATAATTTTCAGGAAGCCCGTTGGGGTTTAAACCGTTTTGCCATGGGTCTTTCCAAAGCAGATGTAGCAGTTGATGATTGTCCATATAGCGAAGATCAGATTAGACAATTTATGGGTCTGGGAGGATTTAGAAAAGTTTCCAATCCTGATTTTGCTTTATTTCTTCCACAAGTTGCTTCCACAGCTGAAGGATTAGTTCTTCAAGGTAAAGCTTATCCTCAAATGACAAACATGGTTTTTCAGGAAGGTACTCCTATCAAAAATGTTGATCAGTTAGGTGATGAAGTTTCTTTATATGGCTGGATGAGGACTGAAAAAAGTATTGATGCCTTAAATACCAATACCAATGAAGACCAGGCCAGAGAAGCTATAAGGAAAGCCGGCAGATTACCTCAAACCTTAAATGTTTATGCAGAAGCTGGTAATATTAGCAAATTAATATCTCCTAAATTCCAGTATTTGGATGAAGTTAGAACCTGGGTCAGGATTTTATCGTCCCTCCTCGGTGGTCAGGTTGTCTATGCCGACTTCCATTTGGATGGCCACTGCCACGTCCATTGGGATCTGGAGCCTGGCCATGCCAATGCCTTTCTGGGCGTTCGTTCTGTGGGAGTATAAAACTTGGCTTCTTGGATCTTTGGAACTTTTGGATTTTTAGTTCTTGATTTTTGTTTCTTTTCCTTGCTAATATAATCTTGAGATTAGGCTAATGAATTGAAGTTTACGGATTTCAGTCGCCGAAATCCTTGATTTTTCAAGATTAGTGCCAGAGTCTTTGTGTCCAGGGATGCAAAGAGCGTGCATTAGAAATTCAAGACACTCCTTGCCTTGTGCTGGTGGAGGTGACGTTTTACGTCATCCTGAGCTTGTTTCAGGATCTATATAATGTCTGCTCCCAAATGAAATACAGTCTTGAGATGGATGAGCGCAAGCTCCGAGTCGAAGGACAGTGATTACGGATGGCATGGGGCAAACTTAAGCGCTCGTCCCGAAACAGTGGTCAAGTTGTCAATGCCAACTTCAATTTGAATGGCAACTGCAACGTCAATTGGAATCTGGAGCCTGGCAATGCCAATGACAATCTGGGCGTTCGTTCTGTGGTAGTGTCAAATAATTTCGAGAGGGCATCATTTAATTGGTGCCTTCTTAAAAAATGACCCCTTGACAACTTATATGGGTTTTTAGACAATGATATATACAAATAACAACCGCAAGGCTGTTTTTTTGATTTTTATGAATAAAAACATTTTTAATTTTTGGAAAATGTATGCCCTCTTTATTGGAGGGAGCGGATCGGTGGGCTTAAGTCTACAAAAGGATAAAGACTAAAAGTGTCCATGCCGCCCCCTAAAAAGGAGCGGTTTTTTATTGGAGAATAATATGATACGCAGATCGCCAGAAGTAATAATAAGTATTCCTCTTCAAGAATCAACCCAATGGGGTGCAGTAACTGTTGTGGAGATGTTAAGACCAGATGAGAGGTTGGTAAAGGCTGTACAAGTACCTTATCCAGCGCTTACATTAAAAGCAGGGATATGGGTGCCTGAAAGGCATGGGGAGATCCGTTTAGAAACTGGAGCAAGATTCCACTCGATTAGTTGGAAAGATGTAATAACTGGGGGGTGTAGCCACGCAGATAGGACACATCTTCAGAGAAATAAAATTAACGCAGGGGTTATTTCACTTAAATCAGATCCTGATGAATATCGTAGATTATTATATGGTACAGGTCTCCTTTTATTTAGAAGGTAATTTTGTGGGATAACAGGTTTATTAATGTGTTGATCCGGAAGGTTGGAACCGGGGAGTATAATAATTAAACGATCCGCGAGAGCGGATTTTTTAATGAAATATTGCTTTATTGCAGAAATACTACAAACAAAATACAATGGAGTAAACTTACTTTATGAAAAGGATTTTAACTCAAAAGCTTGACTTTTGTATAACAGTGTAATACAATATGACCAGAATTATTGTTAAGGAGTTGATATGGGATAGGGTTAATTTGGAGCATATTAAAAAACACAATGTTTCTAAAGAAGAAGCTGAAGAGGCAAAAAACTTTATCTTGCATTGGAAGACTCATACAAAAAGGTATCTGGTTGTCAGTAGGGTCGGTTCCAGATTAATATCAATGGTATTAAATAGAAAAAGTACTGGAAAATATTATCCAGTTACAGCCAGGGATAGTGGTAAAAATGAAAGAAGGAGGGCATATGATAAAGAAAAAAAACAGAATTCCTAAATTTAAGACTTACGAAGAAGAAGCCAATTTTTGGGATACGCATGAATTTACAGAATTTGAAGATGAGCTGGAGGACGTTGAGATAGTCTTTGAACTTAATAAACCAAGGGATGAAGCTATTGTTCTAAGGGTGCAGAAAGACCTTAAAGAAAAATTAGATAAGAAAGCGAGAAGTATGGGGTTAAATTTATCAACTTTAGCCAGAATGTGGTTAATGGAAAAGCTGCAGGAGAATTTAAGGAGACCAAAAGCATGAAGAGGATTTTAACAGGGGATAGGCCTACTGGTAAATTGCATTTAGGGCACTATATAGGTAGCCTACGCAATCGCGTGCGTTTACAGGATGAATATGAGTGTTTTTTTATTATTGCGGATTTACATACTTTAACTACCAAACCGGAGCAGACCGGGGAATTGAAAGAAAATATTCAGCAGATGGTCCTGGACTATCTTTCAGTGGGTATTGATCCCCAAAAAGCCACTATTTATGTTCAATCCCAAATCCCGGAAGTAGGGGAGCTGGCTGTGATTTTTGGAAATTTAGTCAACACACCAAGACTGGAGCGTGTACCAACCCTTAAAGATGTGATGAAAGATGCCCACATTACCATTCCCTCCTATGGTTTATTAGGGTATCCGGTTTTGCAGGCTGCAGATATCTTGATGGTACGGGCCCATCTGGTGCCGGTGGGAAAGGATCAGGTTTCACATATAGAAGTGACAAGAGAAATTGCTAGGGAATTCAATAGAGTATATGGGGAGACACTTCCAGTGCCAGAAGCTCTGGTACCGCAAGATTTAGGTACTTTACCCGGTACAGACGGTAAGACCAAAATGAGCAAGTCTGCTGGAAATGTAATCAATCTTTCAGATAGCGTAGGAGAGGTGGAGAAAAAGGTCATGAGTATGTACACAGATCCCAAAAGAATTCATCCAACTGATCCGGGAACTGTTGAGGGAAATCCTGTATTTATTTACTTGGATGCCTTTAGTACAGAGGGCGATAAGGCACAAGTGACAAGTTTGAAAGAACGCTATACAAAAGGCCAAGTAGGTGATATTGAGGTCAAAAAGTACCTGGTTAAAGTTTTGAATAATTTCCTGGAACATATTAGAAAAAGAAGGGCAGAGTTTGAAAAACAACCGGAATTGGTGGAAAAAATTCTTCAAGAGGGAACTCAAAAGGCTCGTGAAGAAGCTCAGAAAACTTTAGATGCAGTTAAGCAAGCCATGAAAATGGACTATTTTTGATAATGTTTTTTATTCCTGAGGTAGCAATTTGAGCTTCAGTGTGCTAAGATTTCCATATGGCCAATGGAAAAAAGAGACTAAATTTTAATAAGCAGAGCTTGTTACTTCGTAATAAAAAAACCTGGGGATTTCTCAAAGGTTTGGCAGTCTATATTTTAATAGCTATTGCCTCGCTGATGTTTTTTTATCAGATCTCAGGTAACCCAACCAGTGTGGGTGATGAAGTGCCCATCTCCCAAATTATCAATCAGATCAAAGAAGGCAAGATTGAAAAAGTCACTCTGGAAGGTGATAAGATTTCTGCTCAGCTCAAAAACAATGCTCAAAAACTTATCTCCAGAAAAGAAGAAGGTGAATCCATCTACAAAATTTTAGAGTCCTCCGGAGTTGATCCAAAATCAGTCACCATTGAGGTGAAAGATTTATCAATGCAACAAGCCTGGGCTGGGATTTTATCAGCTGTTTTACCGATTTTGCTTCTGGTGGGATTGATGTTTCTCTTTTTCAGACAAGCCAGAGAGGCAGGACAGGGAGTATTTTCCTTTGCCCAATCCCGGGCTCGCCTTTTCACCAAAGATCAACCCCAAACTAAATTTGCCGATGTGGCAGGAGCTGACGAGGCCAAAAAAGAGCTGGAGGAGATTGTGGATTTTCTCAAAAGCCCGCAAAAATATAAAGAGATTGGAGCCAGGATTCCCAAAGGCGTACTTTTAGTCGGGCCTCCGGGCTGTGGTAAAACTTTATTGTCAAAGGCTCTGGCAGGTGAGGCTAACGTGCCATTTTTCTCCATTGCCGGATCGGAGTTTATGGAAATGTTGGTGGGAGTGGGGGCAGCCAGAGTCCGGGACATGTTTGCTCAAGCCAAGAAAAATGCTCCCGCCATTATTTTTATAGATGAGATTGAATCAATCGGTAGAATGAGAGGCTTTGGTATTACTGGCGGTCACGACGAAAGAGAGCAGACCTTAAACCAGATTTTGGTGGAGATGGACGGGTTTACTCCCAATGATCATGTGATGGTGTTAGGAGCTACCAACCGCCCGGATCTTTTGGATCCGGCCTTGATTCGCCCGGGCAGATTTGACAGAAGAGTGGTTTTGGCAATGCCTGATTTGGAAGAGCGAAAGGCCATCATCAAGCTTCACATGATAGGTAAACCATTTGCCGAAGAAGTTGACATTGAAAAACTGGCTAGAAGAACGGTCGGTTTTTCCGGGGCGGATTTGGCCAATATGTTAAATGAGGCAGCCATTTTGGCAGCCAGAGAAGGTAAAAAGATCATCGACAGTCATGATTTGGAAGAGGCAGCCACCAAAGTCAAATTAGGCCCCCAAAGAAAAAGGATGCAGACAGAAACTGATCGTAAACTGGCTGCCTATCATGAGGCCGGCCATGCCATTGTCGGCCACTTTCTGCCTCATGTTGATCCGGTTCACCGAATTACCATTGTCTCCAGGGGCATGAGCGGTGGGCATACCATGTTCCCGCCCACTGAGGATCGTTCCAATGAAACCAGATCACGTCTTTTGGAACAAATTACCACTGCTTTGGGAGGCAGAGCAGCCGAAGAGCTAATTTTTAAAGATATCTCCACCGGTGCAGCCAATGATTTGGAAGTGGCCACCTCAATTTCCCGGGATATGGTGACAGAGTATGGCATGTCATCTTTAGGCCCTATCAATATCAAACCCCGGCCCATGTTTGGTCTTTGGGCCAGATTATCAGAGGAAGGTGGGGAGGTGTCCCAGACCATGCAATCCAGGATAGATGCAGAGATCAAAAAAATTATAGACAGCTCTTACAAACAAGCTCAGGCTCTGTTGCTGAAAAATAAATCTGATCTGGATCAGGTAGCCAAAGCCCTTCTGGAAAAAGAAACTCTAGAATCTGAGGAGTTTGAAAAAATAGTGGGAAAAAAGAAAAGATTGCACTGAGCTTGTCGAAGTGTTGACTCTGCCCAAGTAAAGTGCTAAAGTTCTGGGCATAAACTATATGAGAATTGAAACAATATTAAGTGCAAGGGTGGAGAGAGACCGGATGGAAACTGCTCTCATCGAAGAGTTATTTAAATATGGAGTACCTCAGATAATACAGGAGGAGTTAGCTTGCCAGTGGGGGCCGGATGATCTAAAGGGTCCGGTAGAGGAGGGTCGAGTAGATTTTTCATACCTTTTTCCCGAGCATAAGAGAGACGGAGTTCTTCTGATGCGGTTTAAAGGGTGTGATAGCATAGGGGAGAAAATGTTCACTGTAGCGTATACAGACCATGGTGTTTTAAAGGAGCGTGTGTTGAGAGTTATGGGCCAAGAAGAGTGTTTTAAGGGGCCAATCCCGCAGGATCCGGCACAAACCAGAGCTTTTGTAGAGGCACTGAACGAAGCTTTAAATAATCCACGCCGACAACCAGTCCCAGTTGTATAGCATCCTCGAAAATTTGACATCCATCTTCTACGGATTTAACATCAAACTTACACCTTTATGAAAATTATCATTGTTTTGACATCAGTTGTTTTATTTGGTGTGATATTTCTGATTCCTTATAACCAGGTTTTAGCCTTATCAGTTGACCAGATTGATAATTATGTGGGAGCCTCCATTATCCATCCGGCCCACCCCTTGTATTTTTTAAAAACAATCAGAGAGAATTTCGAGCTTAAGTTTGCCGCCAACCCCAAAACCGCGGTGATTAGAAAGATTGAATTTTTAACCAGAAGGATCAGGGAGGTGAAAAGTTTGATGCATTACCAAAGACCAGATCTGATCAGCTCTACTTTGGAAAAATATGCTAAAATTTTAGATGATATTTCCGGCATGGATACTCAAAAAAGAGATGTGGTGAATATGGCACAAGATGAGGTGGCAAATCATCTGGTAATTTTAATTAAAAGGTACACTCAATTAGAAAATAACAGGGCCAAAATCTCATTCAGAAGAACCATTTCCAGAATCAGTCAGTGGAATATAGAAATGACAAAAAGATTAAATACAGGTGGATATACTGACTTGGCTAAAAAACAGATTCAACTAAACTTACCTGCCTGTCAGTTTTTATCTAAAGAAGCCTCCTCATCAGCTTTAAATGATGTGGAAAGAGTGGTTTTGAAAAAAAGAGCAGATAAATGTTTCATTTATTATAATGTCCGCCAAATTTATAATTGAAGAAATTTTTTTTAATTTTGCCAAAAATAAATATATACAACACAATTGCCGTATATTTTAAGGCCATTTTTATCCTTCCCTCTTCAGATAACCTTCTTATTGAAACAGCAATTTTGCAGCAACGTAGGTAGTCAAACCTCCCAACCTTAACAGCTCTTTTGACATAATCATAATCTTCTCCTAGAAGGAGGCTTTCATCAAAACCGTTGATTTTTTGATGAATTTCTTTCCTGACAAAAATGCAAAAACCATTGATTTTAGGAAAAAATCTTTTTGTTAAGTTATAAAAAAAATTAATAAACATAAAAATAAATTTATCAATGCCAGATTTTGATAACGGGATCATAAAACACGACGTAATGCTAAGCTTTTTATCAGTCATCTCCTGAATGGTTTTCTCTAAAAAATCATTTGTTGATAGTATTATATCTGCATCCAAAAAAAGCAGTATCGGCTGAGTTGCTATCTTAGCTCCGTTATTTCTAGCTGGAGGAGGTAATCCGCCGTCAATTACTTTACAACCAAACTGTCTGGCTATTTGTCGAGTCTGATCTATAGAGTTGTTATCAGCCACAATGATCTCATAAGGGGAGACAGTTTGTCTTTGAATAGATTTGAGAAGTTTCGGTAGATATTGCTCCTCATTAAAGGTGGGGATAATAATACTAATTGGTAGTCGCATAAGTTTTATGGGCATTTTTCAAAATGTAGCTTTTATACAATTTAACCAGTTTATCAACTAAAGGTTTTTCTGAAAAATTTGATTCTACGAGTTGTTTAGACTCTTCGCCAAATGTTTGTCTTAATCGCGCATCTTTAATAAGTAATAAAATTTTGTCTACAAAAAGCTGCTGATCTAAAGGCAGAGAGAATCCATTTTTATTATCCAAGATCACTCCTTTATATGCCAAATCATCAACAAGAACAAGCGGCAATCTAGATGCAGCAGCCTCAAGTACGCATAATCCTTGAGTTTCAGACACAGATGAAAAGACAAAAATATCAGCATCTTTATAAACTAAACTCATAAGCTCCATATCAATTTCTCCTGTGAAATGGACTCTTTTCTCAAGATCGATACTTTTAATTAGATTTTCAAGGTTTTTTCTTTGAGAGCCTTCTCCTACAATTACTAAATGAACATTTAAATAGCCTTTGGCAACTTTTTGAAAAGCTCGGATAAGAAACTCAAAGTTTTTTTCCTTCTCCAACCTCCCAACAGACAAAAGTATTTTGTCTTCTTTTGCAATTTGACACAATTTATGTAAAAATCCTCCTTTTTTGGTATTGAATTTTTCTAAATCAATAAAACTGGGTATCACTGTGATTGGTTTTTTGATACCTATGGCGATCAGTTCATCATACATTTTTTCTGAGGGGACGATGATGCCGTCACATAAATTGCCAAATATTTTCATTCCCCAATTTATTACTTTAGGAGGAATTAATTTACCGTTGAAAATATAGTGAGTATAGTGGCTATAAACAGTATGAAATGTAAACACATAAGGGATTTTCTTACCTTTTGCTACAAGTAAACCTATGAAAGAAAAAAACCCGTTACCATCAGAATGAATAATGTCGTAATTTTGCTTGAATATTTCCAGCCAGACTTTATCAGGCATCAAAGTAGGTATTCTTACTGAATCAGGCAAGCTCGGCCAAGCTTTTATAGAAGGTATTCTGAATTCATCTTTATCCTGAGTAATATAACCTTTAATTTTAGGGACAACCACAAAAACCTGGTTACCTATTTTGCGAAGAGCTTGTGTAAGGTAGAGAGCAGAGGTGGCCACTCCATTCTTTTGGGGATAATAAGTATCAAAAAAAAGTCCAATTTTCATAAGTAATAACCATTATATTATAATGAGGTTATGGAAAGTGTAGATGCAGCTATCAGTCCGGAAAGCAGCAGTCAGCCATTTCACTCCTCAGGTTACATTGGGATACTAAAAGAATTTGGTGAAAAAGTTCCTGAGAAAACAGCAGTTTTACAAATTGCCTTTGATGAATTTGATCGTCAGGCGATTAAAAACTTCGAGTCTTATGGATCAAGTATATACCCCGGGGTGGCATTTTCCTTTACCAAGGTTAGTATTACTCCCGAATTAATTAGAAAAATGTCAGCACATGTCTCAGAGATGAAACTTTCTGTAGAACAGCTCGAAACTCCAGTTGATGATGAATTTGAGAAGGAAGAAGGTCATGAGGAAAAGACCACTGTTTCAAGACAAGATTTCTTTCTCTTCACAGCTTTTGGGATTCCCCCAGGTAGTAATGCCTTTACAGTAGAAGATGTAGCACTGGATCGTTTTATCCGGCTGCTGCCCCGAGTTGCCAGAGCTATCAAGCAAGGCGAAACTCCTCCTGAGATTAATATTTATTTGTTAGGTTCACCATATGGCTTTGCTGGTAGGGTTACCCCTGAATGGATCAAGCTTTTAAAAGCCAATGGATTTGAAGAATATGGCAGGTTATATGCAGAATTTATTCAGCAGCAAGAACAGATCCAGCCTGAGCAGCAGTTAAAAAACACGCATATTGTTTTGCAAGGGAAATCCAAAGGAGCCATCATAGCTGATAAAACTTCACACTACCTCAGTGAGGATTTACAACGAGTTACTCAGCGTTTATTAGACAGTCCGGCAGGTCATCATAACCCCGAATCAATTATGCGATGGTTTAAGGGTGCTCAAGTTGCTGTTGGTTTAGCAGTTGAGACACTTTTCAGTAAGTACTTTGATGATTTAATGAAATCTATGAATAGGCAAGATCAGGCGTTTTTGGAGAACTTATCAAAAACATCCAATATTCCGATGGATGATAAGGAGCAAATGAGGCTAAAATTAGAAGCAGCTTTAGCAGATGGATTATTACTGCTTAGAGGATCTCCGCTTGATACTGAAAATAACCGGTCTTTTATTAGACAGGGAATATATGATCCTCTAACATTTAGTCCGAAACGGATTTTTGATATTTGGCAGAGGCACAGAAAAAATAAAGGTGGTTTTGTGTCATTTTCGGAAGGTAGATCCCTTCAAGCCCCCTATAGATCAGCACACTTCTCTATTCACAAGAGGTTTGAAAGGTGGAAGACAATACTTGATTATTGTCAGGGGGCAACAAAAAACAAATAGTGCTACAATCTCCCCATGAATCCTTCGACTTCACTCAAGACAAGACGTCTGGTTTTAGTTGACGGGAATGCCCTTTTACATCGAGCTTATCATGCTACTCCTCCTTTTACCACCTCAAAAGGGGAACTGGTTAACGCTGTTTATGGATTTTCCTCTATGATGCTGAAGGTTTTAAACGAGCTGAAACCCGATTATTTGGCCATTGCCTGGGATGAGAAAGGCCCCACTTTCAGGCATCAGGCGTACACCCAATATAAAGCCACCAGAGCGGAAATGGATCAGGCTTTGGACAATCAATACAAAAGAGTCCATGAGGTGGTAGAGGCATTTAATATGCCGGAATTTTCTCTTAAAGGTTATGAGGCAGATGATTTAATAGGAACTTTGGCTTTGCAAGCCCAAAAAATGGATCATGGTATGGAAGTGGTCGTTGTGACAGGCGACAGGGATATTATGCAGCTTATTAATAAAAAAATTAAAGTGTTAATGCCCAAAAAGACTTTACAGGATGTGGGATTGTATGGAGAAGAGGAGTTTGTGGCCCGCTACGGTTTTGAACCCAAGCTCTTGGTGGATTATAAGGCTTTGGCAGGGGATGCCTCGGATAATATCCCGGGAGTTTCCGGAATAGGGGATGCCACTGCCACTAAGCTGATTCATCAATTTGGCACCATTGAAGAAATTTACAAGAGCGAGAATCTGAAAACTCTGCCTGAAAGGATGCAAACTCTTTTATCTGAAGGGGCAGAATCAGCTGTGATGAGTAAAAAACTGGCCACTTTGGATGTTAAGGCTCCCATTAAGCTGGATTTAAAAAAATGTGAAGTGCATGATTTTGATTCTAATAAGGTGGTGGAGTTGTTTGAGGAACTGGAATTTAAGAGCTTAATGGCCAGGATTCCTGGCGCTCACCTCCAAGGTGAGGTTGAGCAATCATCAAGTTCACACTCGCTTCGCGAAGCGAGCCTTGGAGGTGTCACCTCAGAGCTTGATTTAGCAGTTAGGCCTGTTTTGGAGAAAATGTCCCAGACAGGAGTCCTAGTAGATCTTAAATTTTTACAAAGATTGGGAAAAGAATTAAAGAGCAAACTAATAAAGCTTGAGAAAGAAATTTACTCAAAAGTAGGTCATCAGTTTAATCTGAACAGCCCAAAGCAGTTGCAAGTTATCTTATTTGATGAGTTAAATTTACCGGTTTTTAGAAAAACTAAAACCGGTAGGTCAACTGATGAAGCTACTCTTCATGAGCTGGTCACTTCCCATCCTGTGGTGCCGCTACTTTTAGAATATCGCCAGCTTTTTAAGCTGGTTTCCACCTATATTGATGCTCTCCCCAAATCTGTGGCTGAAGACGGTCGGATTCACTCCACTTTTAATGTGGAGGGGGCAGCCACAGGCAGGCTTTCTTCCAAAGATCCCAATTTACAAAATATTCCCATTAAGGGTGAGATTGGTGGGGAGATTAGAAAAGCCTTTATTGCTCCCAAAAGGAAATTGTTGCTGGCAGCTGATTATTCCCAAATTGAGCTTCGAATCATGGCCCATTTGGCAGATGATCCGGGATTAAAAAAAGCATTTGAAGAAGGTCTGGATATTCATGCCCTGACTGCTGCCAAGATTTTTAAAGTGTCTTTGGATAAAGTGACCAAGCAGCAAAGAAACGTGGGTAAAACCATGAATTTCGCCACACTTTATGGTCAGGGTCCGCATGCTCTGTCCCGCCAGCTGGGGGTTTCATTTGAGGAAGCCAGAACTTATATTGAGGAGTATTTTTTACAATTTCCTAATGTCCGGGAATGGATGCAGAAAACCTTACAATTCGGTTATAAAAATGGCTATGTAGAAACTTTATGGGGCAGAAAAAGATACATTCCGGAATTAAAAGCAGATAACAGGATGATTAAATCAGCTGGTGAGCGGGCAGCCATCAATCATCCGGTTCAAGGGACAGCTGCGGATATGATCAAGCGGGCGATGGTAGACATTGCCCGGGAACTAGGATCTAGGTCGGAGGATCTAGGAAAGAAAAAACCTAGTTCCAAGTTCCTAGTTCCTAGTTCTTGTTCCATGATCCTCCAGGTTCATGATGAGCTGTTGTTTGAATGTACCCCAAAGGAAGTAAAAGAAGTGGCCAGGATGGTCAAGGATAAAATGGAAAATGCCCTGAATTTATCTGTTCCAGTAGTAGTTGATCTAAAAGTAGGCCCTAATTGGGGAGAGATGAAGCCTATAAGCGAAGCTTGAAAACTTCGTTTGAAAGATGAGCTTTCAAACTTGTTTATAGAAATTTGACTTTTGGCTTCAGGGTATGATAGGATTCAGCACAATATGGTAAGTCAAACAGAAACAAGATCAAGCATTGCAATCATTACCGCAGCCAATACCGCCAAATTAGCTGCAGTTGAGTATGTTAATAATCCGTCCAACCCTCAAATATATTGGAATCATCAGGAGGCCCATTGGCAATTTAATGGTCAGGCCATGGGGCTTGCTCAATCAGATTTGGTGGTTTCAAATGTTGGCTGGACAGAAACTCAAATGACGCAGTTTATGGGTAAAAATGTACGAGGTCTACTAACAAGAAAGCATGAACTCCCTTTTTACCTTCCTGAAGTCGTTTCAGGACCAGACGGATTATCCCTGTTAGGTAAAATTTACCCCTGGATGAGATGGAACGAAGGATATTTTGCAGGAATTCAAAATGTGGACAAAGCAGGTAATTGGATCCAGTTGTTTGGTCATTTGAGAACCGAAGCGGCAATTGATGCCCCTTATCCAAAAACCGATGAGGATCAGGCAGCAGAAATTCTGGCAAGATTAGGCAGGAGAGGACATACCATTAATACTTATGCGGAAGCAGCAAATCAAGGCAAGCTTTTAACAGGTAAATATTTAGATGAGGTAGGGACTTGGACTAGAGTTATGCAGTCCCGTGCTCGCGGTCGGGTTATGTTTGCCTGCTTCGATCCGGGTGGTAACTGTTTCTTCAGCTGGCCTCTGAAGCCTGTGGATGCCCGTGACGATTTGGGCGTTCGTTCTGTGGGAGTATAAAAACTTGGATTTTGAATCCTTGAAACTTTTGGTCCCTTGAAATTTGGTTTGCTTTTTCATAATATAAATTTGAGATTAGGCTAATGAACTGAAGTTCACGGATTTCAGTCGCCGAAATCCTTATTTTTCAAAAAAGTGCCGGAGTCTTTGTGTTCAAGGATGCAAAGAGTGTGCACTAGAAAAAAAGACACTCCTTGCTTTGTGCTGGCGGAGGTCTCGCTTAAGGTGAGTGCTCCCAGATAAAATACAGTGATGAGAAGTTTTTCAAATCACAGTGATAACAGATGGCATAAGGCAAATTAAGCGTGCGCCCGTGCTCACGGTCGGGTTATGAATGCCAACTTCAATCCGGATGGTAACTGTAACTTCAACTGGAATCTGAAGCCTGAGAATGCCAATGACAATTTGGGCGTTCGTTCTGTGGTAGTGTCTAATAATCCAGGGAGGTGTTCATTTAAAAGGGCACCTCCTTTTTATTTGGGACAAAAAGTTCACGGTCGGAAACATTTTGTCCACTTGATTGTCGATTTAAAAGTAGTAAAATATTACTAGTATGAAAGTTGGATTTATTGCCGAACCAAATTCTAAAGGTCAAATTGTCATCCCTAAAAAAATCAGGGATGATCTCAAAATTGATGAAAACACACTCCTAAACTTTACTGTTATGGGTGAGGGAATCTGGGTTCATCCTGTCAGAGAAGTGTTAACTGATAAGGAATTAAAAGATTCACACAGTTTATATTTAGAAATTCTAGAAAAAACCAGGGGTATTTTAGCCGGAAAACCATATTATAAAAACGAAAAGGTAAGGAAAAAATTAGCTCTCGAAGCATCCAAGAGGAGAAAAAAGGCGTGGTGGTAATAGACACCAATGTGATTATAGACCACTTGCGTCAAAAAGGTTCTTCAGATTCCTTACTTAGTAAATTACTTAAACAAATCGAGCTGAATGAAGCTGCAATTTCCTTTATTACAATTCAGGAGCTTTTTGCAGGCCAAAGCACTATAAATAAAGAAATTGAAGAGTGGATACTGAAGATTATTAATCCCTATCAGATTTTGCCTTATACATTTGAAGTAGCTAAACTAGCTGGTGAAATAGACAGAGACTCAAAAAATCAGATAGATTTTCCGGATGCTGCTATTGCTGCTACAGCCATTTTAAATAAAACCTCGCTTTTGACCTTAAATAAAAAAGATTTTAAAGGAATTAAAGATTTGAAATTGATTTAAACTACCATCTTTTTGACCGGTCTTTGTTCAACAGTAAATTTGATAAATCCACTTTTCTCCAAAATATAAAAAATCATCCAAAGCAGGGGATAAATAAAGATGTTTAGAAAGGCACTAATGGTTTGAAAGGTGATAAAAAATAACAGTGCCAAAGCAATTGGCAGGTAATCAATATATGGCTGGATGAGTTGATTGAGTTGAGATTTGACAGTTTGTTTTAAAAACTCATCCGTCAGCTGTGCAGGAGTGGCTGCTTTGTTGGCTGTTTGGTCTAAAGTATCTAAGATAGCAGGATCCAATCCGTATTGTCTTAAAGCTTCCGGATTTTGTTTTAGCAGTTCTATTTGTTCCTTGGTGATTTGAATCTGGGGTTGTGTTTTGGACTCCTGCAGTTGGTTTTTGGGAATAAATTTTAAGGCAGATTCCAGTAATGTCTCAGGAATCTGAAAACCTTGCTGCTGGATGATGGGATTGATTGATAAATAATAGCCCAAACTGAAGACAAGAATCAGCAGGAATGACAAATTTCTGATAGATGGGCCGAAAAGCGGAAAAGGATCAAAAGTAATATATGTTCTTAAGGTTTTATCTAAAGTAAAGTAAATTATCAGCAAGGAGATTAGAATTCCTGCAGTCAAGAAAATTGCTAAAGAGGAAGGCAGGAATAGTATGGGTAAGATTGATGCCAAAATCGCAACAGGTAAAATCAGTCTCCAATCAGCTGCCAAAATTGCGAAAAGCACAAATGTCAGAGCAGACAGCAGTATCAGGCTGGAGAGAAAGACAAACAAATTTAAACTGTCTAAAGAAAGAGAGAAGATGAAATCGTAAGAGCCTAACAATGGGTTTAGTCTAAATATTAAAAAGCCAAAAATCAGCAAAAATAAAGGAGCGGAGATAAACTTTTTAACTATTAGCATGGTATACTCATCATAACATGGGAACCTTGATTACACATATTAACCCTCATCTGGATGATGTTTTTGCCATCTGGCTACTTAAAAAATATGACTCTAAATATGCCGAATATGAGGTGGATTTTATCTCAGCTACTCATGATAAAGGCGGGGAAGAAACTGAGGAAAGGGTGTTTGTGGGGACTGGTGGAGGGAAGTTTGATGAGCATAAAGAAGGTTTGAAAACCTGCGCCGGTTCTTTGGTTTTTGATTACTTAAAAAATGAAGGGTTGTTGCCGAAAGATGAACTGGCAGTAAAAGCTTTGGAGGAGATGGTGGAGTGGAATAAAAAAATTGACATGGGCACTATTCCCATTGAGGCCTATGATGAGTTTTCTGTTCCTGCTTTTATCAGAAGCAGAGATAACAAAAAAGAATCTTCGCTTAAAGATGTGCAGCTGGGATCTGAAATTTTGGATCGGATACTGAGGGTGTTAAAAAAGAAACAGCAGTCATCAGTAGATTGGCAGGAGAGAGTAGAGTTTCAAACCAGATTTGGCAAAACTGTGGCTGTAAAATCCAACACCATCGATCGGCCTTTCTGCAAAAGAGCGGGTGGGGATCTGTTTATTCTACTGAGCCCAAAATATCATGGGGTGCAATTTTTTACCCCTTCACAAAGTTTAGATTTATCTCCAATCTATGAAAAAGTAAAAAAAATGGATCCTGAGGCTGATTGGTTTTTACACCAATCACATCACATGGTTTTGTGCGGCTCCTCCGCAGCCCCGGATGCCAAACCAACCAGACTTTCCTTTGATGAGTTAGTTGAGGTAGTAAAGAACTTATGAAGATTAAAAAATATCCTCAATCGCATCTTTTAATTTCCGGAAATTCCACAAAAATTATAATTGATCCGGGAAATATTACCTTCTAATGGAGGAGATACTGAAATTTAAACATTTACAGATTTCCCGCCCTCCGAAGTAGCTACTCCCATGGCAAAATAATCTACGTCCTTATCACCTATGTTAGTCATGGTGTGGACTTGTTTTTCCATGGCAATGATCATATCACCTTTTTCCAAAATAGCTTCTTCATTATCAATTTTAACTTTAACTTTTCCTGACATAATTATAAAAACTTCTATCATGGACTGGTGATAGTGAGGAGCAAAGGTCTTCCCCACCGGAATTTTAGACCAGTTGATCATCTGGATTCTGCCCTCTGGAAGATCACCTCTTTTAAGTAAAACCTTTTTTAAAGCCCCGGGATCTTTGGGATCCTCATGTGAGGCGGGGATAAAATCCAAATCCTGCAAGCGGACAATCTTCATATTAAAATGATATCATATATGAAATTAATGTAGTCCTTCGACTCCCTTCGGTCGCTCAGGATAAATTTTTATGGATAAAAATTTAAAAGTGGCACTGGTGCATGATTTTTTAAGGGAACATGGTGGAGCAGAAAGAGTACTTGAGGTTCTCCATGAAATTTTTCCTGATGCGCCTGTCTATACTGCATATGTAAACTTGGATAAGATGGGTGAGAACGGCAAAAGATTTATCAGTTGGGATATTAGACCTTCCTGGTTTCAAAAGTTTCCTTTTGCCAATAAATTATTATCTCCTTTTAGGATCTTTGGGCCGATGATGTTTGAAAGCTTTGATTTGTCTGAATATGATCTGGTAATTTCCTCATCCTCAGCCACACATCTGGCCAAATCGGTTATCACCAAACCTGAAACTTTGCACATCAGCTACATTCATACTCCACCCAGGTTTTTATATGGATATACCACTTCTTTTAATTATAAAAAGAGATGGTGGACCAGGATCGGGGGAGAGATGATTAATCATGTTATGAGAATTTATGATTTTGAAGTTTCTCAAAGGCCGGATATTTTGATAGCAAATTCCAGAAATGTTCAAGAGAGGATCAAGAAGTTTTATAGAAGGGATAGTGTAGTGATTTATCCTCCGGTGGGTATAAAAAAGGGTACAGAGTACAGGGTACAGGGTACAGGAAAATATTACCTTTCTGTAGGAAGATTGGTGAGGGGGAAGGGGATAGATGTGGTGGTTGAGGCTTGTGGTAAGTTGGGGCTGTCTCTCAAGGTGGTGGGGACAGGACCGGAATATGAAAATATCAAATATCAAATATCAAATATCAAATATCAAAATATCGAATTGTTAGGACAGGTGAGTGATGATGATTTGCCTAAGCTTTATGCGGGGGCAAAAGCCACAATAGTGGCATCGGAAGATGAGGATTTTGGTATTGTGCCAATTGAGTCGCAAGCCTATGGTACACCTGTGATTGCCCCTGCCTCAGGGGGATTTTTAGAGACAGTGGAGGATAGAAAGACAGGGCTGTTATATGGAGGACCAGGGATGGTTACCGCGGAGTCTTTAGTAGAAGCGTTACAGAAATTTGATGGGATGAGTTTTGAAAGTGAGGATTTAAGAAAAAATGCCGAAAAATTTTCCAAAGATAGATTTAAAAAAGAAATATTAACCTTAATTGGACAAAATTTAAAGTGGTATAATACGGCCAAAGGGAGGTGAAGAAAGATGATCAGAGGATTAGAAGCAGTGTTGTTATCTTCTCAATCAGCCAAAAAATTGGCTAAATTTTACAAAGAGGTGGTAGGGTTAAAGCAGGGAGAGGTGATGGAAATAGGGGATGAAGGGGAAAAAGCGTATGATTTTCCCTTAAAAGGAGCAGCCATTTATATCCTGGATCACTCAAAAGTCAAAGGTAAAAACAAAAATCCCGAAAGAGTGATGTTTAATCTGGAAGTTTCGGATATGGAAAAGGAAGTCAAAAGGATGAAAAAAGCCAAAGCTAAAGTGGTCCAAGATACATATCATGTCCAAGGTTATGGATTAATTACCACTTTTGAGGATCCCGATGGTAACTATTTCCAGTTTGTGCAGGTAAGGGCCAGCTAAAAGCTATTTGCAAAATCTCTCATTGGTTTAAGCCAATATTCTCCGCCATATTTTATATGGTGGGCAATCCAGTATTCTGCTCCCCAAAATAAAGGCAAGTAACCCAACCGTTTTAGTTTAATTGCCAGATCAATGGAGTCCTTGGGGTTGGCGCTAGGGAATTCCCTTTTATCCAGTATTCCTTCGCCTAATTTCCATAATTCCCAAGGTTCTGCTTGTGCTTCTGTGGCAAATGCTTCTATTTTAAGAGCTTGCAATCTATTGTGCCATCTGGCTAACATCTCCACATTGTCAGAAAAGATATTACGGTAAGTTGGAATTGGAATTGGAATACCACCATATTCATTAGGAACTCCGTAGTAAGCGTTGGTTCCAAAAGCATCAGGTCTTAAATTTAGAATCTCATCAACTTTTATATCTTTTGAAGGATCGGTTAAGGCATTACTTAAAAGTGTTTTTTGACCCATTTTTTTTAAAGATCTGACCAGAGTAAGTTCCCTCTTAACAAAAGATAAGCTTAAAGATTTCGCATTTATTTGATTTAGAGATTCATTCCCTACTTGATAATAGGAAATAGCCGGATAATCACGGGTATGCATGACAGTTTCCTGAATATAATCCAGGGCAAATTCCCCAACTTCGGGAAAAATCTCGACCGGATTGGCTTTATTTTCTACTTGGGGATATTTTTCCAAAATCCAATCAGGGAAAAAGAATTCAGGTTGTCTGGGGCTTTTAATTCCTACAGTTAAAATTACCTCTTTTCCGTATTTTTCTGCCATCTCCAGTTGCCAATCCAGCTCCGTAAAATCTAAATAGCTGCCTTGATCTATCCGATCCCAATAGCTACAAATTCTCACTGTATCAAAATCTAACAAGCAAAGTGTTTCCAAGGAATTTTTTGTTTGCTGAGAATCCATGTTTAGTTCTTGACACTGAAAAGTGCTAAAAGTAAAACCTAATCCCTTAGATCTTTTGGTAGAATTCTCATCTTCAGGGTCGGTTTCTGTTATGGGTGAAGATGGACTTTTGCCGGAAAGTTGTGGTACAGCCAGCAGTAACAACCAACCCACAGCCGCTTTATTAAAGCCTCTTCTGCTTAGTAATCTCTCTTTTTCCGGCATACTAGATGGATTAACATAATACATGCTTACCTTATGGCTGTCAACAGGATTTCGCTTATGTTAAAATGCTAAAAATATGGCTTATGTAGCTGATTTGCATATTCACTCCAGATTTTCCAGAGCCTGTTCACCACAGCTCAATGTGCCTAATTTAGCAGAGTGGGCAAAACTGAAAGGGATAGATGTCCTGGGAACCGGGGATTTTTTGCACCCCCTTTGGTTTGCAGAATTAAAAAGTCAACTTAAAGAAGACGGATCAGGTTTCCTAAGTTGGGGAAGTGAGGGTGGTGAGGGAATAAAATTCGTCTTGACAGTGGAAATTGCTTCCATGTATTCCGATAAAGGTAGGGGAAGAAGAGTACATAATCTTATTTTTATGCCGGATTTTACCTCAGCCGAAGCTTTTCAAAAAGCACTTTTATCAAGGAAAGCTACTTTGGGGTCTGACGGCAGGCCGATTGTTGGTACTTCCTCCAAAGATCTGCTCTCCCTGGCTTTACAAGCATCTGAAAAGGCTTTATTCATATGCTCGCATGCCTGGACTCCCTGGTTTGGGATTTTTGGTTCGCAGTCCGGTTACGATTCTTTAGAAGAGTGCTTTGAAGATTTAACAGACTATGTATATGGGATTGAGACTGGTTTATCCTCAGATCCGGCCATGAACTGGAGAATTAAAGAGTTGGATAATAAATCTATTGTGTCTTTTTCAGATGCACACTCTTTACCCAATTTAGGCAGGGAGGCCACAGTGTTTAACGAGGATATAAGTGATGGGTTTATGGGTTTATGGGAGGCTGTAAGAAATCAAAAAATTGCCGGGACAATCGAATTTTATCCGGAGGAAGGAAAATATCACTATACCGGACACAGAAACTGCGGAGTGAGATATACTCCTGAGGAGACAAAAAGAAATGGAGAGGTTTGTCCTAAATGCGGGAGAGGACTGACTGTGGGGGTGATGGAAAGGGTGGAAGTTCTCGCTACGCGAGAAAATGTACAATTGAAAATTGAGAATGTACAAGGAGTAATCAAAAGCAAAGAATTTCCAAACAGAACCGGATATAGAATGCTGGTGCCGCTTTTACAAATTATAGCAGAGGCATTTAATACTGCTCCAACAACCCAGAAAGTTTTAAATGAGTACAAAAAGTTAATATCAACCTTGGGAAGTGAAATTAAGGTTTTAACTAAAGTTTCAATTGATGATATAGCCAAAATCTCCGGTCCAAAAATAGCAGAAGGGGTGGATAAGGTTAGAAAAGGAGATCTTCTGATAGATCCGGGTTTTGATGGAGTGTATGGAGTGGTGAAGATTTGGCAGTCTGGAGAAAGTGGAGTTGATGAGAAGAAAGTGGAAGCTCCGCAGTTGGGGTTGTTTGATTAATGAAGATTTTTAAAGATCGCCAATCAGCCGGGAAATTACTGACAAAGCATCTTCAAGAGTATAAAGGTACGGATAATGTGGTGGTTTTAGCCATCCCCAGAGGTGGGGTGGTGGTGGCTAAAGAAGTGGCTAGTGATCTTAATTTAGCTCTTGATATCATAGTGACCAGAAAAATTGGAGCTCCCATGCAACCTGAACTGGCCTTAGGAGCTGTGGATGCTGACGGTGAGGTGGTATGGGATGAAAGAATGATTAATGATTTAGGATTAAAGATTGAAGATTTGGCAGATACAGTAAAAAAGGAAGTGGAGGAGATCAAAAGAAGGGAAAAGGAATATAGGCACGAAAGGCCTGGCCTTGCGAAGCTAATCGAGGGAAAAGAAATAATACTGGTGGATGATGGAATAGCCACAGGGGCAACTACTCTTGCAGCAGTCAACTATTTGAAAAGACATAAAGCTGCAAAAATAGTTTTGGCCATTCCGGTTGCCAGTCAAGAAGCAGCCAATAAATTATCAGAGAAAGTGGATCAGTTAATAATATTGGAAACCCCTGAGTATTTCCAGGCCGTTGGTCAGTTTTATGAAGAGTTTGGAGAAGTGACAGATGAAGAGGTGGTAGAATTACTAAACCATGGAAGATAAATTTTTAAAAGTAGCCAAGCAGGCAGCATTAGAAGCTGGGAAAATAATTTCCAAATATTCTGGTAAAGTTCATCGGAAAAATATTAAATTTGGTGATCACTCTGATTTTGCCACAGAAGCAGATTTAGAAGCTGAAAAAGTTATTATTTCTATTTTAAGTAAGGAATTTCCAGAACATAATATTGTTACGGAAGAACAGGAAAATATTGAAAAAGGTTCAGAGTATACGTGGGTAGTGGACCCTTTGGATGGAACTATAACTTTTGAACACGGAATACCTTTTTTTAGTGTTTCTATTGGACTTTTGAAAAATAATCAGCCATATTTGGGTGTTATATATAGAATTTCAACAAATGATTTTTTCTGGGCTCAGAAAGATAAGGGTGCATTTTTAAATGATAAAAGCATCAAAGTGAGTAGTGGAAAATCTTTAGAAGAAGCAGTGGTAATAGTTGATTTAGGGCACAAACAAAAAAGACCACCCAAATTAGATTTATATATTAAACCAATGATTTATAACGCCGGTTATATATATTCTTTTGGATCTGCAGTTTTAACTTTGGCATTTGTGGCAAATGGAATGATAGATGCAGGAATTAGTCAAGCTTGGATCTGGGATTTTGCTGCTGCAGCAATCATTTTGACTGAAGCAGGGGGTAAAATAACTGATTTTGAGGGTAATGAGCCTGATTGGAGTAAGGAAAGATTAAATATTTTGGCATCGAATGGGTTAATTCATGATCAAATCCTGGAGGCTTTGAAATGAAATTAATAGTTGGTTTGGGAAATCCTGGGGAAAAATATGCATCAGTCAGGCATAATTTAGGGTTTATGGCTGTGGAGGAATTTAGGCGTAAGGGCGATTGGGGGAATTGGGGAATAGAGGGGAAATTTAAGTCAGAAATAATAAAAAAAGATCAGATAATTTTGGCCCGCCCCCAAACTTATATGAATAATTCCGGTATGGCAGTTTCAGCTTTAGTGAATTTTTATAAAATTGCTCCTGAAGATGTAATAGTTGTTTATGATGAATTGGATTTACCTTTGGGCAAAATCAAAGTCAGACTGGGCGGAGCTGCTGCAGGCCATCATGGGGTGGAATCGATTATCAAAGAGTTGGGCACAGATCAGTTTATCCGGATCAGGTTGGGAATTGGTAATATCAGAACTCAAAGCTCGGAACACAAAGGAGCTCATGTGTCAGCTGAAAAGTTTGTGCTGGAACCTTTCATGCATTCGGAAAAAGCCCAAGTTAAACATATGATTAAACGAGCCGTTAAGGCTTTGGAAATAATTTTGGAAAAAGGTATAGAAAAAGCCCAAAATCAGTTTAATTAAAGAGGGGTTGACACGAGTCATTTTTCCCTTTAGACTAGATTAACCATGAAGGACAGCAGTCAAGGCCAAATTTTAACTATTCCGGTAGCCATCCTGCTGGGTTCATTTGTGATTGCCTTCACCATTTTGGTTCATGGTGGAATCATTAAGTTGGGCAAAGTTCCTGTTGCAGTTAAGAATAATCAAAATCCCTCAGCTGTAGCCTCACCCGGATCCGCCACCGCTCCTCAAGCACCAAAAGCAGAAGCTGATATTGTTAAAAACTTAAAATCCACAGCATCTCAGCTAAAGCTAGATCAAGGCAAATTTGACAAATGTCTGGATTCGGGAGAAAAAGCCTCATCAGTTAAAACCGATCTGGATGATGGTGCCAAGGTGGGAGTTAATGGTACACCATCCTTCTTTATTAATGGCAGAAATATTGCCGGAGCAGTTCCTTTTGAGCAGTTTAAAACAGTCATAGATGAGGAACTGGTCGGTAATGCTCCTTCAACTGTGACCAGACAGACCGTGGCAGTGGGAGATCTGCCTCCTCTGGGTAGCAAAAGTGCCAAGGTGACCATGATTGAATTTTCAGATTATCAGTGTCCATTTTGCGGCAGACATTTTACTCAAGCAGAACCTCAGCTTAAAAAAGAGTATATAGATACCGGTAAGGTAGTATTTTATTACAGGGATTTTCCGCTGTCTCAAATCCACCCGGGTGCTCAAAAGGCAGCCGAGGCAGCCAGATGTGCCGGAGATCAAAACAAATACTGGGAATATCACGATTTACTCTTCCAAAATCAAACTAATATTTTCTAATGAATAAGTGGATATGGATTGGATTGGGAATAGCTGCCTTGGGAGCTTTTCTATTTTGGCTTTTTATGGGGTCTGCCAAATCTTTACCCGGAGAAAAAGTGGCTGATTTAGGCAGGGAACATATGGCTATTGGTACTGAGGTAAGTTACAACTCCAATCCTCCTACCTCTGGGAAACATTACGAAGATTGGATCAAGGCAGGGGTTTACCAAACAGCTAAAGATGATCGGAATTTAGTGCATTCCTTGGAACATGGGTATGTGATTATGAGCTACAACTGTGATTATAAGGGTATAGGGTACAGTATACAGAGTACAGTCTATGCTCATGGGCTGGAGGAAGAGGAAGCCAGCCCCTCATCTGATGGAGCCACAGACTCAGCTGAGTTATCTGAGGACTGCCACGAGTTGGTAGATCAGTTGATTTCCGTTTATCAGAAAAAGGGTAGGATCAGATTGATTGTGGTACCCAGACCTAATTTAGACTCAAAAATAGCCCTGACTGCCTGGGGTCGTATTGATAAATTCAATCCTTCGACAAGCTCAGGACTTTCAGCCAGTGAGATTGAGAGCATAGAAAAATTTATTGATGCTTACTTAAACCAGGGTCCTGAAAAAACCAAAGAATCTGCCGGGCAATTAAATGAGCAATGAGTACACTTCTCTACATACTAATCTTTAGTTTCCTCGGTAGTGTAGTTTCCCTGATTGGCGGAGTCTTGCTACTAATGAGAGAGAAATTTGCTGTCAGGATTTCTCATTTCCTGTCTGCTTTTGCGGCAGGGACACTTTTGGGAACAGCTTTTTTTGACCTTTTGCCGGAAAGCTTTGAAAGTGGGGTAGAAGTCAATATCTTTTTTTGGGCTGTTTTGGGGATACTGACCTTTTTCCTTTTGGAGCGTTTTATCCATCATCACGGTCATGGCAGCGAGCAAGAAGCCAAAAAATCTGTGGTGCCTTTGATAGTGGTGGGGGATACAGTGCACAATTTCGTGGACGGGGTAGCCATTGCCGCCACCTTTTTGATCAGTGTTCCTTTGGGAATAGTCACCACTCTGGCTGTGGCTGCCCATGAGATTCCCCAGGAGATTGGCGATTTTGGACTGCTTCTTAATAGCGGAATGAAAGCAGGGAGGGTACTTTTAATAAATCTTTTCAGCTCCTTAACTGCTCTTTTGGGGGCAGTTTTAACTTATCTTTACAGAGATAACCTGGAAGGGTTTTTACCGCTAATTTTATCTGTCACTGCCGGATTTTTTATTTACATAGCCTTGGCAAATTTAGTTCCTGAAATACATAATAACGACAATCAGAAAGTGGCGTTTTGGGAAACAGTCATGTTATTTTTGGGAGTATTAGTAGTCTATTTTGTCATTTCTGCTTTAGAAGGTATCCGCTAAAAAAATGGATAAGCAAATTATTTTGGCTGTAGATGAAGACGGTAAATTCAGTGGGGAGTATATCCCAAAAGAGGTGGGGCACACTGGGGAGGGGAAAAGGCATTTAGCTATAACAGTGCTTCTTTATAATAACAAGGGTCAGGTTTTACTACAAAAAAGAAAACATAAGATTTTTGATAATATTTGGGATATCACCGGGGCCACACACCCTTTGCACGCAGATGCAGGGGATGAAAGCCTGGAGGAGGCCACCCGGCGCTGCCTTAAGATTGAATGGGGAATTAGAGAGATTAGGAAGATTAGGGTAATTGGGAGTTTCAATTATTTTGCCAAATATGGGAAATATTGTGAAAATGAGCATTGTGCAATTATGGTTGGGGAATATAATGGACCCCTAAATTTGAATCCTGAGGTGGGGTATGAATATAAATGGATGGATAAGAGTGAGTTTTTACAGGATATTGAAAAAAATCCTAAAAAATATTCTCCTTGGACAATTAAGGCTGCAAAAATAATAAAACAAAATGGGTGAGCTTGATGAAATTCTAGAAATTGTTGAGTAGAAAATAATCCTATAATATGTTAAAGTAATTCTATGGTACAAGAAGCTGCCGAAATAAAAGCTGGAGTTTGTCCATTAATCATTAATTCTACTAATCCTAATCTTTACCTGGGAGTTCAAGAAAGAACATGGAAAAGGGAAACTAACAAGTTGGCAGGAATGTGGAGTCCTGCTTTTGAGACAGTTGAGCCAGGTGAAAGTCATCTTGCAACTTTAAAAAGATGTATAGGAGCAGGTTGCGGAGAGGAAATATCAATAGTGGGTGGGGAGATAACAATTCCAGATAATTTAGACAACTCACTTCTTTGTAAAGTACAACTATCCTCTGGAATATGGCTCTATGTATATCCATTAGTAGCATCAAATGATTTAGAAGTTGTAACTGGATTGTACACTCATGAGGTGCAAACGCCTGCATGGATAAGTGATAGTTTAGTAGTAGCTTCCAAATATAGGCCTGGTAACTTTACTTTTAGACCAGGAGTTTTAGAAATTAGCGAAAGCCTCCGAGAGCAGAAGGCTAATAGATGGACTTATCGTCCCAGAATCTATGAGAATCCGGTAAATTCAGTCCCTACAGAGGTTTTTGATTTACTAGAAGCAGGTATTAGTCAAAATGAAGCCTTGTACCGGTTGGGTCTTGGTCCACAACAGTTATTAAAGCCTGATCCTTCAGGCCGCTTACTATCATAATTTGTATCCTTTTAAGAGCAACTTTAATTTGAAGAATTTTTCCTCTCATCTCTCCTGTCACATCTTCCCTGCCTGTAGGGGATAAACCTCTTAAGACTTGATTAAAATTTTTATTATTAATCTCTGAAATAAGTTTGGCAGAGGGATTTTTCTTAGGATCGGAATCATAAATTCCATCCACGTCCGATAAAAATATCACTTTTTCAGCTTTAAGTTTTTGACCTAAGAAGCAAACAATAGTATCTCCGGATAAAACAGAACAACCCCATTTATCATCCAAAACCATATCCCCAAATAAAACGGGAATTTGATTTAAATCCAGCTGTTTTTTAACTATGTAGACATCAAAATCATTTAATTTACCCCCGGTTTGGCTGAT
>MFDM01000015.1 GCA_001776905.1 Candidatus Daviesbacteria bacterium RIFCSPLOWO2_01_FULL_39_12 | reverse complement strand
CAAGATATGCTATTCCCGGCTTGATTGCTGTCTTGGTATCACTTTTGTATTCTTCCAGCACCTCTCCGGTTGAATCTGTTACTTTCAAAATTGGAGTAACCCTTTGCAGTTGGCCAACATTTGACAGCGTCCCATAAACTGTCATCATATCAATCATTCTGATGTCTGCTCCACCCAAGGTGATGGATAAACCGTAATTTTGCGGCTTATTAAAGGTGGTAATCCCCATATCTTTGGCAGTTTGGATCATTGAGTCTAGCCCAATGGTGTAGAGCATTTTCACTGCCGGAATATTTAGAGATGAACCTAAAGCCTGACGGATGGAGACCGGGCCGCGAAAGGTACCGTCATAGTTGACAGGTGTATAGGACTTACCCCAGGGATCTTTGAAGCTGATCGGTGTGTCTAAAATAGTATTGCCGGGAGAGTATCCGGCTTTAAAAGCTGCCGCATAGGTGACTACTTTAATGGATGAGCCGGGCTGACGTAAGGACAAAGTGACATTAAAATTACCAAAGCCCGGGTAATGATAATCTCTGGAACCAACCATACTCAGAATTTGGCCGGTCTTACCATCCGTGACCATGGCTGCTCCGTTTTGGACATTCAAAGAAGATAAAGAGCTAATCTCGGAAGAGATAATTTTTTCCACTTCTTTCTGCAAGTCCAAATCCAAAGAAGTGTAAATTTTTAATCCTCCCTGGGATACCACTGCCGGGCCATATTTTTGCGACAATAAGTCTTTGACATAAAACACAAAATGGGGAGCCAGAATCTCATTTTGAGGAGGGCGGAAAGTCAACACCTCGCCTTCAGCCTCCTCAGCTTGTTTGGGGGTGATATATTTTTCCTCCACCATTCGTTTTAAGACCTCTTTTTGCCGGATCTTACCCAACTCAGGACGGGTACCGTAGGGGCTAAGTTCAGTGGGAGAGGCCGGTAGACCTGCCAGAAAAGTTGACTGCGCCAGAGTTAAATCTTGGGGGATTTTGCCAAAATAAACTTGGGCGGCTGCCCCGATACCCCAGGTGGGACCACCATAAGGAGCCTCGTTCAAATACATCTTTAGAATTTGATTTTTGCTATAGATTTGTTCTGCCCAAAGAGCCAGGATGATCTCCTTAATTTTTCGGCTGTAGGTTTTTTCGGGAGTCAGCAGGTTGTTTTTGATCAGCTGCTGAGTAATGGTAGAAGCTCCTTCCAACTTATCTTGGTGGATTAAATTATTATAGAGAGCACGGGCCATGGCCACAAAATCCACCCCACCATGCTTGTAAAAATTCTTATCTTCTATGGCAATGGTGGCCGCTATCAGATATGGCGGTAACTCTTCTAAGCTTACCAAAGTACGGTTTCTGCCTTCATAAAGACGATACAACAACTGACCCTTTCTGTCATAAATTTCCGTGGTCAGTGGCGTTCGTGAAGAATTTAACCTGTCTGGGGATGGTAGCTGATAAGCTGCAGACAGGATAAATATGGTGTAAAAATAAACCAGTGTTAAACTGATGAGGACAAGTAAGGGAGATGGGAATTTTGGGAGACGACCCCGTTTCCGCATCAGCAGCCTCACTATGAAAAATGGCAAAAGCGGCAGTTGGCCAATTTTGAAGAGAGTAAATTTAATCAAAAGGGGGATAGCCTGAAGGGGAGCAGGTCTTAAATTGGACTTTTCCCGCTTTGTTGGCATATACTAAAAACTTAGGATAGATATAGGTTGCGGCCATTTTAAAGTATTAGACTAAGGGATAACAAGAGGGAAGTTGACTACGTTCATGTGAACTGAACGTAGTTGACAAACTAAATCCCATAGTGTAGAATACAGCAAGATTTATGGAAAAATTAGAACCTCAGTCATTTGTTGATAGAGTTACCAAATCACCTTGGGCCAGAGCGGCAACCGCTGTTTTGGGTATAGTGCCCTTATCTTGTAATTATTTAAATAATCAACCGCCTGCCGAAGTTAGATTTGTCAGCGACCAAACTACAATGATTTCTTCCGCACCAACAGAAAGGAGATATCTTGATGTTGAGGCGCAGGCATTGGCAGATTTCCTTAAACCAATCATTGGAGGAGATTTTCAAATATTGGTGGTGGAGGAACCTTTGATTGCCAAATCAGCTGCCCTGCTTCGTAAAGCGGGTGAACTTTCCGGAGAGCCTCTCGGACACAATGTTTATAATCTTCCTGACAGAGATCTTTTGTTTAAAGTAGGTACAATTGATTATGGGCAAGAGTATCAGGGAACGATTAGGTATTTTGTGACAAAACCCGATGCAAGCGGACGAAATAGTATTTGGGCAGTATCTTCTGAGGTTAATCCCGAAACTTCTCGATTAGAATATAGGTTCATTAATGATTTAGACGGAGGTATTGCTGGAGATAGTTTTTCTTTAAACTATAGAGCTCAAGGTAATGAAACCGGAGAATATTTTGCAGGTTCAGAGCTTTTTACACCCGGACAAATTTGGACTAGATAATTTTATACTTAAAAAATTGTCTTGGCATATTCCAAATACTGGGGATAACCATTTTGGGCCATGTAATACCACCATTCCACTCCCCAAAGGTAGGCTTGAGAAAAATTTGTCTCTTTTGCATACAGAATATACTTATTAAGCTTTGCAACAGGAGCTGCTCTCGTTTGTTCCTGAAGCGATATCTGCTCAGGCCTTTTTCTGTTTGGTAACCATGGTTCAGCCTGAAGCTCCAAGATTAAAGTAGTGCCTTTTTTGTTTAAAAAAATTCTGGCCAGTTGATCTTTTAGTGTATAAAAAGCAGGTGGGAGGGGGAAATCAATAAAGCCTAAGTTTTTATCCCAGACCTGTCTGTATAAAGTGATACCAAACTGATCAGATAGACTCATGCTATTAAACCAAAAAGACAACTCGCCTGAGTCAGTCACTATGACCGGACGGCTGTCTAAACTTTTGACAATGTCAATTTCTTTCTTCACTAAATCGAGAGTTTCCTCATCCACCGGATCACAAACACCGTACCTTAAAAGCGGTTCATTCTCCACCTGCCAGGCCGAAATTTGGGGAAATTTTTTAAAGTATTCTACCTCTGCTTTGATTAGTTTTAAAATCTTGTCCCGACGACCTGCCCTGGTTAATTCGCTAACCCAAGGAGGTGCAAAGCACTCCGGCCACCTGGGCACCTTATGGCCTAAAACCAGGATGATCTTCACATCATGCTGGTTGGCCAGATTCAAATAATAATCCATCTTGTGGAAGTTAAACTGATTGGGAAAATATTCTACCTCATCCCAATAAACGGGTAGTCTGACCTGTTTCACTTTTAAATCAGTCAGGATTTTAGCAAAAGTTTGCTGAGGGTCAAGCCCCAACTGTCTGGCATATTTGGTGGAAAAAGTCACCCCCAACTCCATCTGAGAATCCTTACTTTTTACTCCTCCGTCTAAAGACAGCAAGTAAAGGCCTAAAAAGATCAAAATTATCCCTAAAAACTTAAAAAAATTGAAGAATTTGGAGGATTTTTCTCTAAAAATGGTGGGAAATTTTTTGCCTAAAATAACGGCAAAGACAGTCAAAAATATGTATTTGGTGCCCTGAAGGGAGTTGACAATGGCCGGGTTTGCCAAAGATATGGAAAAAATTAGCAGCAACTCAGACAAACCTGCTGATATTTGGCCAAAAGCAAACAGCATTAAAGATTTTTTGGGAAAGTGACTCTGACCACTTTTAAATTGAAAGACCCTTTTTCTTAAGTTGGGATTTATCAGGATAATTCCTCCCAGCGGTATTAACACCGGTTTTGACCAGACAAACACACTTAAAAAATCCCCGCCTAAAAAGGCATTTCTTAACAGAATATATGCCAGGGCAAAAAATAAAGAGGAGCCCACCTCCAGCAAAATTTCCGACAATTTGATGCCGCCTTTTAAATACGTTAAGTTCAAAAAAATCAGGCCTGTTAAAAGAAAAAAAACAGCCCATGCTTCATTAATGGAGATTTGATCGCCCGTTTGATTAAAAGCTAAAATAAAAAGCGGGGTTAGTGTACCGATCATCGGGATGACTCTTTGGACCGCTCCAATCTGTAAGGCTTTAAACATGGCATATGCTCCGCCGGTCCAAACAAGGGTTGATAGTGAAGCCAAAAACAACACCTGCTCTGTGGGTAGCTTGACAAAGGGAATTAATAAAGCCGTTACTAAAGACACCAGACTAAAATAAAAAATATAGGTGAGAGGATCTTTGATGGTTTTAGTCAACAAAAACTTATCAACAGTTAAAGCAACTGAGTTTAATAGATTTGACGCTACGGCAAAAGGCAAATAACTCATTTTTGCTCCAACACTTCTTCAGCTGAAACCCGGTGGCCGATAAATTTCATCAATTTATGGGGAATACCGTTGTGCTCAATAATTTCTGCATAAACTTTGGCGGAAGGTCTGATGATCCTTTTTTGAGTTTGGTAATCAACCTCCACCAAGCCAAATCTGGGCTCAAAACCATGATGCCATTCAAAATTATCTATTAAAGACCAGTAGAAAAAACCTTTGACATCGGCTCCTGTTTTGATGGCCCGGTATACTTCCTGCAGATAATGCACCAAAAATCTGACTCTTCGATCATCATTGGTAGATGCTATGCCGCACTCGGTGATATAGGTGGGTAGGCCATCGGCAAAATCTGTTAAAACATCAAACATCCCCTCCGGATAAATCTCCCAACCCAAATCCGATACATCATGGGTTGTATCCACACTCAATTTGGTTACTTCCGAAATATCTTCAAGTGTCAAATGGTTAAAACGATGGTGGAAATAGTAGTTAATACCCAAAAAATCATTACTTTTTTTGGTCAGGAAATAGAAAGAATGATTTTCCAAAATGTCCGAGATAATGACTGAAAATTGTTCTAAAAAAGAATGCTTATGAGGAGTTTCAAAAGACTGAATGTTTTGGGAAAAACCGACCGGTTTTCCTCTCGTCAACTGATGCAAAAGCCGGTAAGCTTTTTTGTGAGCCTGAGCTAGATTCCAGGTGACTTTTATGCTGGCCCATTTGCTTTTTTTTTGAGGTGGCCATTCACCAACTGTATAACTTTGATAAACATAGACACTAGGCTCATTAAGAGTAATCCAAAAATCCACATACTCACCAATTTGGGGGACAATTTTTTTAACAAACCTGAGGAAGTACTCGACAGTCTTGCTGTTTTCCCAGCCTCCCAAATCAGCCACCCATTTAGGCAGAGTAAAATGCCAAAGTGTCAGCATCACCTGAAAGTGACGATCCTTTAAAGCTTTCAAGACCCCTTTATAGTGCTCGATGGCATGGTAATCATACTCTCCCATCACCGGTTCAATTCTGGACCACTCGATTGATAGCCGGTGGGCATTTTGATTTAAGCTTTTGGCCAAATCAAAATCCTCTTCATACAAGTGGTATTGATCACAGGCTTTTCCGGATCTTAGAGAAGGTGGTTTGGTTTGTTCCCACTCCCACCAGTCAGAATGAATATTTCCTCCCTCAACCTGGTGGGCCGAGGTGGCAGTTCCCCACAAAAAACCATCCGGAAATTTTAAGGTGGCATGGTCATGCTTTTCTCTTGGATGTAAGGGCATATTCTCATCATAAGCCAGAAGTTAGGCAAGTGTAAAGTTTTTGCTTTAGTTTTCTTCTGCAACTGTTGTATGATAATTAGGTGATCAAGACACTGCTCATCTTTTTACTTCCTGTTCTGCTTTTGGGTGGCGGGTATTTTTATATTAATTTTACTGCTTCTCAAAATCTGCAAAATCCTGCCGAAGGATCCAGAAATATTGACGAACCGATTGAGGTACCTAAGAGTTTACCTAAGAGCCCGGAGGTTGATCAGGATATAGCGGAAACTACTACCACTCCTACTAAATCATCACAACAAACTCCCGCGCCCACAGTTGTTCCGGTGCAACCTAACAGCTCACTGGATGCCAAAGTAGCGGCTTTAGAAACTGTAGTTAATGATCTGAGAATTAAAGTCTCCAATTTGGAAAAATCCTCCTCTACTCAAACAAGTTCGTCTAAGCCAACTATTTATATCCCTTTAGGGTCAGCCGGACAAACACAAGATACCAATTGGACTTCCTTGAATAGCTTTCAAATTTCATTGGATCCTGCCTCCTACTCCGGATACACTGCCATGCAGCTTGAGGTGACGATGAGGCTCAACCAGCCGGGAGGAGAGGTTTTTGCCCGGCTTTATAATAGCTCCTCAGGTGTAGCTGTATCTTCCGAGGTATCATCTACCTCAACCACCTCATCAGTGGCCACCTCCGCCACCTTTACTCTGCCGTCTGGCTCAAAAAATTATCTGCTGCAGGTTAAAAGCAAGGATGGCAGCTTGGTGTTTATTGATTATGCCAGGATTAAGGTTAACTTTTAAATTTTAATGCAGACGTATATCGAAAAATTCGGACTGCTTTTCAACGTCGCTAATCGACGCATCGCGTCGTTCTCCGCTCGGCCGCTTTGCGGCCTCGCTCTCGTATTTTTTGCAAAGACAGAAAACAAATGCGCGCGATTTTTATTTATTATAGTCCGCTGACGCGGACAAGACAAATTTTAAAACATGCAGATGAGTCTATCTACATTTCATACAACCCACCCACCCAATAAAAGGAAGCGGCGACCCCGCCTCCCGGCGAGTGGACTCCCTAGGGGGAGCCTCGCCGATATCTTCGTCTTCGATTGAGTTGGTACAGTCTCTGGTAAACTTTTATCTGTATATGTTCCGCCTGCCATCGGCGGGGTGTTCCTTTACCGCCCCCGCCTTTATTATTCATACCCCTGTCTCGTGTCCCACCGCTTGCTCGCTCTCGAGAGCTCGCTACGCAACTAATTCCGATGGCTCGCCCCGCGTTTCCAAAATTCCAAAGTATATCTTGGGGGGCTCGCGTTTGTCGGGCAGCACCCGATATATTTTTTACAAATTCCTGAATTTTCTTTTAATGGTGCTGCCCTCCTTTTTGGGAAATTATCCCAAAGGGGGCGGGGGCGGGCGGAGCCGCTTCCTTCCGAAGTTCTTGAGCCAATCGGCCAATTTCCACCATTTTGGCCAATCATATCTATTTCCCGATCAGTTTTTTATCTTGTGGTTCAGTGAGATAGTTTTGTCTTGTTGAGACTTTCTTACCAGATTCATTCTCAAGTTTTTGTCTTGCTCCTCCTGCAATTCTGCCTCCTTTTTGAGCGGCAGCTTTATTTTCTACAAATCCTTTTGTATTTCTGTTTCTGGCAATTTCGGTGGTTGAGGCTTCACCGAGCATGGAAAAGATTAGCTCCAGATCAGTCATATGATCCCGTAAGTTTTCTCTTTTTAGACTTTTGAATTTTCTATATTGGCTTGGAGTCATCCCGAAGGTAGCTTTGGATATTTCAGCAGTTAAAATAGCATATTCTTTATCTCCCCCTACCTCTCTATTTTTCCATTCGTTGGTTAGTTGCTCACGAACTTGAATACCCCGCATTCTTTTTTCAATCCAGTCATCAGAATAGCCTTTAGCCTCATACAAAGCTCTGGTTCTTTTTGTTGCAAGTTCTGGATCTTCTATCTCTTGTATTCTTTCATAGCCTACTTTGGCTAACCATCTTTTAAATGGTTCTGCTTTAGGAGAGGGAATAGTTTGGATAATCCGAAACATAGTTTCGGTGTTACCACAGTCTGTTTCCCGTAATTTCCCGTCAGGAGCTTCTAATTTCAATTGTACGATTTTTTCGTACACTTCAACAAACCCCTCTTTTTTCAGTTTAATTTTAAGATCACTCCAGTATCTTCGAGGTATATTACTATCTGTCAGTACAGCTACTACATCAATTACTGAAAACCACCACTCATTTTTATAAATGGTTTTCCTAATTTCCTTGCCTTTGAAGACTGCAATTTTGGTAGTTTCTTTCATGCCTTAATTTGTATCAGGTTTTGTCATTCTTTGCAATTAAAATTTTCGTATTAGCGTTGTAGCATAGTACAATAGTAGAAGGATTATCAAGGTCGAATAAAGTCAAAGCTAGAATTGTCCTATAATCATTGAATTAAGCATACAATTATGGTAAACTCTGATACTATGATAGAGACTCCAGAGCGTCAAGGATTTACTAGAGTTAAAGAAGCGGTTAAATTACGCCGTTTCATTAAAGAGTTGTCTCATGAAGAAGATATTGCTCTTCGTGGAGTAAAAGGCCAGAGATTGGATGGTATCCTTGATAGATCAGATTTAGTTTTATCACAGCTTCAGGAAGAACATAGTGATTGGATAGAACAAAAACGTCAACTATTTTCAAGTTATTTATCTCCGGTTAATAAGGTGGACCCCATTGTCAAGACAGTAAATTAACGATTCCTAGAACATTTTCACCCCCTTTCTTTGTTAGATTTAAATTATTACTTTTAAAGTACA
>MFDM01000014.1:42797-72588 GCA_001776905.1 Candidatus Daviesbacteria bacterium RIFCSPLOWO2_01_FULL_39_12 | reverse complement strand
CAAAGGATCTAACGGTGGGGGATTTAAAGAGGGAGGAGTTGATGGCATCCAGGTGGGGGGAGGTTGAGTTTGATCAGGCTGGGGATCAAGTGTTGGCTGGTTGGGAGTTGGATTGACTGGCCAGTCTACCGGAACGTAGGGAGTTTGAGACATAGGAGAAGAGGTAGGAGCAGTAGAAGTAGGTGCAGCTTCAAAGAGCGAAGATAAAGGAGGAGGTGTTTGGTCGCTTTGTGTAGGAGCTGGGGGAGTGTAGGTGGGAGGAGGCTCGGCCGCTGGAGAGGTAGGATTAACAGGTGCATTAGGATCTGGTGGATTGGGATTATTTGGCCAGTTTGGGTTATTTTGATTATCCATTAGGCAGAAAACTATGTAGTGTCAGTTTATCTGAATAAGTGACTAAATGTCAATGATCCACTATAATATGTAGGCTATGTTGGGAATATTTTCCAGATTTTTAGATTCCAATGAGCGGGAAATTAATAAGTTTAAGAGTGTAATTTTACAAATAAACTCCCTGGAGGGAAAGATTGAAAAGTTGACCGATGTTCAACTGAAAGGCAAACTAGCCCTTTTTAGGCTGGAGCATGAAAGAGGCAGAAGTTTAGATGAGCTATTGCCCGAAGCTTTTGCCTTAGTCAGGGAGGCTGCCAAAAGGACAATAAAGCAGAGGCATTTTGATGTCCAATTGATTGCTGCAATTGTTTTGCATCAGGGTAAAATTGCCGAACAAAAAACCGGCGAGGGAAAAACTTTGTCAGCCACTCCCACTGTTTTTCTAAATACCATTACCGGCAAAGGTGCTCATATTGTAACTGTTAATGATTATCTGGCTCAAAGGGATTGTGGTTGGATGGGACCAATCTTTCATGCGTTAGGCGCTAGCTGTGCCACCATCATCCACGAACAAGCCTTCCTTTACGATCCTAAGCATAAAGATACTACTCATAGCGACAAAAGACTGCAGCACCTGCGGCCAATTTCCAGAAGAGAAGCTTATGAGGCGGATGTCACATACGGCACCAATAATGAATTCGGATTTGATTATCTTAGGGATAATATGGTGTTTCGCCTGTCAGATCAGGCGCAGCGTGGCCACCACTATGCCATTGTGGATGAAGTTGATTCTATTTTAATTGATGAGGCCAGGACTCCGCTGATTATTTCCCAGCCGGCTCAAGAAGCCACTGGTAAGTATTATGAGTTTGCCAAAACCGTTGACTCTCTTATCCCGTCAGACTATGTGGTGGATGAAAAACTAAGAACCGCACATCTGACAGAACACGGCATATTAAAAATCGAAAAGATGTTGGGAGTTGATAATTTATACGAAAAGGATTTTTCCACCCTGCATCATCTCGAGCAAGCTTTAAAGGCCAGAACTTTATTCCAAAAAGATAAAGATTATGTGGTCAAAGACGCAGAGGTGATTATTGTGGATGAGTTTACGGGTAGGTTGATGCTTGGTCGGCGTTATTCCGAAGGATTGCATCAGGCCATTGAGGCCAAAGAAGGAGTTAAAATCCAGCAGGAATCTCAAACTTTAGCCACTATTTCCTTTCAGAATTATTTCAGAATGTATGAGAAGTTGGCCGGGATGACGGGGACTGCGGTGACTGAGGCAGAAGAATTCCACAAAATTTATAAATTGGATGTGGTGGTCATTCCCACTCACAAAACCATGATTAGGGCAGATCATCCGGACACAATTTATAAGACTCAAGCTGCCAAATATACGGCAGTGGCTAATTTAATTTCAGAGCTTCACGGAAAAGGTCAGCCGGTTTTGGTGGGTACCACCTCAATTGAGAAAAATGAATTTTTATCTGCGCTACTTAAGAAAAAAGGCATCTCTCATGCATTGCTTAATGCTAAAAATCACGAGAAAGAGGCGGAGATTATTGAGAAGGCAGGAGAGAAAGGAGCTGTGACTGTGGCTACCAATATGGCCGGCAGAGGAGTGGATATTGTCTTGGGTAAAGGATCAGTTGAAAATGGTGGGTTATATGTGATTGGAACTGAGCGGCATGAATCAAGAAGAATTGATAATCAGCTGCGAGGTCGTTCTGGCCGTCAGGGAGATTCGGGAGAATCCCGCTTTTTCGTGTCTTTGGAAGATGATCTAATGAGAATTTTTGGCGGGGAACAGGTTTCCAAAGTGATGGATTTTCTGAAAATGCCGGAAGATATGCCGATTGAACACGGTCTGGTTTCCAAAGCCATTGAAGGTGCCCAGAAAAAAGTGGAGGGGCACAATTTTGATATCAGAAAACACACGGTGGAATATGACGACGTGATGAATCAGCAAAGACAGATTATTTATGAGATCAGGAAGAAGGTTTTGGAGACAGCAGAGAGCAAAGATACTTCACTCAAAGAGGAAATTTTGGAAAAAATTACCAGGGAAATTTCCAATGTGGTGGTGATAAATTCTGAAGAAGGTCTGGATACAAAAAAAATTGTGGAGGAGTTTGGGTTAATTGTGCCGATAGATGAAAATTCCAAAAAAGATTTGGAAAGAAAGATTTCTACCATGTCTGATGCTTCGGAGATCACTAATTTTTTAACTGAGTTGTCAAGGCAATTTTATGATGAGCGGGAAAAACAGGTGGGGGAAGAGATAGCCAGACAAATGGAGGTGTTTGTGTATCTTAATACTATTGATACTTTGTGGATTGAACATCTGGATACCATGGATGATCTAAGATCCGGAATAGGACTTCGGGGTTATGCTCAAAGAGATCCTTTGATTGAGTATAAAAGGGAAGGGTTTGATTTGTTTGAAAAATTGATGGTGAGTGTGGATTATGAGATTGCGCATAGGATTTTTAAAGTGGCTGTACAGGGACAGGCTCCGGTGGTGGCTCAAGCTGAACCAATTAAGATAGATCAGGCTCAAGAGATCAGGCCTCAGGTGGATATCAGTTTAGAACAGGAAAGCGCTGATGAAAGGCCGGCCTCCGTTGAAAATGAGATTGTCACGCTCCCTGCGGTCGCTCGCAATGACGTTGGAGGAGAGACCAAGGTTACCATAGAAAGAGGTGGGCAGGTGGTGGCCCAGGAAATTTATAGTGAAGAGGGACAATTAACCAAACCTCACGGAAAAGTAGGCAGAAATGATCCTTGCTGGTGTGGAAGCGGCAGGAAGTACAAAAAATGTCATTATCCAAATTAACTAAAAAATGGGTAGCTTCTAAATTACCCAAAAGACCTAAAGATGCCAATAAAGGGACTTTTGGGAAGGTTTTAGTAATTGCCGGATCTGAAAATTATCCTGGTGCGGCCTATTTATGTTGTGCTGCCGCCTACAGGACGGGAGCTGGATTGGTAACTTTGGCCACCACAGATTCTGTTAAGGTAATTGTATCAAGGAAATTGCCTGAGGTAACTCTCTTATCTTTGGATGAAGTTTTTGACAAATTGAATGAATATGATGTCTTACTAATTGGCCCGGGTTTGGGACAAAGTGGCGAGACTGTAGTATTTGTAAAACAACTGATAAAAGAAAAGTTACCCAAAACAGTAATTGATGGAGATGGGTTGAACATTCTTTCTAAAATGGAAAGTTGGTGGGAAAGATTGCGGGAGGAAGTTGTTTTAACACCTCACCCAGGAGAAATGGTACGGTTAACCGGCCTTTCAATTAAAGAGATCCAAAGTAATAGAGAAAGTATAGCCATACGTTTTGCAAAGAAATGGAAGAAGGTAGTTGTCTTAAAAGGAGCGAATACGGTGATTGCTTCCCCTGGTGGAGAGGTGGCAGTTAGTCCGTTTGCTAACCCTGCATTGGCCACTGCCGGAACAGGCGATATTTTGGCAGGAATTTTGGCTGGGTTGATTGCTCAAAAAATGGATTTATTTGATGCTGCCGGTGCTGCGATTTACCTCCATGGACAGGCTGGTGAAAAACTAAAAGAAGAATTTACCGAGGGGGGAGCAATCGCATCTGACTTGCTTAAGATATTACCACAGGTTTTAAAGTCTCTAAAAGAGTAATGTTAAGTGTGGTACGATAATTTATGTTATGTTTCTGGCGGAGATTTTGATATTTTTGCTCTCAACAGCCCTAACTTTCCTTTTGTCCATAAAGGAAATTCCCATTGCCATATTACAACAGATCACCATAGTACTACTTTTGATCTTAGTCTTTTTATCTAAAAAGATTTTGTCTGCCCACAGTTGGGGGGTGACAAATACATTTAAATTGGCCACCCTTTTTCTTAGTGCTTTCCTCACCCAGCTTTTTGTTTTTTCTACAGGCGGTTTCTATTCGCCTTTTCTACCGCTTTTGCATCTTTATACGCTGGCTGTCAGTTTTTTAATAAGCTATCAAGCCGGATTAGTTTTTATCACGTTTTCTGTTACTTCTCTTATTTTGGCAAGTTATCTTAATCCCGCCTCATTAAAAATATTTCAAGATGATCCGGCTACAGGAGTAATTTATCTGATTTCCTTTGTGGTAGTTGTTCCTCTGGCGCAACTTCTTTCCAGAAATTATCAGATTAAAGATAAACTGGTAGCAGCTTTAGCAAAATATCTTGAGTTGGGTGAAGCTAGACAAGAAACCATTCTGCAAAATGTCAACGAGAGCGTGGTAGTGACAGATAAGTTTTTAAGGGTAATTTCCGTCAATACGGCCTTTGAAAAAAAGTTTAATGTCCATTCTGTTGACGCTTTGAAAAAGGATCTTTTAGAGGTAGTTCCCTTTGCCTATTCTTCCGGCGAAAAATTGGCCAAAGAGGCACTTCTTTTGGATCAGCTTTTGATAAATAAAACAACCATTCTACTGAAGGATTATTATGTAAAACTGCCTTCAAAACTGGAAAAAGCTGTTATTCAGATCACACCCACTCTAAGTAAGGATGGTGAAGTGGAGCAAATTGTGTTTGTGATAACAGAAGCCAAATTAAGTCAAGATATTAACAGACATCCTGCCATAGAGCAGGCTTTGATAAGACAAAAAGAGGTCGGTGAAGTTTTGAAAAAAGCCCTGATGGATCTTAAGCATCCTGAACTGGCCAGCTATGCCAAACTTTTTGCCAAACAGGAAGAAGATCTGCTGACGCTAACCGAGATAGAAGACCATCCGGTTTCCGAAGTTGTTTCCATTTTAGATACGGCCCTACTTTGCAAAAAGAAATTTGAGGATTGTCAAGATTTTGCCAAGACTTTAAATGTGCCGATAGCTTTTGATTTACCGAAAGGAGAAGAATCGGAGTTGGCCATCTTTGATATTGCCAAGGATAAGGATGTCCTATCCTCTGAATGGGGTTTTTCGCATTTTGCAGTACCGATTGATCAGAAGTGGTTAGGTATCATCATCCAAAAACTGATGGAGTTGGCAATTCTGGTTTCATCATCTTTTGAAAAACCGGGCGTGTCCTTATCTTTAGAGAGAGACGAAAAAGAGGTGGTCATAAAATTGGCAGCAAACTCCTCAAAATTGGATGAGCAAAAATTAGCAGAATGCCTCACTCTCTACTATGGATCTTTAGGGCAGACCACAAATCTTAAGTTGGGGAGCGGTTTGGAAGGATATATTGCCAAGCTTTTAGCTGATGAGTTAAATCTTGCCCTTTCTGCTAATTGGCAAGATAATCCCCCACAAGTTATATTCAGCTTAAAATTGGCTAAAAATCCCCAACCTACTATTTCACAAATCCAAACATAGGATCAGTCAGATTAGTGTTAGGTTTGCTGCAAATCCTCTCCAGCTGCTCCTTTGAGGGAAGAAAGGTAGGTAAAATTACTCCGATGTGGGCAAATTTTACTTTAACATCTTTAGATAATTCTTCCGGGATCACGATGGTGTAAACTGGAACATCTTTGGATGGTTGAATAGTATGGATGTTATTAAGATAAAGGAAGTATCGAAATCCCACATTTTCTCCAGGGGTAGTAAAGTAACTGATACCTACACAAGGCAGACCTTTTAAATATGCATCCCATTTTATAAAATTAACCACCTCTTTCTTTTCTTGATAACCTTTATGGTAATAATCCTGAGTGATCAAAAAATGGGCATTTTTTAAAGCAATTGCTAAGAGTAGGAAAAGTGCTACCAAAGCAGCTACCCGAGAAGTCTTAAGCACGAGATAGAAATAGGACGAAACAATAAAAATAAAAATAATTTCGATATTGAAAAAGTAATATTCCGAAATAGGGGAAGAAGAAAGTGAGAAAAATACCACAACTCCCAAAATCCAAATATACAAACAAAACAGCTCCTTTAAAGTAATAATTTTTTTCCTAACTAAAAAGAGGGCTGATGAAAGAGTTAGTAAGACAAAAAAGATATTTTGGGTGATGGGGAAAGATTGAGGTGAAAAAAATAAAGTATTAATATTTTTGGTGACCATCTGCAATACTTGCTCAAATTTGTATAAGATGCTACTACCAACAATTTCTGCACCAGCAAAATTTTTAAGAAAACTGGTTGTTTGGATAAATTGATGCCTAATTTCAAACATTAGCAGAGGCAGAGAGGTCACTATTAATGCAGTAAAAAAATAAAAAACTTCTCTTATTTTGGGTAGTTTTTTGGAAAGTATTATGGCCAAAGGAGCAACTAGAAGTGGGGGAGCCAGGGCAATGTGGATGTGCCAGATTAACCCAATTAGAATACCCAAAAGAGGCAGCTGTTTAAAATTTCCTCTCACCACTGAGATTACTGTATAAAAATACCAGATGACCCAAAGATTGGTGGGGGTGGAGGGAACAACTCTTCTGTCCAGCTGGACTGTTTCCAAAAGCACTGCATATAAAAATGCTGCTATTAACCCAATTTTTGTATTAAAAAGTTTGGCAAACACCCAAAAGTAGCTGAATATAGTTAGAATACCGATAATAGTTATGGGAATAATTGCCCCAACAGGATCCATATTAGTCAACAGAAAAAAGGGGATGCTCAAATAGTAGTAAAGTGGGCCAATAAAAATTCCCGGAGCGGAAGTTTCCTGGCCGACCAATCTTAAATGCTTGTCCACTAAAACATCTTTAACAAACCATGAATACAAATCTCCATCATGGGCAAACTCAAAGCGATCAACAACAGCATAAGTTCGGAAAAATAACCCGATCAGAAGAATTACACTTAAGATTAGCAAGGTGGATTTTTTCATATAAACAATGTTAGACTACAACTCTGATGATTGTCAAAGCCATCAAGACAAGGAAGTTTTTACCGCCTAAAGACAATCTTTGGGAATTGCTTTCTACGATTCAAAACTTAGAAGAAAAATCTATTGTGGCAGTGACATCAAAGGTGGTTTCAATAGGTGAAGGTCGTTGTGTTTCAATTAAGGGAACGGATAAAGATGAGCTGATTATAGATGAATCAGATAAATATATACCAAGAGATTTAGTACCAGAAGGTTGGGTGATGCACACCATTAAAAATAATCTTTTTATTCCATCAGCCGGAATAGACGAAAGTAATGGTTTCAATTACTATATTCTCTGGCCCAAAGATCCACAAGTTTCTGCTAAAAAAATTTGGGAATTTTTAAAGAATAGATTTAACCTTGATAAGTTGGGGGTAATAATTACTGATTCACACTGTATCCCCATGAGAAGAGGATTGGTGGGGATATCCTTGGCTCATTTTGGTTTTAATCCACTGAGAGATTATAGAGGAGAGAAAGATATTTTTGGAAGAGAGATGCAGATTTCTTTAACCGACATCCCCGACTGTCTGGCCTCTGCAGCAGTTTTAGAAATGGGGGAGGGGGATGAGCAAACACCAATAGCTATAATTTCAGATATAAACTTTGTTAAATTTAGCTCCAAAATTATTGAGAGCAAAAAACCACAATCCTCCTTTATTATTGATGAAAAAGAAGACCTTTTTTACCCATTTATAAATGCCATCAAGTGGAAAAAGGGCGGAGGAGGAAAGGATCTTTAAATTGCGTTAGAACGGTAAAACTCTATTGTTCTTTTTAGGCCTTCTTCTAAAGAAATTTCTGGACTCCACCCTAATTCTTTTTTAATTTTTTCCGCTGAAGCTACCAATTCGGTAACATCTCCTTTTCTTTCGCCTTTATCATCTAAGGGAACCTTATATCCTAAAATTTCAAATATTTTATTAACTACATTAGTAACTTTTACTCCGGTTTCTGTTCCTATATTAAAAATATGTAGTCCGGATAAATTAAGCGGCAAAGTATGAGCTTTAGCTAAATCATCAATATAAATAAAATCCCTAACCTGTTCACCTTTCCAAAAAAGTGGAATAGGTGTTTTATTTAAAGCGGCCTTGACAAAATTGGGAATGGCATGGGTTTCGGGATTGTGTAACTCTCCAGGACCAAAGGGGTTAAAATACCTTAAAATAATTACATCAAAATTATAAAGTCTGTGATAAAGCATACAAAATTGTTCCATGGTAACTTTGGTGATTCCGTAAGGGTTTTCTTGCTTTCCTAATGGATCATCCTCTGTGATAGGTAATTTTTTCGGTTTTCCATAAACACAGGCAGATGAGGAAAAAATTATTTTTTTAACGCCGGAATTTTTCATTGCTTCTAAAAGATTAACTGTTCCTAAAATGTTATTTTGGGTAAACTCTATTGGTTTTTTGACAGACTCTCCCACTTCTATTAGTGAGGCCATATGGATGACAGCGTCGTGTGTTGGTAAAATTTCTGCTAATTTTTTCCGATCCAATAAATCTGCTTGAACAAATTGTGCTCTTTTATCAACTAAGTCCTGATAACCTTTGGAAAGGTTATCCAAAACTGTCACTTGATGTCCCTCACTAAGTAATAATTTATTAACATGGGAACCTATAAAACCTGCACCACCGGTAACAAGGATCTTCATTATATTTGTATCCTGCACTTTTCTCCTACAAAGAGGGAGGTAACTTTATCTTGATCATCGCCAACAATTTCAGTATCTGTTCCAATTAAAGAAGAGGATATAGGATGATCTTTAACATGATAAATTTTTACTCCACTCATCAAAACACTATTTTCTACCTTTGATTTGACTATTTCACAATCATCTCCTAAAGAAGTATAAGGTTTAATTTCTGAGTCAAATACCTTGACACGGTCGCCAATTATGACTGGACCTTGCACTTTTGAATTGACAACTTCGGAATTTTGTCCGATCACAACAGTTCCTGATATCCTAGATGATTTATCAACAGTGCCCTCTATTTGACCCTCCAGACGGTTATTTAAAATAAATTTGTTTGCCTCCAGCCAATCATCAAATTTTCCCGGATCCATCCATTTACCTTTGTATTCTATAGCATCAACTCTAAAGTTATGATCAACTAACCAATTATATGGTTCGGAGATTTCCAGCTCTCCTCTGGCTGAAGGAGTAATGGTATCTTTACCTTTGAAACACTCAAAAACATGATGGTCAAAAAAATAAAGACCGGGGATGCCAAAATCATTAGGAGGATTTTCCGGCTTTTCAATATAACGAGCAAATTTACCATTTTTATCAAAAAAAGGTACTCCCAGCCGTCTATTGTCCTCATGGTGAACCATAGTGACCAGCGCATTGGGTTTTTCTTTTTGGAAGTATTTAACAACATCAACTATACCGTCAACAAAAATATTATCACCATTGTGCATTAAAAAAGGTGATCCGGCCAGATAATCTTCGCAAACTTGGAAAATATTGGCCAGTCCTTTTGGCTCTTCTTGCAGAACATAGGTAAATTTTAAACCCCACCGGGAGCCGTCTCCCAAAAGCGCCTGTGCCTCTTCTAAGCCTCCTGGATTGTAAGTTAAGGCGATATCTTTGATGCCGGCGTTTGCTACAGTCTCAATGGGATAAAAAACTAGGGGTTTATTGGCAATTGGAATAAAGTGTTTGTTGGTGGAAAAAGTTAAGGGGCGCATTCTGGTGCCCCGTCCACCTGTTGGGATAATTGCCCTCATGTGATAAATCCTGTGAGTATTATTATAACCAAAAGGGCGGTTAAAACATACTCCAAAATAATCATACTATTTAAACTTTTGTCAAAATGATGGTAAAGATAGGCCCAAATTAGGTAAATTAGAGCGGCTGTTATCAGAAGGGAGAATGTTGACACAAAAGAATGGCGGTAAAACATCAAAAAAAGAATCAGTAAAATAAAGCCTGAGATAAAAATTGAGTTGAGGATGGCATGTTTCTTAATAGCTCTCATAAGATACTTCCTCCATTACTGGTAATTAAGGCAGCTGCGCTGATTGCCAAAAGACTCATATGAGCAATGTGATTTGAGCTAATTCTAAATACACCTCTTTTATACAAAACCAAAATGTCCAATGTTAAAATCACAAAAATAAATCCAATAAGTAGTATTCCTGAGGTTTTGAAAAATAGATAAGGGTTAAGTATGGGTTGGACGGATGATAGTTGACTTGTTAAAGAGACAAGCTGGAAAGGTTTAGCAGATTTTTGTTCATATTCTTGATTTGATAGGTTTATTTTCTGCCCCGAGACAGTCATCTCTGCTCTGCTTGCGGGTTGAGGGACTTCTGCTACAGTTTCTGTTGATGGTTGGGTAGTTTCTGCTTTGGCTAACAGTTGAGTTGGTGTGCCAAACATTTGCACCACTAAAGTTGTTCTCTGTCCGTCTAAGATCCCGTCAACCACAGCAACACCTATTTCTCGATATTTTGAGGAAAGTAAATTGTCTTTATGAGAAGGAGAGTTCATCCAGGCAGTTACCACATCCTCGGATGTGGAGAAGTTTTTGGCCAGATTTTCACCGGCGTAGCTGAATTTGTATCCTGTTCCCAAAATGAAGTCCCAGGGGGACTTCCCGGAAGGGGCAAAATGAGCCCAGTAGTTTTCGGAAAACATGTTTTGTGCCTTGGCGGCGGCTGCTTGATCTAAAGCAGAATTTTCAGCTATTAGGTTTAAGCCTGCTTTGGTTCTTTCTGCGTTCGTCAGCTCAATCACTCTTTGCTTGTCAATATTTGAGGTAACCCCTAAAACTCCTGGTTTGGTGTAATTTATAATGGAAAAAGAAACCTGAAGCAGGATGAAAAAAAGCACGTAAATGAGGATAGCTTCCCAGGAAATTAGGTGGGCTTTTTTGTGTGTATCTTTGTGTGGTAAAAAGAAATTCTGCCAAGCCATACTCTTAGTATAGCAAATTTGTTTCTATCTTCTTACCGTTAACAGGAATGCCTAAAGCAAATCCTAAGGCATTAGCTACAGAAACCCCAACTCTAAGTCCCGTGAAAGACCCCGGCCCTGTTTCTACTTCTATCTCTTCAAGATCCTCTGGTTTTAAGTCTTTAGTCTTGAGTATTCTGTCAATCAAAGGCAAAAGCACTTGTGATCCGTATTCATTTTGCTTTGATAAGGATTTAACAACTTTCCCATCTTTTTTAAGAGAAACTTTAATTTGCTTTCGATCTTTGGTATCAATATGCAAAATCATAGGCAAATTTTAACACAATCAGCTATAATTCTTCTCATATGGAAGAAATTCAGGCTAAATTAAAAGATTTAAAAGAAAGGTTTAAAAAGATTTCTGATCAAATTGATCAGGACAGCCTGCGTGGGGAAATAAGGGAGATTGAAACCCGGACTATGAAAGAAGGGTTTTGGACAGACCAAAAACAGTCTGCAGCAATCAGTCGTCAGCTATCAGATAAACAGAAAACATTGGAAACCATAGAGCATCTGGAAACCAGAATTAATAATTCCCTGGAAATATCCGAAGAGTCCTCTATGGAGGAAGATTTAAAAAAAGAAATCAAAGAGCTGGAAGGTATTTTAGACACATTTGAATTTAAACTTTTTTTATCTAATCCCCATGATGAATCTGAGGCAATTTTATCTGTTCACTCAGGAGCCGGAGGAGTAGAGGCAATGGATTGGACAGCCATGCTAGTCAGAATGTATCAAAGATATTTTGAAAAAAAAGGCTGGAAATATGAAGTTACAGATGAAATACCGGGTGATGAAGCAGGATTTAAAGAGGTTTCTATGATAATTCATGAGAGTTTAGCTTATGGATACTTAAAAGGCGAGAAGGGTACACACAGGTTGGTCAGACAATCTCCCTTTAATGCAGATAATTTAAGGCAGACCTCTTTTGCTTTAGTTGAGGTTTTGCCGGTGATCTCAGAGCAGGAGGTTAAGATAGATGAGAAGGATGTAGAATTTGCAGCTTTCAGATCATCTGGGGCCGGTGGACAAAATGTCAATAAGGTCTCAACAGCAGTCAGATTAAGACATATCCCCACAGGTTTGGTGGTGAGTGCCCAGACAGAAAGATCCCAGCTGCAAAACAGGGAAAATGCATTGAAAATGCTTACTGCCAAGCTTTGGGTCCTTCGACAGGCTCAGGATAAAAAAATGATTGAAGAGCTGAAGGGGGGTGCGACTCAAGCTTCATGGGGAACTCAAATAAGATCATATGTGCTCCACCCTTACCATATGGTGAAGGATTTAAGAACCCAAGTTGAAACCTCAGATACAGAAGCTGTTTTGGATGGGGACTTAGATCAGTTCATTGAGGCTGAAGTCAGAAAGTTGTGATGGCTGGATCCCGATTAGATCGGGGTAGACAAATTAGCAATTTATAGTTATCATATAGAGGAGATGGAAAATAATGCCCAACCGCAGGAAGAAATAACCAAACATCTTTGGACCAGACATCTTTGGAGTTCGTCTCATCCCCTCAGACCTCTTGTAATCATTACGGTGATAGCGGTAGTTTTGGGGACAGTCACAGGTTTCATAATGGTTAACAAAGGATCCACAGGGAAAGCTTTAGAAGAAGGTAGTTCATCCACTACCAAAGCTGCCAGCCAGGACAGTAGAACTTTTAGGGATTTTGCGGAAGGCGTTATTAAGTTAAAACCCACCCCCGAAGAACCGACTGAATATACGGAGGGGACACACATTCTGGAAAGAGAAGGAGCAGTGCCGGTGGCTTTAACTTCATCTGTGGTGGATTTAGCATTATTTGAGGGTAAGAAGGTGAAAGTTTACGGAGAAACTCAAAAAGCTTTAAAAGAAGGTTGGTTAATGGATGTCGGTAAGGTTGAAGAAATACAGACGAAATGATTGTCTTCGAAAACGTCTCAAAGAAATTTGATTCTATGCTAGCTCTGGATGATATTTCCTTAGAGATTAAACAGGGAGAATTTGTTTTTATTGTCGGCCCCTCAGGTGCAGGAAAATCCACGCTACTGAGAATTTTAACTCACGAACTTTTGCCTTCAGCGGGAAAAGCAATGATAAACAATAAAGATATTACTAAGCTTAAAGAGGGGGAGATACCTTCTTTGAGAAGAAAAATAGGATTTGTTTTTCAGGATTTTAAACTGTTGGATGACAGAACAGTTTTTGAAAATGTGGCTTTAACTTTGGAGGTTTTAGGTAAAGGGGATGAGGAAATTAAGAAAATGGTGGAACATACTTTAAAGTTGGTGGAAATTTGGGACAAAAGAAATTTATTTCCCAGACAACTGTCAGGCGGTGAGGCTCAAAGAACGGCCATTGCCAGGGCAGTGGTGGGCAAACCGGATATTTTACTGGCTGATGAACCAACCGGAGATTTAGACCCCAAAACCGCCTGGGGTGTGATTCAGCTTCTTAATGAGATTAATTCCTGGGGAACCACCATTGTGATGGCCACCCACAATAGAGAGATTGTTAACACGCTCAAAAAAAGAGTGGTAATTCTCAGAAAGGGAAAGAAGATATCCGATTCGAAGGAAGGTAAGTATGAAGAGGATAATTGAATTTACCAAAAGAAATATCAGGAGAACTCCCTATCAGGCTATCGCAGCGTCAATGGTGATGTTTTTGACATTTTTTGCCCTTTTGACTTTTATTTTACTGGCAGCGGGATCACAAAAAACTTTAGTTTATTTTGAAAGCAGACCGCAAGTGATAGTTTTTTTTAAAGACGGGGTAGATAATCAAGACATTGCTGCCTTAGACGAAGCTTTGAAAAAAGATCCTCGCGTCTCTGCCACTAAATATGTTTCCAAAGAAGATGCTTTAAAAAAGTATCAGGAGGACAACAAGGACGAGCCGTTTCTGCTAGAGCTTGTTTCAGCCAGTATCTTGCCTGCTTCTTTGGAGATTTCTACCAAAACGCCTGAGGATTTAGCTCCTATCTCAGAGGTATTGAGCAAAGAGCCGGCAGTTGAGCAGGTGTTTATACCTAAGGATGTGATTGAAAGGTTGACGTCAATTACCAGAATTATCAGGATTGTGGGTGGAACCACCGTGGCATTTTTGATGGTTTTTGCCACACTGGTAATTTTGATGATTATCGGTTTCAAAATCAGACTTAAACGAGGAGAGATTGAGATTATGAGATTGATTGGCGCTTCGCCCGCTTTTATCAGGAACCCATTTATTTTGGAAGGACTGTTTTACGGAGTGGTTGGTGCGCTCTTGGCTTGGGTAGTATCATATGGGTTACTTTGGTACTTCACCCCTTATCTGAAGGATTATTTTAAGGAGGTTAAACTTTTACCGGTTGACCCCATCTTTATGTCGGGACTTTTGGGAGTGATCCTCTTGGCTGCTTGTTTTGTGGGAGCATTAGGATCATACGGAGCTGTCAGGAGATATTTAAAAATTTAGTATTAAGTATTATGTATGTCAATGATGAAGATTATCCGTATAGTTCTAATTCTTCTTGTATTCTTAATCCTTAGTTCCACATTCTTTACCCCACCTGTTTTTGCCCAAACTGCTGATGAGTTGACTAAACAAATCGAGGAAAAAAGAACTGAAATAGAAAAGCTGGAAACTCATCTGGAAGACACCAGAAGAACGGAGAAGACCCTAAAATCCCAGTTGGATTATATTGATTCTCAAGTTAAAGTTACCCAATTAAAGATAGAAGAAACAACTTTAAAAATAGAAAAATTAAAAAGGGAGATTTCCGATTTATCTTCCAGGATCAACCGCATTTCGATCTCTTTAGATACTTTATCCCAGATTCTTTTAAAAAGGATTACCGCCACTTATAAATTCTCCAGTACCATTTCAGATATAGATTTACTTTTTTCATCAAAGGGCTTTTCGGATTTAATAGAGAAATTGAAATATATCCAGGTAGCCCAAGTTTATGACAAGAAAAAGCTATACGAGCTTCATGCTACCAAAGTGGCCTATGATGAGCAGAAACAAGATAAACAAACCAGACAACAAGAAGCGGAAAAGTTAAATAAACAGCTGGAAACATATCAAAAACAACTTGATCAGCAAAAAAAAGATAAAGAAGAACTTTTAAAAATTACCAGAAATGATGAAGCCAGATATCAGGGATTGATTGCTCAACTTCAGGCAGAAATTAACTCAATTGCACAGGCAATTTCAAATGTCGGGCCAAAAATTGGACCGGTCTCCAAAGGTCAAACAATTGCTGCCATGGGAAGTACGGGTTGCTCCACAGGACCACACCTTCACTTTGAAGTTTACGAAAATGCAGAAGTAAAAAATAATGCTATTGTCATCAAAGGAACAAATACTAGACCAAGTCCAGTTAATCCCCATAATTATCTTGATAGTGGCAAATTAGGTTCTCCTCTACAAGGATACCCACCTGGAGATACAATAATTACAACAGCATTTGGTGTGTACTATATTCCAAACTTCCCACCCCATACTGGTTTAGATATTGCACCAAACGGTGGAGGAGGGTTAGGCAGAGCTATTTATGCCGCGGACAAAGGGATTGCTTACTCAACATCTGCTACGTGTAGTTGCTATGTTAAGAATTCCTGTACCGGTCAAATGATGAGCGGTGGGAGTGCTATGGGTAAAGGCGTGGTTATAGATCATGAAAATGGGATAGTGACTCTTTACTGGCATATACTTTAAATGGAGTAAATTTGGGGACTTGTTTTGGGTCAGCTTTAGAGATAAGATCCAATAAATCCTGCCTCATGGCAGATGTTTTTCAAATTTCTTTACTCAGCATTATTTAGTTTACTGATCTTTCTATTTCCACAAGCTGTTTTTGCTGGGGAACCACCCCAGTTATCTTCTCCTTCAGATGGTTCAACAGTGACTTCATCAAAATTAGAATGGCAAATACCATCTTATACACTTTATGCTGGAAATAATTTTAGAGTTCAAGTAGATGATGATCCTGCTTTTTCCTCTTTAAATAAAGATTATTATACTGATAATACCTACTACACACCTACTTTAACTGAAGGAGTTTGGAACTGGAGAGTTAAAGCAAAAAATGCAGATGGGGTCTGGAGTGATTGGAGCAGTATTTGGTCATTCACTTTATCATTTAATACATCCACTCCCAGCCCTTCTCCCACGGAAAATCCCGTTCCGACTCCATCATCCACTCCCACCCCAACCTCTTCATCAACTTCTGCGTTTATAATTTCCGGTATTCCTTCCCAGATAAATTCTGATCAGTCATTTAACGTCACAGTTAATCTAACTTTACCAAACAATCCAGGTACACAATTTTATTTAAAAGGAGCATTTAAAAAAGCTGACGGTTCGAATTATTTTGGATATACTTTAGTTTCCGGAAGTTGGGTTAAAAATGGTTCCAGTTATTCATCTCAATATCCAATTACTACAGACTCAGCGGGAAGTTGGTCAGGAAATTTAGAAGTAAAAGGAGACAGTGAGGACTCGGGTTTTGAGGGGACAGGTGATTACAAATTTAGGGTGGGCAGATATACCTCATCCGGTTCCGGACCGACATGGAGTAATGAGTTATCAATTAAAATAGTGGGTATCATAAATTCAGACAGTGATAGTCAAAGTAGTCAGGGAAACGCACAATCAATAAAGAAAGTCACCAGTAGCCCCACACCTTCAGCCTCTAAAAATAGCAGCCTAAGTGGTTCGATTTTTAAAACTGTCTCTGATGCTACTGTTGCAGCTGCTTCAATAGAACCAACTGCTTCATCGGTGACAGAGAATAAACCGGATAGACAGATTAACTCTATCCCGTGGATTGGCGGGTTTTTAGTTCTCTCTGGAATATCATCCCTGGGATTTATATACTTAAAAAAGAGAAAGATACATGGGTCAATTCATAACCAGATCTGATAAAGAGACTAGACAGTTAGCAAAAAAACTTGCCAAAGAGAGAAGATATAAGGTGGTTGGTTTAGTTGGGGAGCTGGGTGCAGGTAAAACCACTTTTGTTCAGGGGTTTGCCCAAGGGTTAGGGATTAAAGAAAAAATAATTTCCCCCACCTTTGTATTAATCAGACAACACAAAATTCCCAAGTCTAAAAAGACGCTTTTTCATATAGACTTGTATAGATTGGAGATGGAGAGAGAATTTGAAGATTTGGGACTTAAAGAGATTTTGCAAAATCCAGAGGCGGTGGTGGTGATTGAGTGGGCCGAGAAGATAAAATCCATTCTTCCAAAGATAGCTGCATTGATTTATTTTAAAAAATTAGATGATCACCAAAGAAAAATTACTATTAAAACTCTTTCCTAATGTCCACCTCCAATGGTCCTACCATTCCTTTTTTGATAAGTAGAATATGATCAAAATCATCTTCCCAGGCCCTTCTCATCTTGATTCTATCTGGTTCTTTGATTAAAAATACTAATCCCTGGTAATTTGTTTTTGAACCGATAAATTTCTCTTTATTGGAAATATATTGAGGAATATTTGGTGAATAAGCATATTCATAAGGGATATAGCCATAAATTTTGCGGCCATACCACCAAAATAGATATTGGTAAGGATAATCATAAACAGAGGGTAAATAAGTATAAGCTTTGAAATTTTGCCCATTAGCGAATTTATAGACATAATCTATGGCAGCTATTTCATTTTTATATAATGAGGGGTCCATATTTGGTTTCCCAAAATCTAATAAAAAGAATTTAGAGATGTTTGATAAAGAGTAAAAGATTAAAAATAATGATAAGGTCAACCCGATAATTTTTCCAAAAAAATTAAATTCCCAAAGCTTCTTTATCTGGAAGCCAATTAAAAGGATTAATATTGCTGCCACCCCACCCAGATGCCAAGGGTTAACAGTTACCGGAATAAAAACATATAAAATAAATGGAATTAGTATATATACAACACTAGCTATTATTAAATCATTCTTTCTAATTTGTTTAAAAAATTTGGTAATAATTGGAATAAACAGTAAAAGAATAATAATTGTTAAATTTTTGCGATTCATTAAAGTTGCACTAAATACATTAAAAAAGCTGTCTGTGATAGTTTGGAATCTGGTGAAGAGATTGTAAGAAGTAGATGTTCCCTGAGAAAGATAATTAATTACAGATTTAGTCATTATAAAGTTATGTCTTATATCAAAAAGCAGTTGGGGTAGTAAACATAAAATAAAAAATAATAAACCAATCCAAAAACTACTACTTTTAAGAAGTGTTAATTTGTTGGTAAATAATATGGAAACAAAAATAATCATTGGTATAAATACCCCAAAATTCATTTCAAAGTTGAAAAACAATCCACCTAAAAAGAAAGTAAGAATGGAGAATATTAATTTGTTTGTTTGGAGATATTTAAAAAGCAAATAAATAAAAAGTGGTGAAAGTAGAGTCAGGGGATTTGGATTAAAAGCATAAACAGTTGCTAAAGATATGTAATCAGATGCAACCCACACCAATCCGATGAGGATTATCAAAATCTTTCCAAAGTTAGAAACCATCTTCAGAAGGAAAAATCCGCCAATAGCCCAAAGAATAATCTGTAAAATAATGGTGGAATATGGATTACCATCCGACACAACATATGGAATAGCTAGTAGATAGTACCAGGCAGGGCCATTATAAAAACCCTCAATTGCCGAGGTAGGTCCTGTCAGTCTAATTTTTTTTAACTCTACCATTTCCCTGACGTCAACCAGATCTCTGGCATTGTCCATGTTAAAAAGAAAATTACCGCCAGAGGTCATAATCAACTTATAAATAATTCCCAGTAGCAAGATAATTAGAATTAGTCTACTGTTTGTCATTTTGGCACTCTTTTTTCCAATGTTAAACCATTAAAATTAATGCTCTCTACTAGCTTGGTTTTACTATCTTCAGTAGAGATTTCCTCATTATAAAAATTTTCAGGAATGCCAATATGTGGCTCTCTTATGAAAAAGGAAATAGGTAAGAGTTTGCTAATTTTTTTCAAATCATCAGCTCCTAACAATCCGATTTGATCTCTGCCATAGAAATAAGGTAAGTAACCATATTTCTTAAGTCCATACCATGAATATAAATAGGCCCAGGTGGTATTTGTCCAAAGAGGAAGGGTTAAAGTATTTATAGAAAATTGTTCGCCCCCAGCTTCCTGATAAGTTTTGTCAACTAAGCTAAGCTGATTTTTTAAAAGCATTTCCTTCGGGATAACCAGGATTACTTGACCATTTGGGTTAATTTTAAAAATCATATACAAGTTAGAAAGTAAAATAAATGAAAGTAATATTAAGGTTAATTTTCTATCTCTCTTAAAAATAGTTTGCAAAAGAAGAGAAACACCTAAAATTGCCGGGACTACCATACCGACTGTAGTATATGAAGCATTTTGTCCTCCAAATAAAAATATTGGAATATAACAAAGTAAGGTAAATAAAATAAATTTGTATGAGTTTTTTTCTGAATTAGACTGGACCTTACTAAAGAAAGATTTTTTTATTAAAAGTATCAACACACTCAATCCTAAAATACCTCCCACTAAAACATTGAGTGGGAAAAAATTATTGATAAATAAATCACCAAACCTGTTTATATAAATAAACAAAAAGTCTGTAAATTTTATACGAAAACTAATATCCCCACTTTGACTTACTGATAAAAATCCCTGTATAACTTGTGTGAATGTATTGAATTTAACCATAGAGACTAAAAATGTACTCATAACAATTAGAAGAATAACAAGAGATAAAATGAGTTCTGCAAGTTTAAATTTAATTCTAAAAAAATATTTAAAAATTAAGATGACTACAAATAAAAATATCAGGAAAAATTCAAGCTGAGCAGAAAGAGAAGCAAATAAAACTGATAGTGGTAGTCCCCATTTATTTCCTTTTTGCCAAATTCTTAAACATAAGAAAAACATAGAGATTGTCAAGATAGCAGGAGAAGGGTTTGAAAGCCATAAAGCATATTGAGTTGCCTCAAATGAGAAAACAAAAAGTGTAGCTGAAATAGTTGCCCAAAGTGTAGATCTGAATAAATCTTTAGCAAGGAAAAAAATAGGAATTATAGTTAAACTATTAAGAAGAGCCATGAAGACTGCAGCAAATCTGGGATCCCCACCCCCTATACCATAAGGTAAAGACAGAAGATAAAAATATAAAACACCACTATATAAACCCGGCTGGGTAGTTGGCGGGCCTTGAACTTTTAAGTCACGATCTTTCCAGATAGTTTGTGCCTCATATGCATCCCTGGCCATATCGTAGTGAAAAGAAATTCTATTATCTGAAACAAAAAGAATTCTGATGACAAATGAGAGGATTATGAGAAATACAATGATTTTCACTTTGGTTCTAATCTATCATGTATGCTAAAATGATGCCAGATATGAAAATTTTAGTGACAGGCGGAGCCGGATTTATTGGTTCAAATTTTATCCACTATTGGTTAAAAAATCATTCAGACGATCAGATTATAAATCTTGATGCCCTCACATATGCTGGGCATTTAGAATCTTTAAAAGATTTAGAAAGTAGTCCCAATTATCAATTTATCAAAGGGGATATTACCAGTGCTGATGATGTAAAAAAGGCCATCAGCGGGGTGGATGTGGTGGTTCATTTTGCGGCAGAATCTCATGTTGACAGATCAGTAATAGATCCTTTGCTTTTTGTCAAAACCAATATTTTGGGAACAGCCCTGCTTTTGGAAGCAGCACTTGATGCAAAGTTAAAAAGATTTCATCATGTCTCAACAGACGAGGTATTTGGACAGTTGGGTCCTGACGATGCTCCTTTTAATGAGGCCACCCCTTATTCACCAAGAACACCTTATGCTGCATCAAAGGCAGGCTCCGATCATTTAGTTAGGGCTTATTACCAAACTTATGGTTTGCCGGTGACAATTACCAACTGTTCCAACAATTTCGGTCCCTATCAAGATCCCGAAAAATTAATCCCCCGTTTTATCACCAATCTAGTTGCAGGGCAAAAAGTTCCCTTAATGGGACAGGGAGAAAATATCAGGGATTGGTTGTATGTTGATGATCACTCAAGGGCAATTGAGACAGTTTTGCAAAAAGGGAAAGCGGGAGAAACTTATTGTGTGGGTGGTGAGGAAAAATCCAATTTAGAGGTGACAAAAAAAATATTACAACTTTTAGGGAAGGATGAAAGCTTAGTAGAGCATGTTGAACACCGGCTGGGCCATGATTTTAGATATGCAATAGATTCTACTAAATTAGAACAACTGGGGTGGCAGGTGGAGCATAGTTTTGATGAATGGTTAAAAAAAACAGTCGAATGGTATAAAGAAAACGAGTGGTGGTGGAAACCTCTTAAAAAGGGTCGACCAAATGTAGATAGAAGTGCCCAAAAAAGATATGAATAATCAAAGCATCAAAACAACTTCAATTCCCGGGCTGTTAATTTTAGAGCGGCCCATTTTTAAAGATGACAGAGGTTTTTTTCGGGAAATTTTCCGCGCTGATGCATTAGAGAAAGTGGGCGGCATTAGATTTGAAGGTGTTCAGATGAATCATTCTCACTCAGAAGCAAAAGTGTTAAGAGGCATTCACGGCGAAAGATGGAATAAAATTGTCTATCCTTTAAATGGAGAGGTGTTTGTGGCCATTGTGGATATTAGAGAAGAATCTCCCGGCTTTGGTAAGGTGGAGACTTTTACCATAGACGATGATTATAGATTTGGTCTTTTTATTCCCAGTGGTTTGGCTAATTCTTTGTGTGTGATATCAGATACTGCGGTTGATTACATTTATCTGGTTGATGCCTACTGGGATGGAACAGATACCAGGGCTATTGCCTGGGATGATCCTGATTTGGCAATCGAGTGGCCCATTAAAGATCCGATCATCTCAGAAAGAGATAAAAATAATCCCACGCTACGCGATCTGTTCCCGGAGAAATTCAAATGAAAATATTAGCTTTTGGTGGCAATGGTTTGGTTGGATCACGTTTTATAAATTTGCATAATCAGCATTTAGATATTCGATCTCCTAACACTGATCAAGTAGACATTCTTGGTAAAAGTGAGACAGAAGATGTGGTAAAAAGTTTTCAGCCCGATGTGGTCATTAATTTTGCCGCCTACACAGATGTTCAAGAAGCAGAGGAACAAAAGGGAGATCAGGGGGGGTCATGTTATCAAATAAATGTGATCGGGGCAAAAAATGTGGCAGAGGTATGTAAAGAGGTTGGCACTTATCTAATTCAGATCTCCACAGATTATGTGTTTGATGGCCAAAAGGAAGATGCACCTTACGAAGAGGAGGATCAACCAGATCCAAAAAATTGGTATGGTCAAACCAAATTTTGGGGTGAACAAGAGGTTTTACAGAGCGGTTGCAACTTCACTTTAGTTCGCATATCGATGCCCTTTTCCGCTCACCATGAACTCAAAAAAGATATTGCCAGATTTTTTTTGGAGCAGCTTAAAAATGGTCACCAAATTCATGCCATTACAGACGAAAAGGTGACCCCGGTTTTGGTTGATGATGTGGCAAATGCCTTACATGAGTTAATTAAAAAAAAATCCGGGGGAATATATCATGTGGTCTCAACCAGCTGGACTACGCCATTTGAGTTTGCCAATTTGATTGCCAAAGCTTTTGATTTAGATCAGTCTTTAATCAAACCAATCAGTTTAGATCAGTATAACCAAAATAAAAAGGCTAAAATCTTAAGATATTCATGGCTTGACCCTACAAAATTTACTTCTGAGCTAGGAGAAAATATACTGCACACAGTTGAGGAAAGTGTAAATCTTTTTAAGAAACAGGTTGATCACGATCAGTTTACATGATCGTGGTTGACCCCGATTAAATCGGGGTTGACGCATCTATTAGCATCAGCTATAGTAGATCAATTATGGCATCTAAAAAAGCTTTTATTACCGGGATTTCCGGACAAGACGGATCGTATTTGACAGAGTTTTTATTGGATAAAGGATACGAGGTGGCAGGGTTAGTGAGAAGGAGCGCCACCGGCGATTTGGGAAATGTGGAGGCAGTTAAAGAGCAGATCAAGATTTATTATGGTGACTTACAATCTCCCGAATCGATAGCCTTAGCACTTTTGGATTTTAAGCCTGATGAAATATATAATCTGGCATCTTTATCCTCTCCTTTTGCATCCTTCTCGGACAAACTGGGATCGATCATGATAACAGGAGTGGGTGCTTTGCATGTTTTTGAAAGAGCGAAGCTGATAGTACCTGACGCAAAAGTTTATCAGGCTTCAACTTCGGAAATGTTTGGGGTTCCAAAAGCAGTACCTCAAAATGAGGATACCCCCTTCAGTCCCGCCAATCCCTATGCTGCTGCCAAAGAGTTTGCCCATCGGATGGCGGTAATTTCCAGAAAAGATAGTAAACAGCCTCAATATATTGCCTGTGGGATTCTTTTTAATCACGAAAGTCCGCGCCGCGGCTTAAATTTTGTCACCAGAAAAATTACTGCCGCAGTGGCTTGCATAAAGAATAACAAGAAGGAAGGGATCCCCTTAAACGAGAAAGGTGAGCCTATTGTTCAAAATGGAAAATTAAAGCTGGGAGATTTGGAGGCCAAAAGGGATTGGGGTTATGCCCCTGATTATATAGAAGCTATGTGGATGATGATGCAGCTTGGTAAGGCTGATGATTTTGTGATAGCAACAGGTGAAACGCATACTGTTAAAGAATTCGCCCAAGAAGCATTCGCAGTAGTAGATTTAAACTGGCAAGATTTTGTTGAGACATCTCCCAATTTTGTGCCACCTGTTCAAACAGGTCCTTTAATGGGTGATGCCTCGAAAGCCAAAAAAGTTTTAAAATGGCAACCAAAGACCAAATTTAAAGACCTGATTAAAATTATGGTCCATGCGGATTTAGCTAAATTTTCTTGATGAAACGTGTCGCAGTTGTACTCCCCACCTATAACGAAAAAGCCAACATAGAAAAAACCATCGAAAAAGTTTTGGAACAGGGGAAAAATTTGCCGGGATGGGAAATTGAAATTGTAGTTTCGGATGATATTAGGAGTTCGGATGGGACAGATGAAATTGTTAAGCGCCTCTCCTTAAAAAACAAAACAATTCATTTGCTAAAAGCTCAATCGGGATTAGGAGTTGGTTTAATTGAAGGACATCAGTATGCCGCTTTGCATCTGAAACCGGATGTCCTGGCTCAAATGGATGCTGACGGACAAGTTAATGCAGATGTGCTGGTTAGATTGGTTAAAGCAGTAGATGATGGGTATGATTTGGCTATTGGCTCAAGATTTGTTGAGGGTGGTGAAAACCAACTGACTTTCGGTAGGAAACTTTTTACTTATGGGGCATCGCTTTTTTGCCGTTTTTTGATGGGCCCTTCGGATATAAGTGAATTTACCAATTCGGCCCGGGCTTTTACTCCCGAACTTTTCCAAAAAATTAATTTAAAAAGGTTGCCTTGGAGAGAACCTACCTTTATTGTCCAACCGGCTTTTTTACACGAGGCGATTTTGGCGGGAGCTAAATATAAAGAGGTTCCTTTAGTATTTAAAAATAGACTGGAGGGGTATTCGAAAAATAAAGTCTTTAATTATACTTATGATGTTATTGCCTATTGTCTGGATGTCAGATTGAAAAAATGGGGGATAAATTTTCCGCTTTACAAAGTCTCAAGACGGGCCAAAACTCCGGTTAAGTTTGGGTTGGTGGGATTTACCGGAACTGTAGTTGATTTTATCTTTTATAAAATTTTCATAATTTATTTAGGTTTTCCTCCGGCCACTTCCAAAGGATTTTCCGCAGAAATTGCCATTATCAATAATTTTTTTCTGAATAATTTTTGGACTTTTAGATATAGAAAAACCAAAACCAGTCTTTGGCAAAAATTGGGAATTTTTAATATGGTTAGTTTGGGAGGACTAGTGATTGCAGTCTTAATTGTTAAATTTTTGCATTTGACATATGGTGATGGGTTTGTAGATTTAGGATTTAGAAAAGTAGCTTTTAATAATTTTTATTTCTTTGCCACTATTCCGCCGGTGATGCTTTGGAATTTCACCATGAACCATTTTATTACCTGGAGAAACCAGGATGACTAAATAATCATCCTGCTTTTTGCTTCGCAAAAAGAGCAAGAGGATTAGTTAAAAAACTCAAGATTAGGGATTGGGGCTATATTTTGGAGGATAAAGTTTTGGGCGTAGAGATAAATTGCCAATATTATAATAGGTAAGATTATTTTAAATTCTTTAGAGGTTAAAATTTTTTCAAAAGCAATTATGACAAACGGTGTAACCGGCAGAAGGTAGCGACTGATGTCCCTGTGGGCAATTAAGGTGGCAGCCGCCAAATATGTTAAGACAAAAAATGCCATAGGATATAGCTTTTGTTTCCATAACATCACCCCTCCCAAAAATCCCAGTATAAATATATAAACTATATCCTCCAGCCAAATATCTCCCACCCAAAATTGGTTAATATTAAATACCTGAAAAGGCGGGAAAGTTAGATGGATATTATCTCCACTTTTAAAATAGGCCCAAAAATCCTGATAAGTAAATGAATACCATATAAAGATAGCCAAAAGTCCAATTGGAATTAAAATTAAGGATGAGTATTTTAAGTGATCAAGCCAGGCTTTTTGGAAACTGATTACTTTAGTTTGTAAATACAGTTTCCAGTGAACATATAATAGTGAAGCTACAAAAAGCAAAATTCCTGGTGGTCTGGTGATTTGTGCTAATGCCCCCATCGCTCCAGCCGAAAACATGAATAAAAATTTTTGTGTATGTTCAAATTTCATCACAAAATAGATGGCAGTAATAATTAGGAAAATAAAAGTAGGTTCTGATGATCCGACTGAGTGGACGATTAACCAGCGAGCCGGCAGTATTAAGAATACAAATGTTAGAAATAATGGGTAAGCAGTTAACCTAAAATCTCTGACCAAAAAGTAGAAAGCCCAAGCTGCTAGAACGGTAGAAAGGATGGAAACAACCAGCATGGATTTTAGATAGCCCAAAAATGGAGCAAAGATAGCAATCAATATGGAATATCCGGGGAAATGGGAAGCAAAATAATTGGCTGGTAGTGATTGTGGTAAAGTAGCGATGATTTGGGGATCATAGAATGATTTGGCAATCACCACATACTCTAATCCATCAAAATTTCTATAGATGGTTGAGAATCCTTCTTTAAAGGATAATCCCCACAAGTTTGGTAAGGCTAAAAGATGAGGCAGCCAAATAAGAAAAATAGATATGAGTGTAAAAGTAGTAATTATCAGTAGATCTTTGATTGTTTTGTGCATAATTTGATGTTAGCATATTACCATGCCTATTAAAAATCTGTCAGTTTTCTTTCCCTTATATAATGAGGAAGGAAATGTTAGGCAAGCTGTAGAAAAATGTGAGAAGGTTTTAAAAAAACTTAAGATTGATTATGAGATTCTGCTGATTGACGATGGTTCCAAAGATAACACCGCCAAAATTGTCGATCAGATTGCCAAAGAAAATAGTCATGTTCAAGCAATCCACCATCAGAAAAACTTAGGATATGGTGAGGCTTTAAAGTCCGGTTTCTATAATGCTAAGTATGAAGTGATAGTTTATACGGACGGGGATGGGCAATTTGATTTTTCCGAGGTGGAAAAATTTTTGAAAGAAATCGAGACTAATGATCTGGTGATTGGTTACAGAATCAAAAGACAAGACCCCTTTTTTAGAATTCTTTTCAAAAAAGGCTGGCAGTTATCTCTTTGGACATTTTTTGGATTAACCCTAAAAGATGTAGATTGTGGTTTTAAGATGATTCGGAGGGAGGTTTTGGAAAAAATACCGCATCTTGAGTCTCAAAGGGGAGCAATGATTAATGCCGAGATTGCTATTAAGGCTAAAAAGGGCGGATTTAACATTGCTCAGGTGGGTGTAAATCATTATCCCAGACTTTCGGGGAAACCGACCGGGGCAAATCTGAATGTAATCTTAAGATCCTTTTTGGATCTTTTCAGACTTTGGTGGAAATTAAAGGATCAAAAGCATCTTTTTGTATTGTTATTAGCCGTGCTACTTTTGGCTGCCTTTTTAAGATTTTACAAACTGGATGAATATATGACTTTTCTGGGTGATGAAGGAAGAGATGCACTGATTGTCAAAGATATCCTAACAGGAGTCAATTTTCCTTTAATAGGTCCTCCCACCTCTGTTGGTAATATTTATTTAGGGCCTTTGTATTACTACATGATGGCTATTCCCATGGGAATTTTTTACCTTAACCCAGTGGCAGCTGCCGGCATGAATGCTTTAATTGGGGTTTTGACAGTGGGGTTAATTTATTATTTAGGGAAAGTTTGGTTTGGTAGAGTGGCCGGATTAATAGCTGCATTCCTTTATGCCATCTCCCCTGTGGCCATTACTTATTCCCGATCTTCCTGGAATCCCAATCCGGCTCCTTTTTTTGCCTTGATTGGTTTTTTTGCGCTTTTTAGAATGCATAAAAGCGGTAATCTTTTATGGTTAATTTTGGTGGGATTATCATTTGCTGCTTCCGTGCAGATGCATTATCTGGCAATAATCTTAATTCCAGTAGGGGGTATTTTATGGCTGTATGAAATCCTTTCAAGAAGAAAAGGAGGGCATATTAAAAATTTGATTTCCGGAACAATTTTGGGGATTATTGCTTTTTTGCTTTTAATGTCTCCGCTTTTTATTTTTGATTTAAAACATGACTTTTTAAATTACAAAGCAACCGTAGGACTGCTGACTCAAAGCGGTGAGGTGGGAGGTAATTTATTTGGTAATATTTCAAGAGTTCCTTTTATCTATTCCTACAATCTGATAGGCAGATACTTGGCAGGAGGAAATGTTGTGTTGACCATAATTTTATCTGTACTGGTCATTGTTGCTTTATTTAGGAAAACTTGGTCCCAGTTTGCTCTGGGAATATGGCTGTTTGTTGGTCTGTTGGGGATATCTTTCTACCAAAGCCAAGTTTATGATCATTATTTGGGATTTATGAACCCGGCCGTCTTTTTACTTTTGGGGTCAGTATTTGCTCTAGTTAAAACTAGAACTTTGAAGGCTTTAAGTATAATTATCATAATCGTTATGTCTATTATAAATTTATCGAACAGTCCGTTAAAATCTCCCCCCAATAACCAGCTGAAAAGAACACAAGAAATAACTAAATTTATAATTGGTCAAACCAATGGTCGACCATTTAATTTTGCTCTGCTTGCCAAAAGTAATTATGATTCGGCATACCAATTTTATCTTGAAGAGTATGGTCATAAACCAAAGCAGGTGCCGTTTGAAAAGACCGATCAACTTTTTGTGGTTTGTGAGGATCAAGTTTGCGACCCAATCTATAGCCCTAAATACGAGATTGCTGCTTTTGGCTGGACTTTAGTAGATAAAATGTGGGAAGTTAATGGATTAAAAGTTTTTAAATTAGTACAGAATCCGGAGCAATTTAAATGACTAAATTATCAGTGGTGATACCGGCATACAATGAGGAAAGAAATATAAAAAAGGGCAGCTTGGATGAGGTGGCAAATTTTTTGGAAAAGTCTAAGCTAGATTATGAGGTAGTGGTAGTTGATGACGGATCGGAGGATTCCACAAAAGAGCTGGTAAAAAAATTTATTAAAAAAAATGAGAAATTTAAACTGGTAGAGAACTCACACGGAGGTAAGGCCATGGCAGTAATGACCGGTATGGAAAAGGCAACAGGAGAAATTGTGCTATTTACTGATATGGATCAGGCTACCCCGATTGATCAACTGGATAAATTTTTACCAAAATTTTCCGCCAAAGGCGGATCAGCCTCTGGCTGGGATATTGTGATTGGATCAAGACAGGGTAGAAGGGGAGCGCCACTTTTAAGGAAAATGTCTGCCTGGGGATTTTCTCTCTTGCGGGGATTAATTTTGGGACTACCTTTTAAAGATACGCAATGTGGTTTTAAAGCATTTACCAAAATTCCTATTAATAAAATTGTTCCCAAGATTAAGGGTGAGTGGGGAGTCCTGCATTTTAAGGGGGGAGCTGTTAATGCCGGGTTTGATGTGGAGCTACTTTATTTGGCCAAAAAATATGGTTTAAAAATTGCCGAGGTAGAGGTGGAGTGGAAATATGTGGATACGGAGAGGGTACAGGTCATAAAAGATGCAGCCGCTGCCATTTACGATATGTTCAGAATTAGAATAAATGATTTAAGAGGAAAATATTAATTTCCCTTAGTTTCCCACAGGATTAAATAATATTTTGTGATTCCAACTATACCTCACGAGCCTGAGCTTGCCGAATGGCCTAAACCCTACTCCCTATACCCTATCTTTAAAATGTGCTTTAATATGGGAAGGAAAATATGGATCAGGCAAAAATAAAAATTCAAGAGCTAGTTAATAAATATAGTTCAGTTCTAAATTCAAGAAGTATAAAAAAATATACCGAAGAGGAAACCAAAAAAGGATTTATTGAACCCTTATTTACAGTTCTAGGTTGGGATATTTCTAATAAAGAAGAGGTAACAGCAGAAGAGAGTCAGCTACAAGGGAGAGTTGATTATGGTTTTTATTTAAATGGAAGAATCAAATTTTATGTGGAAGCAAAATCTTTAAAAGCTGATATCCACAATGAAGATTATGCAAAACAAGCCATAAGATATTCTTGGAACAAGGGTGTAGATTGGGCGATTCTTACTGATTT
>MFDM01000014.1:8074-42762 GCA_001776905.1 Candidatus Daviesbacteria bacterium RIFCSPLOWO2_01_FULL_39_12 | reverse complement strand
TGTTATCTAAAGAATCTTTTAACACAAATAAATTAGACGAATACGCTATACAACATGGGAAAAAATTACAAAAAATATCTGTTGGCGATCAATTATACAAACATCTTAACGAATGCAGAAAATTGCTAATTGAAAAACTAGGTGTATGGAATGGTATCAAAGATCGAAATCTGCTTGACGAGGGAGTTCAAAGATTATTGGATAGGTTAATTTTTATTAGAGTAGCTGAAGATAGAGGAATAGAACCACCTACCCTAATTCCCCTAGTAAGGGCTTGGCAAAATGATAAAAAAGGCAAAACTATTTATGAATCTATGATAGATAAGTTCAGAGAACTAGATTCAATATACAACTCAAGTTTATTTACCGAACACCCTTTTGAGAAATGGGACGAATCGCCTGGAGTTACTGAAAATGTAATAGAGATACTACAAGGAAAAGCAGGATATTACGAATACGATTTTAAAGTTATGCCGGCCGATGTTTTGGGAGCAGTTTACGAAAACTATTTAGGCCATCGATTAGCGCAATCTGAAAAGGGAGTTACTGCAGATAAAGACTCTAAAAAGAGAAAAGAACAAGGAATTTATTATACCCCCGAATTTATTGTTGACTATATAGTTAAAAATACCTTAAAACCAGTTCTGGATAGATGTAGAAGTATAGATGACATAAAGAGAATCAAAGTATTAGATCCAGCTTGTGGTTCAGGATCATTTCTTATAAAAGCTCTAGAGGTGATTAATGATAAGTATAAAGAATTTGGTAATAAGGGAGATGAATATACCAAAATAACAATTCTATTAGAAAATATTTACGGAGTTGATTTGGACGAACAAGCTATTGAAATAACAAGATTGAATCTTCTTCTAAATACATTAGAAAAGAGGATGCAGCTTCCAAAATTAGATAAAAATATCAGAAACGGTAATTCCTTGATTTCAGGAACCGAAGATGAGCTTAGGAAATATTTTGGCAAAAATTATAGAGACAAAAAACCGTTTAATTGGGAAGAAAAATTTCCAGAAGTTTTTAAACAAGGAGGATTTGATGTAATCATCGGTAACCCACCATACATCAATGCAATTCAGTTAAAAGAGATTGCTGGAGAAAATGTAAAGGATTTTTGGAAGGAAAAATTCCAATCTGCAAAGGGAACATACGATATTTACATCTTATTTTTTGAGCAAGCCCTTAAAATTTGTAGAAAAGATGGATATGTTTCCTTTATTACACCGAATAAATATTTATCCTCGCCATATGGTGAATCACTTAGAAAATTCATTGCCGATAATTTTATATTGGAAAAAATATTGAATGTATCCGATTTAAAAATATTCCTTGGTCCTTCTGTTTATCCAGTCATAACTATAATCAAAAATAATAAACCCCCGTCAAGTTATCAAATAATTACAGAGAAGGCGTTAACTGACGATTTGAGCAAAATAAAAAATGCAAAAATTGATTCAAATATTCTTAAAAAAATGCCTGAATATCTTTGGGGTCCTATATTATCTGAAAATATTAAAATAATAAACAAGGTGTTTTCAAATAATTTTTCTTTGGGAGAAGTTTCAGAAGTTCAAGCGACAAGCACCGCTGCTGAAGCGGATGAATTTTCACAATATATTGATGAGAATAAGGTAGGATTACCAATTATAAATTCAGGCACAATTGATAGATACGCAACCTCGTATGGAATGACCACTTTCAAAAATAAAGGTAAACAATTGCAGGAGCCTTACTTGGACGTATCTAAAATTGGTTATAAAAGAAAAAATTTATATAACTCACCAAAAATACTTATTGCAAAACTGGCTCTAAAAGTCGAAGGATTTCTTGATTACGGCAAGTTTGCTTCAATAAATACTAACTGTATTCATTCTCCTAAATCTGGTTCTAGCCTAGAGTACCTGGCGGCAATAGTAAATTCTAAATTGATCAGTTTCGTTTATTCTGAAATTTTTTCAGGCTTAAAAATGGGTGGGGGCTATTTTCAGTTCCAAGCTCCTCAATTGAGAGTATTACCCATTGCTAAAGCAACCGAAGACCAGCAAAGGGAGCTAATTAAGCTGGTTCACAAAATCATAAATCTTAAAAAAGTATTTCAATCAACCCCAAAGGATTCTAATAAATCATTGTCTCTTGACGAGGAAATTGAAAGAATTGATAGGAAAATAGATGAAGAAGTTTATAAACTCTACGGCTTAACGCCGGAAGAAATTGCAATTGCGAAATGGTATGCACCATGCACACCCTTAGGGTGTGTTAAGTAGTGTGGTTGTAAATCTTCGGAGGGAAATTATGAAAATTGCAATTGTGGAAGAAAATTCAAAATAGCCCTCGTATCTTGACTTTCGGGTAATTTTTGGTTTAAAGTAGAGTTTGTTATGAAAAATGATAATCAAATTATTGCTTTCCAAACTAAAAAAATCCGCCGTCATTGGGATGAAAAAAAGCAGAAGTGGTATTTTTCTGTAGTGGATATTATTTCCGCACTTACTGAAAGCGCTAACCCAACTGACTATTTGAAAAAACTGAGAAAAAGAGATTCTGAACTTGGCCACTACATAGGGACAAATTGTCCCCAGGTAGAAATGGCTTCGGAAACCGGAAAAAATAGAAAAATGTTAGCAGGAACTCCGGAGCACTTATTTAGGATTATCCAATCTATTCCAAGTAAAAAGGCCGAGCCGATAAAGCTTTGGTTGGCAAAAGTGGGTTATGAAAGAATACAAGAAGTATCTGACCCGGAAAAATCCATAAATAGAGGAAGAATAAACTGGCAAAGATTAGGCAGAAGCCAGAAATGGATTCAGCAGAGAATGATGGGTCAGGAAACCAGAAATAAGCTTACGGATTACTGGAAAACCCATGACGTCAAGAAAGAGAATGAGTATGCAATTTTGACAAATATTATTCATGAGGAATGGAGTGATTTATCAGTTAAGGACCATAGGAACCTAAAAGGGTTAAAAACAGAGAACCTACGTGACCATATGACAGAGGCAGAACTCATCTTTACGGCACTGGCAGAATTATCAACCAGGCAGATTGCCGAAAATATGCAAACAAAAGGTTTAGAAAAAAATAAAATTCCGGCCAAAAAAGGCGGACGGATTGCTAAAAATGCCAGACTGGAATTGGAACAAAGAAGTGGTAAAAAAGTTATTTCAGGGGAAAATTTTAAGCTACCAGGAAAAAACACACCTAAAAAGTTACAATAAACTTATGTCTCAATATTACAATCCAAATCGTAAGAGAAATTTATGTGATAAGGATTCAAACTTTACAAATTATTTATGAAAAAAATCTTTTTAGATATAGAAACGATTCCTGCTCACGAGAATAACCATGAAGTCCTGCGTGAAATCCACCATAAAAACTCCGAAAAAAATTCAAGAGTAGAAAAAGACTTTGAAAAATATTTAGCCCAAACTTCTTTTGATGGTGGATTTGGCCGGATTGCATGCATCTCTTATGCTATAAATGATGAACCAGTTAAGACTTTAAGCGGTGATGAAGTTGAAATTATCAAAAAATTTTGGGAAGTTGCAAAAGATATGGATTTGTTTATTGGGTTTAATATAATGGAGTTTGATTTAAGATTTATTTACCAAAGGTCAATTGTTTTACAGGTAAAACCTACAAGAGAATTAAACTTTGCAAGATACAGGAATGATCCTATATTTGATATTATGCATGAATGGAAAAAATGGAATATGACTGCTTCTATTTCTTTGGATACTCTTGCAAAAATTCTCGGATTACCAACATCAAAAGATGGTGGTATTGAAGGAAAAGATGTAGCACAAGCGTATAGGGATGGTAGGATTAATGATATTTGTGAATATTGTGAAAGAGATGTGGAATTGACCAGAAAAATCTATAAAAGAATGATATTTGAGTAGTGACTTACTCACACCGGGTGTGTGCAGAATAGGCACACCGGGATTTGTATCCTGGTATAATTTGGTTCTATGGGTGAGAGAAGGATAGAAACTCTAGAAGAACAACTTTTCCCGCCGATTTTTGGAGAAGATGGGTATTTTCCACCTGCACCTGACCCTGCAGTTTTGGAATATAGAAGATTACAAAGAAAGTGGCTGGAAACTTTTCCCAGATCGGAAGGAATAGAACCAACAGTCTCTTTATATCCACAAAAGAGGAATGGCAGGACAATGTATATTGTGGCAAAAGAAGTTATAATTTCTGAATGATATGAGAAAAAAATGGTTAGGATATGTCACTAAACACTCCTTTGCCCTGGATTTGGAAGAAGGGGTGTTTACCTGGGATGATCCCAAAAAGATTGCCCTATCTTTAAAAAGATCTGCTGAGGATAGTTTAAGAAGAAAGGGGACACCTTTTCAATCAGTCTCTTCCGTAGAATCTACCTGGTTTCTCATATAATTTATGACTGTCTGATTTTTCCAAGCCCTATAAGTTAAGTAAGCCATATTATCAACTATGGCCGGATTGAAATGGCATATTCTTTTTAAAAGATCTAATCCCTGCCAAATGTGAGGATTCTCTTTCCTGCTTAACTGGTTAAATTCATCTCTCTCGATGCCAAGCTCTCTAAATATCTGTAGAGTGTCATTTCCACCTTTTCTCATAGCTTCCTGTTGGGATTTTGAAATGAAAGCAATAGCCTCTTTTTTTACCCAAGGTATCTCTAATCCTCTTTTTTGATATTCTTCTATAACTGCCCTGTTGATTATAGCTGCAGTTACGATGGCAGGAAATCCCATGACAGTTGATACTCCGGCAGTGAGTGTAAAAAACTCCGGATTATCTTTTCCAAGAGGTTCAAAAGATGACTGTATAAAACTTTCCGGTGTGGTTATAAAAGCAATAAATAATTTGCTCATCACTGGTTTTCTAACAAGTATTAATGAAGAGGGAGAACCTTCGCCAAGACCAAGATCTTCTACCGGATCTAAAGATTGCTGATCCTCGGCTTGTTTTTCCAGCAGTAATAAAGAACGAAGCATTTTTGTGTAGGACATATTTAAAGCATCATCTTTCATACCATCTTTCTGAGCCAAGATAAAAATATGACGGGTCAAATCAGCCATTTTAGGGCTCAAGCGAGCCAATCTTTGCTCGATAACCTGATTAGGAGGAATAGGTCTTTTTTCCAAAACATCCATGGTTTTTCTGGCAATACGAACTGGAGGAGAATCGGCTGCTAAGGCAAATCTGGCGAAACATTCTGGTATAAAAAATGTCATTCTCAGGTGCCACAAAGTATCTCTTAATCCGTTAAGATGAGACATTCTCAAAGCATCAATAATACGGGCAGTCATCAAAGCAGGACTACTTTCGCCCAGATGCTCCCCTGCCTGTTCGATAAAGACAAAGGGGGTTGTTATAGCGTCCTGATAAGTATTCTCCACAATTTCGTCTCGAATTTCAGGTAGTTTACTCATATAATCTGTGAATGGTATCATTTTCCGGAATTTAAGTCAAACTATAGGGCTGATCCAGATAAAATGAGCTTTTGATCCAAGGCTGAAATTGTATATAATGATTAAGTGAAGATTATCTCCCAATACAAATTGGAAATTTTAGCTTTTTTCCTGCTGATAGTTTTATATTTTCTGTTAAGAGTACCAAACCTTACTCTTCAGCCCATTTTTGCAGATGAGGCCATTTATATCAGGTGGGCTCAGGTGATGAGAGCTGAGTCAACCTTAAGATTTTTGCCTTTATTTGATGGAAAAACCCCTCTATTTATGTGGAGCATGATGCCGGTTCTAAAATTTATAGAGGATCCTCTGTTTGCAGGCAGGTTTTTATCTGTGGTATCTGGCTTTATGAGCTTGGTGGGTGTAATAGTTTTGGGGTGGAAAGTGTTTGGTAAAAAAGTGGCTCTTTGGGCAGGGTTTCTTTATGTAATTACTCCCTACATTGTCTTTTTTGACAGAATGGCATTAGTTGACTCAATGCTGGCTGCCTTTACCGTCTGGGCAATTTATTTTGCCATTTGGCTTTCTCAAACAGTCAGATTAGATTTATCCATGATTTTGGGATTTATTTTAGGTGGAGGGATTTTGACTAAGACTCCTGGAATGATCAATCTATTGCTGGTGCCTGTTTCTTTCTTGGCTTTTAGAGATGGTGGGGCTCGTTTCGCGAAGCGAGAAAATAGGGGTCATAAGCTGGTAAAGCTTATGATATTTTGGGCTGTGGCAATTGGGATTGCCCTGGTTGCATACAATCTTTTAAGATTAGGACCAAACTTTCACCAACTTTCAGCCAGGAATGCCGATTATGTTTTCTCCCCACTGGAGCTAATTGGCAGACCTCTAGATCCATTTATCCCTCATTTGAGGGATATCTCAGATTGGTTTCCCAAGCTGTTAAGTTGGCCTGTTTTATTGATAGGGGGGATTGGGGTAATAAGAGTGATAGGGGAGAGGAATAGATTAGGATTAGTCGTCTTGCTTTGGGGGTTAATACCGCTTCTTTTAGAGATGGCTTTTTTAAGACCTTTTACTGCCAGGTATTTACTGGCATCTATCCCGCCTTTTTTGGTGATTGCAGGTTATGGGATAGAGAAAATATCAAGTATCAAGTATCAAGTATCAAGTAAGATAGTAAAAATGGTAGTACTGGTAATTTTACTGATCCCGGCTCTTAACTTTAATTACCTACTATTAACAGATCCCCAAAAAGCGCCTTTGCCAAGAGCCGAGAGAATCGGATATTTTGAAGAGTGGACAGCAGGATATGGGTTTAAAGAGATTGCAGAATATCTGGTGGAGAGGAAGAAACAAACTAATGTTGTTGTAGGGACAGAGGGGTATTTTGGAACATTGCCTGATGGGTTGCAAATTTATCTGGATAAAGCTGGCATACCAATTATTGGCTCCCATGCCACTATTTCTGCGCAACTCAGAGAAGCTTTAAAAGATAATGAGGTTTATTTTGTGGCTAACAGATCAAGGCTGATGGAACATCAGAGCGGTTTAGAACTTATCATGGAGTTTCCAAAGGTTAAAAGTTTAGATGGTCAACAGGATGCCATCCAACTTTTTAGGATCATCTCTCAAAAATGAGAAAAGCAGCTTTGTTTTTAGTACTATTGATTTTAACATTGCCCACATTTTACCAACTTTTACGCCCCGGCTTTTTCTTTATGCAGGATGATCTACAAGCTTTCAGAATTTTGGAAATGTCTAAATGCTTGCAGGATTTGCAAATTCCCTGCAGATGGGTGCCTGACGCAGGATACGGCTATGGTTACCCGCAGTTTTTATATTATCCCCCCTTTATTTATTATCTTGGTGCCTTTTTCCACCTTTTGGGAGTGCAAATTATCGATTCAGTAAAACTTTTGTTTATTTTGGGATATGTCTTATCCACTCTTTTGATGTTTATTTTTCTAAAAACTTTTCTAAAAGCCGCTCTGCCTGCTTTTTTAGGCGCCATGCTTTATACATATGTGCCCTACAAAGCATTGGAGGTCTATGTGAGAGGTGCGTTGAGCGAGCTGTGGAGTTTAGTCTTTTATCCATTAATTTTTTTAGCTATTTATCAGTTGATCACTAAAAAAAGTTTAAAATATGTAGTTTTGCTCTCTTTATCTATTGGTGGGCTTTTAATTACCCATAACTTAATGACCATGATTTTTATACCAGTTGCCCTAATCTGGTGTGTCAGTTTACTTACTGTAGAAAGGCAATGGAGGGTCTTATTAAAAATAATTTTTTCAGGATTATTGGGGTTAGGGCTGGCTGCCTTTTATACACTACCTGTGGTGTTCGAAAGACAATATGCCCATCTGGAAACTTTACTGGGAGGTTATTTTGATTTCAGGCAACACTTTGTAAATTTGGAAAGGCTATTCATATCAAACAGATGGGGTTATGGATCATCCGGACTAGGGCAGGATAATGATTTGACTTTATCAACCGGACAGATTCATTGGATTTTGGGTTTACTTGCCCTTACACTTTCTTTAATTTTATTTAAAAAATATAAAAGGCTGGCAACTATGACAATCATATTATCTTTGACTGAATTGTTGGTGCTATTTTTAATTCATCAAAGGTCAACATTTATTTGGAGTACATTGCCGGTTTTGGTTTGGTTGCAGTTTCCTTGGAGATTTTTAACTGTCAGCATTTTTCTGCTGTCTTTTTTAGGTTCCATAGCAGTATTTTATATTTCAAAATTCAATGAAAAATATGCCAAGATTTTTGTCGTGATAACTTTACTGGGAATTTTTATACTACATGGGCAATTTTTTCAACCGAAAAACTGGCTTCCAATTACTGATCAGGATAAATTTTCCGGCAGTTTATGGCAAAAGCAGTTAACAATTTCTATTTTTGATTATTTGCCAATCTATGCCAAACTACCTCCTAATCATGAGGCTCCAAAGTTGCCTGAGGTATTGGCAGGACAAGTGGAATTTTTAAGTTACCAAAAGGGAACCGACTATCAATATGGAGAGATAAATGTGCAGGAAGGTGCCTTATTGAGGTTGCCTCTTTTTGATTTTCCGGGAATGGAAGTTAGTATTGATGGGCAAAAAGTAGCCCATGTTAACAATGATTGCAGAGGAGAGGAATATTGTTTTGGGCTGATTGCTGTTCCTGTAACTACCGGGAAGCATTTTATAAAAGCTCAATTAAAAAATACTCCTATCAGGACAATCGGGGATACAATTACTTTAGGAAGTTTTTTGATCTTAATATTTTTAATCTTTAAAATTTATGACTTTGGAAAACATTAAAAAAAATATTTATTTAATTTTACTTTTGGCCTTTTCATTACTGGTAGTTTGGCCCTTATTTTTGCCGGGTTATTTTTCACATCATGATGATTTACAGGTGATGAGGATTTTTGAGATGAGAAAATGCTTTGAGGATCTGCAAATCCCCTGCAGATGGGTAAGTGATATGGGATATGGCAATGGTTACCCGCTTTTTAATTATTATAATCCCTTTATATATTATGTGGGAGGCTTGTTGAGTTTTATTTTTGGATTTATATTGTCAGCCAAAATTTTATTTTTTATGGCTGCACTTTCAGGTGGGATCTCAATGTATTATTTAGGTAAAGAGATTTTTGGGAAAGAAGCAGGATTTGTGGCCGCTATTTTATACCAATTTGTTCCATACAAAGCTTTGGATTTATATGTCAGAGGAGCTTTGGCAGAAAGTTTTGCCATCTCCATCGTTCCTTTATGTTTTCTTTTTGCATATAAATTAATCAGAGAATTTAAAGTTAGATATTTTATAATTTTGACCATTTCTTTAGCCATACTGTTAACTTCCCATAATATCATGACGATATTTTTTATCCCGACGCTCATATTATTTTGTGCTTTTTGGATATATATTGAGAAATCTAAATTATTTATCCCATTAATATTAAGTTTAGCCTTAGGCTTTGGGTTATCGGCGTTTTTTACTATCCCCAGTTTTTTTGAGAAAGACTTAGTTCAAATTGAAAATTTAACCAGGTTAGACTTGGATTTCAGAGCCCATTTTGTCAGCTTAAATCAATTATTTTTTGATAGATCTTGGGGCTATGGAGCCTCATCCCCGGGAAGTGATGATACCATCTCATTTCAGATTGGTTGGCCACACTGGTGGATTGTAATTGCTTCGATTATTTCCATGGCAATTTATTTTAAGGAAAGAAGCTCAAAATATGCTTTATTGATACTGTTGGTATTTATCGTTGCCATATTCATGACACATATAAGGTCAGCCTTTATTTGGGAAAAATTTACATTGTTAAGGTTTGTCCAATTTCCCTGGAGATTTTTATCAGTGGCCGTTTTCAGTGCCAGCTTACTGGGAGGTTTTCTGGTCAGTTCCACCTCTGTTAAATACAAGAAATATTCAATGATTTTAATTGTTACTTTAGCAGTGGTTCTTAATTCCAATTTTTTTAAACCTGATCAATTCTATCCAAATTTGTCAGATCAACAAAAACTTTCAGGTCAATTTTGGGAGCAACAGCAAAAGGCGGCAATTTTAGATTATTTACCGCAAACTGCCCTCAAACCACAGGAAGCTGCCCCATCCATGCCCATTATAACTTTTGGTCAAGCAAACATTAAAGATTTTAAAATTAGATCAAACAGATTTGAGTTTAATATAGATGTAGTAGAGGAGGCTAAGATAGAAGTTCCCATCTTCGATTTTCCAGACTGGCAGGTTCTGGCTAATGATAAGGTGATCCCGCATACTCAAGGTACCATCGGAAGAATAGCTTTCAGCTTAGATAGGGGGGAGTATTTAGTAGAGGGTCAATTTGAAAATACCCTGATAAGGACTTTGTCAAACTGGGTAACAATAATTTCCTTCCTTCTTTTATTGGTAATAATTTTTTATGCAAAGGATAGAAAAATTTTTAGATAAATATTGGTGGATTATAGTAGTAGTTTTATCCATCCCTGCTTTTTGGGTGCTTTTAGTGCCAGGTTTTTATGGCGCATCTGATGATTTACACATCGGTTGGTTATATCAGATGCACCAAACGCTTATGTCTGGGAAAATCCCGCCCCGGTTCGTACCTGATTTAAGTTTTGGATTTGGTTATCCCTTATTTAATTTTGTCTTTCCTTTGCCTTTTTATATTGCGGAAATTTTCCATCTGTTAGGTTTAAGTTTAGTGGATAGCATTAAAATGTTATTTTTCCTTAGCATTCCTTTATCAGGATTTAGTATGTATTTTCTTTTAAGACAATTTGGTAATGTCTGGCTATCTTTATCAGGTGCAATACTTTATATTTATACACCGTATAGAGCGGTTGATATTTATATCAGGGGAGCGATAGGGGAGATAATAAGTTTTGTATTTTTACCCCTAATCTTGCTTTCTATTATAAAAATTTTCCAAGGTGTGAGTACTAGATGGATTGGGATTGGTGCACTATCGCTTGCTTCCCTAGTGTTGTCGCACAATATTACCGCATACATGTTTTTTCCTTTTATTTTTCTTTTTGCCGCCATGATGGTGTTTTTTATAGGCAGCCAGAAGACTAGAAAAGCTGTTAATTTATTTTTAACATTTTTTTTGGGGCTTTTAATCAGCGCATATTTTTGGCTGCCGGCTTTAGTGGAGAGTAAGCTTATTAAGTATGATACTGTCTTTAATTTTGCGGATCATTTTCCAACCATTAGACAGTTAATCACCCCCTATTGGGGGTATGGAGCATCTGTGCCGGGTCCCAATGACGGCATGTCATTTTTTCTGGGGATTTCTAATATTTTGGTATTAATTTTAGGAGTATTCTCATTATTTTTTCACTTCAAAAAATATTCAATTAATGAAAGAGTGATAGTAATTTGGAGTCTGATAAGTTCAATGGCCGCTGTATTTTTAATGAACTATCGTTCTGGATTGATTTGGCAAAATATTCCGCTTCTGCCATATTTTCAATTTCCCTGGAGATTTTTAGTTATGACAACTGTCTGTATACCAATTTTGGTAATTAGCTTGAAATATTTCAAATTAACTCATGTGGTGGCAATACTGATGATTGCATTAACAATTACTACATCTGCATATTATTTTAAACCACAAGATTTTTTAGGCAGAAAGGATGATTATTATCTTAACCGTTATATCCCAACACCTGTTGCCAGTAGTGAATATCTGAGTACGAAAGAGGAGTATTTAAGGCTCCCCATCTATACAAGAATCAGGCCTGATAGAAACTTTCCATTGGTTTTATTTCAAGATGGGCAAATTAAAAATGCTTCTAAAATAAATGATTTGGATACTCGTTTGGAGGTTATATCGGAAAATGGGGGCAGGCTGGATTATAATAAATACTTTTTTCCGGGATGGAGTGTCAAAGTGGATGGAACAACTACAGATATTGAACCGGGTAAGCCTTTTGGCCAAATCAGCCTTCAAGTGCCGGCCGGATTTCATCAAATAGAGATCACCTTTAAGGAGACACCACCAAAGATTTTTTTGGACTCAATTTCACTGATAGGTTTTATTTTGGCACTACTGCTGGTACTTAGAATTGATTTGTTTAATCCGGTTAAATCTGGCAAAATTAGAGGTGGTCATCAAATATGAGTAAATATATATGGATAATTTTAGCAGCAGGATTAATATTAAGGTTGATTTTATCGAGTTTCACCTTTCATCCCGATATACAGGTGTTTGATCTGGCGGGCCAGATTTTAAAAGGGGGACATCTGTTAAATTTTTATGATTATTTATATACCTTGCCCCTTGATGATCAGATCATTAAAAATTTCCCACCATTTAGCCTAAATTACCCACCGCTTACCTATATTCTTTTGGGAGGATCCTCTTTAATATTTACCGCCATCACCCCAACCCAAATACATAGTGATTTTTTATTCAACACAAGAAACATCTTAGGCAATATGTTTTTATTTCTTCATCTTTTAGCCTTAAAACTCCCCCTGCTATTTTTTGATCTGGGATGTGCTGTTTTGCTTTTTAAATTTTTTGATGATTTTAAAACGAAACTTTTGGCATTTACCATCTGGATGTTTAATCCGCTAACCTTATATGCCACATTCATGATGGGTCAGTATGATATTATTCCCACCTTTTTCACTATAGCTTCCTTGTATATGGTAAAAGGGGGAAAAGAGTCCGGCTTAAGAAATATTTATTTAGCAGCCATTTTATTGGGCATTGGGGCGGCCTTTAAGATTTACCCTTTTCTTTTCTTGATACCTTTGGCGTCGTTAACAAAATCATTCTATGTTAGGTCAAAAATAATAGCTTTAGGGTTAGCCCCATATCTTTTGACAATATTCCCCTTTCTTCCATCCTTTGGTTTTAGGAGTAACGCTCTTTTGGCAAATCAGCTTAGTAAGAGTTTTTATCCTCAAATTCCGGTTTCCGGCGGAGAGAGTATCATCTTATTTTTGGCGGCTCTTACTTTTTTCTACCTAATTTGCCTTAAAATTTCAGATCAAAAGAATTTATGGCAATATTATTTTGTGGTAATTTTGTTATTTTTTATTTTTACTCATGCTCATCCGCAATGGTTTCTATGGTTAACCCCATTTTTGATAATAGAGGTAATCGTAGGTAGATTCAGAAATATTTTGGCGACTACAACAGCCTTCTTCAGCTGGTTTATGTTACTATTTTTCTTTGACCAATCCCTGACCATCGGACTGTTCGCCCCGATAAATCCCCAGGTTTATCAGGGAAAGGATTTATGGCAATTGATGGGAATTAGTTTAGACATTAATTTTTTCAGAAGCATCCTCCATACATTATTTGTTGGCGCGGCTTTCTATTTCACCTACAGATATTTTCCTAAAAAATTATCGACGGTTTCCTCTTAACTTATGAAAAAAAGAATTTATATATCAGCAATTCTTTCCACTATCTTTTTATGGCCGCTTTTTTTTAATGATTTTAGTGTTGAATCTAGCAGGCTTTCTCAGATGAATCTTTGTTTTGAAGATAAGCAAATCCCCTGCCGATGGTCTCCTGGTACAGGATTTGGATATGGCAGTCCCCTGTTTAATTACCTGCCGCCTCTACCTTATTATTTTGGTCAGTTACTTTACTATTACACCGGAAACCTTAATTTCTCAACATCAGTAATATATTTAGTACCTTTGGTAATCTCCGCATTTTTTATTTGGGCTTTTTTAAGATTTATCAATACAGTCAATGTATCCAATATGTTGTATTTGGCCTTTTGTACGGCAATTTTGTTAAGTTCGAATAATTTATTGTCGGCAGTATTTTTGACTGTCAGTTTTATTTGGGTGATTTCTTATTATTTAAGAGTAAAATCCCGAAAGATTTTAATTTATTCTTTTACTGCCTTAATTTCAGGAGTATCACTTTGTGCATTTTATCTTATACCTTTAATCTTCGAGGGAAATTTAATTCATCAAAAGCTATTTGCAACTAGCATGGATTACCTGCCAATTTATGCATCAGAATATCCCAAAGAGGTTGCCAGAGAAAAGCTGCAGATTTTAACCGGCACATCTGAGGTTTATGATTTTAACCAAAGATCAAATAACTTCAGTTTTAAAACTATTACCAAAAGACACACCATCATCAGATTGTCTCAGCATTATTTTCCCAACTGGCAAATTTTTATAGATGGCAAATTGACAGAATTTGAATACAAAAATAACAGCTTAGGGTTGATGACAATTATTTTAGGAGAAGGAGAACACCAAATTTCGGGAAGGTTTTTTGATACACCTCTTAGAATAATTTCTAATATTATTTCAGCAGTTACTTTTATATTAATGATGATTGTCTTTTTATATCAGAATAAATTTATAAAAAAATGGGTGGCCTACTATAAGAAGGGAATTGGCTAATGGAAGAAAGCATTGAGCAAGGAGATCAGACTTCGGAAATAAGTATAGAAACCGTCAAAAAACGGACTATTTCGGGCGCAGCAATTTTAACAGCCAGAACAATTTTGATGCAGGGAGCCTCTTTTATCGCCAATATCTTCTTGACTGTTTTTTTAAATCCAACACAATACGGAGTATTTTTTCTAGTTTCTGCCTTTATAAATTTCCTTGCCTATTTTGGAGATATTGGTTTTGCAGCCTCTCTTATTCAAAAAAAAGAAAAACTTAATCCATTAGAACTTAAAACAGTCTTTACCACACAGCAGATCATAGTGTTGCTGATAATAATTTTGGTAATCATATTTACCCCCTTCATCCAAAATATTTACGGATTTAACAAGGAAGCTGTGTTTTTACTCTGGGCACTAGCCTTTTCTCTATTTCTTTCTTCTTTAAAAACAATCCCTTCGGTTTTAATGGAAAGAAGATTGGAATTTAATAAGTTGATCATTCCCCAAATTGCAGAAAATATTCTTTTTAATATAACTGCGGTAATATTGGCCTGGCAAGGATTTGGAGTGACATCTTTTACAATAGCAGTTTTAGTCAGAGGGATATCAGGGCTGGTGTTAACTTTTTACATTCAGCCCTGGATGCCAAAAGTGGCATTCTCGCTATCGTCTTTAAAATCTATCTTAAAATTCGGAGTTCCTTATCAATTGAACACCCTGCTGGCTATGGTAAAAGATGACGGGATGACATTATTTTTAGGCGGGATACTCGGACCCTCAGGAGTAGGCCTGTTGGCCTGGGCACAGAAGTGGGCATTTGCTCCTTTAAGATTTTTTATGGACCAGGTGATCAAGGTGACTTTTCCGGCCTTTTCCAGGCTGCAGGATGAAAAAGACGAGCTTTCCAATGCTGTTTCAAAAGCCATTTTTTTTATCTGCCTTTTGGTTTTTCCGTCTTTGGTAATTTTAATATTAACTGCTCCATCTTTGGTGGAAATAATCCCAAAATACACCAAATGGAGCCCTGCGTTGAATGCGCTATTTCTGCTTAGTATTACGTCAGCTTTGGCAGCAATCACCACTCCCTTAACTAATGTCTTTAATGCTATTGGTAAAATCTCACTGACCTTTAAATTGATGGTTATGTGGACTATTCTGACCTGGATTTTTGTTCCTTTGCTGGCAAAAATATATGGGGTGAGCGGAGCAGCTTTCGGATTTAGCTTGGTGGGATTAAGTTCTGTCGTAGCTATAGTGGTATCTTTGAGGTATGTAAAGATAGAATACTTAAAAATTGTGGGAAAACCTTTGATTGCATCTTTGGTTTCGGCTACAGTCTTATTGATTATTAGGCAACTTACACCGGTATCAGTCGTGCAGGTAAGTTTAATGTTGGTTTCAGCAATCGTAGTTTATACATTAATTATTATGACAATAGAACCGATGGTTTTAAATTACTTAAAAAAGTGGATTAAGAATGTATAAATTTTTTTTCGTATTTTTTTTATCACTGATAATTTTTTATTTATTACCTGCTACAGTTTCGGCGCAAGATTCTGCGTTTGTTTCCGTAGTTAATCCTGTTAGAGGAGGAGATTTTTGGGAAGATAAAAATCAGACACCGGCAAAGACCGTTTTGGAGCAGATAGCGCTACTTAACCAGTCTAATATTCAACCAACTTGGCTGCTCAGATATGATGCCTTAGCTGATCCGGAAATTATTTCCACAGTAAAGAAATATCCTGACAGTGAGAAGGGATTATTTTTAGAAGTAACACCTACTTGGGCAAATCAGGCCGGTATTTCTTACCATAAATCCGAAAGCTGGCATTTTGCAGGAAGCGCTTTTTTGACTGGTTATGAAAGGGAAGAGAGGGAAAAATTAATTGATGAAGCTTTTGAAAAGTTTAAAGAAATTTTTGAGGATTACCCAACATCAGTTGGAGCATGGTGGATAGACGGATACTCCTTAGAATACATGCAAAGAAAATATGGGATAACCGCAGCACTTATTGTGGCAGATCAGTACTCAACAGATAACTATCAGATTTGGGGACAGTTTTGGTCTACCCCCTATTATCCTTCCAAAAGAAATGCCATAGAGCCTGCCAAAAACATAGAAGATAAACTGCCCCTGGTGATGATGCAGTGGGCTGCCAGGGATCCTGTTAATGGATATGGAAACGGAGTTTCGGAAAGTACATACTCAATTCAGGCAAACGATTACTTAGATTATCATAACTTAACTACAGATTATTTCTCCGCAATTTTAGATATTTATACCAAACAAAAATTTAATCAATTCGCTCACGTCGTGGTGGGCTTGGAGAATTCGTATTCCTGGACAAAATATGGACCTGAGTATAAAAGACAAATTGATGTTTTGATAAGAAAGAGGAATGAAGGGCAGTTTTCAATTGTCACAATGAAGGATTTTGCCGACTGGTATATGGAGCATTTTCCCCAATTTTCTCCGCCTCATATTATTGATGCAGCAGATCCACTAGGAACAGAGGAGCGGGTGGTTTGGTTTATGAATTTAAATTATCGGGCAGGATGGTTTTACAATAAAGATGGCTCGGTATTTCGTGATATCCGCCAGTATACGGGAGGAGAAGAAATCTGCCTTCTAAAAAGATGTGACCAGGTTAACTTTGCAACTTCTGCCACCAGAGTTTTGGATGAAGTCAGCTTTGGACATAAATGGATTGTTGATGAGGGGAAAATTACAAATTTTAAAGTTACAAAAAAAGGAGACAATTTTATTTTAAGTTATATTAACGAGGCAGGCAATCAGAGAAGTCTGGAGTTACTGGATAAAGATATAGGGGTTGATGGTAAAACTTTATCGATTGATTCAACGATACTTGGTATAACAGAGCAAAATCTTAGTAAAGAGAAAATGCAAATTACCATTGAGAAAGGATCTTTTAAATGGTCTTTGCAATCAGCTCTTTTTAAATTGATTAAATTTATCAGCTTTTTATTAGTTTTAGTCGCTGTTCCATACATATTAATAAACAAAATTTATAAGCAGGGTTCTCTCTTACAAAAGATTTTTCTGGCAATGAGTCTAGGGTTAGTTTCACTAACACTGCTTTTCTATCTATTCAGCCTTGTAGGATTAAAACAGCTAATTTATGTCTATATTGCTATAGCGGTTATAGCGCTTACCAAAATTATAGCTGTTAAAAAAATAACGAACCAGCTTCATGATAATCTTATTTTGCCCCTAAAACAGAAGTTAAACTTACTGATTATTGGCATAGTTTTAGCAGGTACAATATTTCAAGTCATACCCACCTTTAGTAGCGGCTTACTTTTCCCTTATGGTTTGGGATTTTGGGGACCTAATACTCACGATGGAGTCTGGCATGTTAGTTTAATAAATCAGCTAATTAAAAGTGTTCCTCCTCAAAATCCAATTCTGGGAGGGGAAGTTTTAAAGAATTATCATTACTTTTACGATCTTTTGGTGGCTGCCACAAGTTATATTTTGGATATTGGGGTTTCTGATTTAGTTTTCAGATTTTATCCAATTCTTTTCTCGCTACTTTTGGGCATAGGTAGCTACTACTTAATATGGGAGCTTTTTAATAAAAAAGTAGGAGAATTACAAACTAGACTATCCATAATTTTTGCCTTGTACCTAATCTATTTTGCCGGCAGTTTTGGATGGATTGTTGAGCAAATAAAGGGTAGAGGATTTGGGGGGGAGTCTAACTTTTGGGCAAATCAGTCAATTTCATTCAACTTAAATCCGCCATTTGCCATCTCGCTAGTATTGGTAATCGCCATAATACAATTACTTATTAAGTTAAATAAATTTGATAAAAAAAATATATTGATTCTGATACTTCTTTGCGGAAGCTTAATTTCTTTTAAAGCCTATGCCGGATTTCTAGTATTAATTAGTTTATTGATAGTTGGTATATTAAGAAGATCTTTAAATTATTTAATAATTTTTATATTTAGTTTATTATTATCAGCCAGTTTGTTTTTCTCAAATTTCAGTTTAAGTGAGAAGCTGATTATTTTTTCTCCTTTTTGGTTCATACATTCAATGATAGATTCGCCTGATAGAGTGGGGTGGATGAGGTTTGCTCTTGCCAGAGAAACAGGATTTAGCCAGGGCAACTGGTTTAAATTCATTACTGCTGAAGTACTGAGTCTTTTTGTATTTATAGTTGGAAATTTAGGGACAAGAGTCATCGGAGCGTTTTCTCTGTTGAAATTTAAAACAATTTTTCAAACAAGGGAGTATCTTTTCATGTTGATATTTTCTGCTGCTTCCTTAACTATTCCAATCTTATTTATACAAGCAGGAAACCCCTGGAATACTATCCAGTTCATTTATTATTTTCTATATATCTCGGCAATAAGTGGCGGAATTGTTTTATTATATATCTTCTGCAAATGGAGTAAACTGATTGCTATACCCGTAACTGCAGTAATATTAATTATCACTCCGATAAATTCCTGGGCAACTGCTAACGGGTATCTATACTTCAAACCACATGCTTTCATTCCCACTCAAGAATTAGAAGCTCTGCAGTTTTTAGAATCACAAAGCGAGGGAGTAGTTTTGACATATCCATACGATGAAAAATTGAAACTAAGATTTGCGGAACCCTGGCCTCTTTTTGTTTATGATTCTACGGCGTATGTGGGGGCTTTTTCCAAAAAGTCGGTTTATGTGGAAGATGATTCACAAAACCAGATTTTATTAACCGACTATAAGAAGAGATTGGTTGCATCAAAGGATTTTTTTGCAAAATCAGGTCTTGGTGAAGATGAATTTCTGGATAAAAACAGAATTAAATATATCTATATCCCCAATATTTTTGAAGTTAAATTTAACGAGCAGACAAAAAAAATTAAGTTAATTTTTGAAAATAAACAAATTTCAATTTATGGGGTAGAAAATAGATGATACAAAGTACAATATTGCAAATTTTATTAGGAATTTTATTTTTAGCTATTAATTTTATTTGTTTTACAACAGTGGGCTTTTTTATTCTAAAAAAGTTTCAGTTTATTGTTAAAGACTCAATAGAAAAGTATACATTATCAACAGTTTTAGGACTAGTAATCTTTACGCTGATTGCATATATTTTTGCCTTTATAAATTTAAGATTTTTAATGTGGACTTTTCCGATTTTTGGACTTTTGGTATTAATTAAATTTAAAAATGAATTCCTTCAATTCAAACTAAATATACATAGCAAAAATCTCTTTTTATTAGTTTTTCTAATAGGTATTTTTGCGCAAGTGGCTGTAAATGCACCGTCAGGATTACTTTACAAAGATGGGGTCTATTTTTGGAGTTCACATGGTCACGACGGCGTATGGCATTTGAGCTTAATGGAACAGATGAAAAAAAATGAGTTTCCATTTCAAAATCCGGAATTGGCCGGAGCGAAGTTACAAAATTATCACTTCTTTGTTGATCTTTTAATGTCTGAAATGTCAAGACTTTTTTACTTTTCTAATTTGGATATTTATTTTAGGTTTATGCCAACACTTTTCTCTATTCTTTTAGGTCTTACATCATTTATTTTTGTTAGGGAATGGAAAAAGAGTGAAATTGCAGGAATTTGGGCCATGTTTTTTACCTATTTTGCCGGAAGCTTTGGGTATTTATTATATATTCCAACACACGGCAGTTTAGGCGGAGAATCAATTTTTTGGGTATCACAAACACATTCAGTTTTAGGAAATCCACCACACGCTTCAGCTTTTATTATTTTAACTGCTTTCTTATTTTGTCTATTAAGATATTTTAAATCATATGATTATAAGTATTTTTTTCTAAGCGTCATATTAGGAGGTTCTATAATTGGGTTTAAGGTATACGGAGGGATATTAATATTATTTGGATTACTAATTGTGGGTATCTATGAAATCTTTGCTAAGAGAATTTTCAAAACTCTGCTTCTTTTTTTAGCGTCATTCTTACTGTCATTTGGCATTTATTTTCCAAACAGCGCCGGCTCCCAGGATTTTTTGATCTGGCAACCTTGGTGGTATATCAGAACAATGGTAGTGGCAACAGATAGATTAAACTGGTTAGATTTAGAGCTAAGACGCCAACATTATTTAAGCAGAGGGACATGGAATGCTAATTTGAGAGTAGTTCAGTTGGAAACAACTGCCTTTTTAATATTTCTTTTTGGGAATTTAGGAATGAGGTTTTTGGGATTTTGGACGATCTTTAAACAGCTTAGGGAAAATATTTTTAGAAATTCTTTCAATCTGTTTTTTTTAATTATTACCCTAACTTCTTTTACGATTCCAGTTTTGTTTTTACAAAAAGGAGTAGCCTGGAATTCAATTCAATTTAACCAGTACTTCCTTTTGCTGTTTGGTTTTTTGGCAGCAATAGCAGTTACAGATTTATTGATTAAGATCAAAATAAAAGCTATAAGGACTACGTCCTTGCGACCTACGGTCTTAAAGGTTATAACAGTTATAATAATTATATTTCTGGCAATCCCCACACAGGTTGGACTTTTATGGCAATTTTATTCTAATCCTGCATTATCTAAAATTTCTTATGGGGAGTTGGAAGCTCTAAATTATTTAAAGCAAAATTCTGAGAGAGATGCAGTAGTTTTAACTGCGCCCTTTAATAAATATGAAAAAGATATGTATAAAAACCCGCCGATACCAATTTACGCCTGGTATGATACCGGATATGTGTCAGTATTCACATCAAGAAAAACTCTAATTGCTGATGAAGAACAAATTAATATAATGGGGTATGATGTAGATGAATTGGTAAATGAGAGGAAAGAAGCTTTCGACAGTACAGACTCAAATAAAATGAATGATTTTTTAAAAAAGTACGACGTAGATTTTATATATCTGGTATGGGAAGAAAGATTTGCTGCTGAGGTTGAAAATATTAACGCAGATTTAGTCTTTGAAAATGAAGATTCAAGGATTTATAGAGTAAGATGAAAACTAAAGCAATATTGTTAATTATCATCTTAATAGGCTTTATCTTAAGAGTTGTCAATATAAATAATAATCCCCCTTCTTTGTACGGTGATGAGTTAACAATTATACTGGATGCAAACTCCTTGCTGCATACAGGTAAAGATCAACTGGGAAACTCATTTCCTTTAACTTTTGAGATGGGTGCAGGAAGACCTGCTGCTTATGTCTATTTGTCAATTCCTTTTGTGGCCCTATTTGGCCCAACTGCTTTAGGGGTTAGGATATTATCTGTTTTATCAGGAATAGGTATAGTATTTTTGATGTATTTGTTAGGCAAGGAAATCTTCTCAAAAAGAGTGGGAGTGATAGCAGCAGCTGTAACTACTGTTTCTCCCTGGGATATTTCTCTGTCTAGAGCAGGATTTGAGGCGCATCTGGCTCTATTACTAGCTCTTTTAGGAATTTACTGTTTCATTAAGGCAAAAGAAAAAAGCTTTCTTTATCCACTTTCTGCTTTAAGCTTCGGTTTAACCTTACATACCTACCCCACCTATAAGCTGACCCTACCTGTATTTATCCCATTATTAGTTTGGTATCAGTGGGGAAGAGGTTTTCTCAATAAGGATAAAAAATATTTCTTTGCTGCAGTAGTAATATTTTTGTTTTTAGGAATAACCACACTGAGTCAAACTTTTATAGCCAGTTCTGAGATAAGATTTGCTGAGATTAACATTTTTTCTCAACAAAATTTAAAAGAGTCTATTGAACAAAGAATAAATTACGAAAGAACGTTAACGCTCCTGCCGCAAGAATTTGCAAAATATTTTCATAATAAGGGAGTTGAATATATGAAGGTATTTATAGAAGACTATTTACAAAATTTTTCTGTAGATTTTTTGGTTTTACACGGAGATAGAAATCCCCGGCACAATATGGCCACCATGGGACAAATTTATGCTGTGGAAATAATTTTAATATTTATTGGTTTTGTAAGTTTTTGGAAAAGTAACAGGAGAACAGTAATTTTTCTTTTGGGATGGATTGTTTTAGCGCCATTTGCTACGGCCCTGGTAGATTCGCCGCACGCTTTAAGAAGCTCTCTCATGTTACCACCGCTACTGCTTTTTTCAACTTTGGGTCTGAGTATAATTTTGGATAACAGAAAGAAAAAAATACTTTTGATAGTAGCAATAGGATTTGCAATCCAATTTATATTTTTTGCTCAAAAACTTTATTTTCTTGCTCCCAATCAGTTCTCCAGCTTTTGGGCTTATCCGGGAAAATTGGCATCTGAGGTTGCCGTCATCAATAAAGATAGGTATGACTTCGTAATTATTGCAGATAGAATAGATGCTGTAGAATTTGCTTATCCCCTTTATACAAAAGAGGACCCGGAAGTGGTGATTTCGCAAAATAAATATAGAACTCTATTGAATAATTATGACTTTAAAAAATTTAATAATGTCTATATAGGTTATATCCCGGATACTTTAATAAAGACTTTTTTGAGTAATCTAAATGGCAGTGTCTTATATGTAGGGTTGCCAACTGATGCAAAATTCTTGGAAAATTATGAAATTTTACAAGGCCCAGACAAAAAAGACGCCATCCTGATGCACTATTTACAAAAATGAGGACTTAATGGAGATTGTAAAAGTTGATAAATTTCTCTTCTTTTTCAATTTATGCTTAATATCCATCCATTCGCTTTTTATCGCATTTTTGATTAGAACTCTTTATCCAATTCATTTGATGGGAGAAAATTTATTTTATGCTGATCTGTTAGCTAAACCAGTTGTCATTCCACTTTGGTTAGCTTTTATATTCTCTAATATTAATGTTGTTATCTTGTCAATTTTAAGCCAGTTTATTTGGAATAAAAGACAAGGGTTAATCTTACCGATCTTGTATATTTTTAACCCCTGGAGCACATATCTAACATCACTTAATTCTTTTTACATATATCTTACCAGCCTAATTTTAACAATGATTTTCGGACTGATTCTTGTTAAATCCGACTATCGGAAGATTGGCTCTATAGTTTTCGTCTTGGGAGGAGTTTTACTCCTCTATAGCTCGTTTGTTATGTTTATAATGACTCCCTTAATAATAATGGGTGTTTTAATTTTAAAACTGTTTAATAAAAATGATATAAAAAATTTATCTTTTTGGATTATTTTATTTTCCATACCTCTCTTTATAGCCATTTTTAAAAATCCTGTGGGATGGGCAAATATTTATAGAAATGAAGTCAATATCTATAATGGAAGTGGTCATCTAAGTGATATAAATAATTTTCAAGGACAGGCCCAAGCGGTAGGTTTTAAATTTTTCTCAAAGATAGCCGAAAACAGGTATATATATTTTGTAAAGTATACATCCTTAAAAATTATTAAAAATCTAACTCCCTCAACCTACTTTACTCCTCAAGAAAAATTGGCTAATTTTTCTTTTAGTCCACCGATTTTTCTGGGATTTCTATTGCCATTTCTTTATGGAGTATATTCGTTATTCAAATATTCTCCAGCAATCAAATTTTTTGGAGTCTCACTGATTTTAATTATCCCTTCCTTATTGTCGAAGCAATTCGTAGATTTAAATAGATTGGTAATTTTCTCTTTTGTTATATTTTATGTAATAAGCTATGGATTAATCAGACTTTATCAAAATAAAAAATTATCCCAGAGGATAATTTTTCTTTTAGCTGTAGTCTTAGTCATTTTCCAATTTTTTGTAACCTTTTCTGATATCTATCTTAGGGAGTATCCCCGTTTTGAGAGAACTTTTGGTATTAATTTTGAAATTAGATGATAAACTTTAGGAATATAATTTTGTTAACATCGATTATTATTTTAGGTGCCCTCTTGCGGTTTAATAACCTAACTAATAATCCTCCCAGCCTTAATATTGATGAAGTAGCATATGGTTATAGTGCTTATTCTATTTTAAAAACCGGTAAGGATGAAAACGGACAATTTATGCCGATTGCCTTCAGATCAATTGGAGATTATAAAAGTCCGGTGCTAATATATTTATTAGTTCCCTCAATAGCTTTATTCGGATTAAATGAGTTCGGTGTCAGATTTGTTACTGCTTTATTCGGTGTATTATCCATACCGTTAATCTTTTTACTGATCAAAACTTTGACCAATGATTCTAAAGCATCTTTTATTGGAGCAGCACTTTTGGCAATTTCTCCCTGGCACATTTATTATTCACGGTTTGCCTCCGATCACCTAATAGGGACTTTTTTTCTTCTTTTAGGTTTTATTTTCTTTTACAGACTAATCCAAGGATTTAAGGATTATCTTCCGGCTGCTTTATTTCTGGCTGTCTCTATGTATTCCTATCATTCACATAGGCTTTTTGTGCCACTGTTTATTGGATCAACTTTAGTACTTAATCGAAAGGGGATTAAACCATCCTCTATAAAGACTTTTTTAATAATAATAATTATGTTAATTTTACCGTTAATTTTCTTGACATTATTTGGGCCGCTCAACACTAGGGCGCAAATGGTATTTCTAGTGCAAGATATCGATTATACCAGGTATGTGATACTTGATCATATAGAAAAATCCGGAGAATATTTTCTGTTAATATTTTTTTGGATTAAAAGATTCCTAAATTATTTTCAAGTTGATTTTCTTTTCTTTAACGGATTAAACATGACCAACTCAAACATACTGGGTCTGGGTGTATTACATCTCTTTGAACTTCCACTGTTAATTTTCGGTATTATTCATTTAATACGGAAGAAATTTCAATTTAGAATTTTAATTATACTCTGGATTCTTTTAGGTTTAATTCCTGCCTCGCTGACCAATAATGAACAAAGTGCCGGCAGAAGCTTGTTAATTTTACCAGCTCTAATTATGGTGATAAGTTTGGGCACCATTTACTTTTTACAAATTATCCGGAATCTAACTAATCTTTTTGTAAAGACTACCATATTATGTTTATTTACCTTTTTAATAATTACTTCTTTAATTCATGCTTTTTTGGTGTTTAGTGTTTATTTTCCTTATCAACAAGGCGAGGCATTTATGGAAGGAACTAAAGAAACTGTTTTGTATGCTTTGGAAAATAAAGATAACTACCGCGAAATAGTCTTTGATCCGTACCGAGGTATTAAGGCTCAAAATATCGTGAGTATTCCCTATATGTACCTGCTATTTTATTCTAAATATGATCCGGCCAAATTTCAATCCGAGAAAAAAGAAAATCAGGATGGAGCCTTCAAATTCGATAAGTTTGCTATAAGAAGAATAGATTGGAGAGAAGATAGATATCAAAAGGGCGTCTTATTCATAGGTAGCCCTTGGAGTTTGCCTGAAAAAGATATTAAAGATAGTGAGATTTTACAAAAGATATATCTTTCAAGTGGTGATTTGGCTTTTCTAATAGTGTCACCTAAGTAGCTAAATACTATCTAAAATCTTTTTAATTTTAAGAAAATTAAAGTCGAACTAATTAACAATATGATTGTAAACGTAGATAATTTGAGTCCTATATCAAACGATTTTGGCCAATAATAAAATTCAATATTATGTTTTCCCGGGGGAACTTTTATTGCTCTGAAAATTAAATTAGCTTTGACAATCTTGGTGGGATTTCCGTCAACTGTGACTTCCCATCCATCATCAAATTTATCAGCCAGCACCAATACTTCACTTTGTTGAGTAGAGGTTTGTAATTTTATTTTGTTTGGTGAATAATCAACTATTTTCACAATACCTTTTCCAGTCACTTTATCTAAGTTCAGACTTTCAGAAAGGAAAACTTTTTTTCTGGGGTCATGTTCTTTATCTTCTTCGAATACTTTCTTAACCTGCTTTTCTTTTAAAAATTCTATAGAAGGAGTAAAATAAGCCCTTTCCAAAGCATTTGGATTTTCCAGCAGAGCAAATGACCTACCCTTATAAATTAACTTATAATTGGCTTTTGTAAACTTACTATCTAAATGTTCGCCAGGAATGCGTTTAGTGCTATCTCTTAAAGTGGCGATAAAGTATCTGACATTAGCTATATCTAAATAAGGGGATTTATAATTTGAGGACAATTCCGCGTATCTGCTTGTGCCACCAGTCTCAAATTTCCCCAGGTTTAAAAAATTCATAAATTCGCCATATTCCAATAAATAAAGAGGATCGTAGCCTTCATAGGTTTGTAGATTGTAAGCAATCCAGGTGTTTGGGGGGAGAATTTCTGCATGCTCTCTGCCTACCCTAAAAACACCCTCCTTTTCTTGAAGAATTTTAATCTCAGAAACTTCAGGAAAAATGATATTTTGGTCAACAAATGGATTAAATTTTAAAAAGTATCTGCTTAAATCTAAAATTATAAAAAGCGTGAATAGTATATAAAAGAACTTCAGCTTTTTCTCATCAAATTTTTTTAACGGGGAAATTTTTATTATCAAAAAAATTAATAAAACAAGAGAGTATTGAATAAATGCAGGTAAAGAATTTTTGGCTGAAATTATTAGAAGAGGGACATTTAAGTCGCTACGGCTAAGATAGGTAGCCAAAACATCCTTTGCATATGAGCTCTTATAAATTTGATTAAATTGATAATATGTTAGGAGTAAACCAAGCAGGCAGCCAATCACTGCTGCCCATGACCAGATAACAGTTTTTATTAACTTACCTTCTTGTTTTCGGAGAATTATTTGGTTTAAAGAAAAAGCAGCTAATATCGAAATAGAAAATACGCTAACAAAAAGCATTCTGCTGGCATAAGATGAGGTAAGTAACGGTATTTCTGTTCTGTATAAAAATTGAGAAATTGGATTATCAAAGCTGAGAATTAAAGAGGTCAAACAAAGCAATAAAAAAAATGCCACCTTTACATTTTTCTTTAGGTAAACAAGAGAAAAAAGTAAGAGAGGTAAAGTTAAGCTGCCGACAAAACCGCTTGTTTCGGCATAATTCAAAAAGCCCCAGTAATTTCTAGTGACCGGATTACCCCAAAAGTCTGCCATGAAAAACTTAAATGCATCTTTGGTCGTTAAAAGTCCATAATTGAATTCACCAATATAACCTTCATTTATGCGAATTGACTTACTTGTAAGTTCAAAACTTGGTAAAAGTTGTGGTGATACTAAAGCAGCCATAAGTATGAAAGCTAATAAGAGATAAATTAAATTTAGATGAGAAATTTTTGATACCTTGAAATTACAAAACAGTCCATATAAGAGGGCAATAAAAAAAGAAAATGTAGTAATTTGAGCATTTCCTGCTAAAAATAGTAAAACCATTGAGAAAATCAAAAGCAAAAAGAATCTAAATTTTGTAGTTTGAGAAAATTTCTCAATTGAATAAATTATTAGAGGAAGCCAGGCTATCGCATGCCCGGCAGTTCCCAGTTCCAACCAGGTAGTCATCAGTCCCCCCAAAGCAAAAATGATTGAACCTGCTATTCGTGCTAAGGTAGATTTAACCCAAAGTGAGAGCAGTAAATTTAAAGTTAGAGCTGCAATTAATGTTTGGGAAAAAATAAATAATCCCCAACCCCAATATTTAGGAAGGAGTAGTAAGAGATTTGGTGGATATAAAGTAGCTGAATGGTAAGTTGCTAAAAGTGGAGTTCCCATAAATGAATAGGGATTCCATAAGGGCCAGTTACCACTTTTAAAAATATCTACTGCCAGATGTTTCCAAAGGAAAAATTGTGAGAAAGCGTCAGATATTAGTGGATTTTGTACAGGTAATTTATAGTAATCAAACCAGGGAGAATAACTGGCAACTAAAAGATCAGCCGGTAAAGGAATTTTTCCAAAAATAACTAATTTATAATAGATTCCAGTAATAATAAATATTAGCAAAATGACCGGGAATATGGGTAATTTTGTGTAGGCTGTTAATTTATCCAAGAGATTATTAATAATGGGTCTTAAAGACATTTTACTTCAATTGACCTTACTGATAAGATGTAGTAGATGGCTCCAAGTATATCAGTTGTGATAAATACTTTAAATGATGAGGCTAGAATTGGACAGGCATTACAGTCTGTCGATTGGGCGGATGAAGTCATTGTTTGCGATATGCACTCTGAGGATAAGACCGTAGAGATTGCCAGAAAAATGGGAGCAAAAATAGTTTTCCACCAAAAGTTGGATTATGTTGAGCCTGCCAGAAACTTTGCTATCTCTAAAGTTGTGAATGAATGGGTTCTAGTTCTAGATCCAGATGAGGAGATAAATCAAAATTTAAAAACCAGACTTATTCAGATAGCTCAACATTTAAAACAGATAAATTATGTCAGAATACCCAGAAAAAATATCATTTTCGGTAAATGGATGAAGGCTGCCATGTGGTGGCCAGATTTTAACATTAGGTTTTTTAAAAAGGGAGCCGTAAAGTGGAGTGATAAAATTCATAAGCCCCCGCAAGTTAAAGGTGAAGGTCTAGATTTAGAAGCCAAGGAGGAGTGGGCTATTACTCATCACAACTATCAAACAATTTCTCAATTTGCAGAAAGATTGAACCGCTATACCACTATTGAAGCAAAAGAGTTGAAAGAAGATGGTTATCAGTTTAATTGGCAAGACCTTATCAAAAAGCCAACAGGAGAATTTCTTTCCAGATTTTTTGCAAATAAAGGCTATTTGGATGGATTACACGGATTATCCTTAAGTTTACTTCAATCATTCTCTTTCCTTTTAGTATATTTGAAGGTATGGGAAATTGAAAAGTTTAAAAAAGAAGAAATTAACCTTAACGAGCTTCGTGTATTAAAAAAACAGAGCGGGCAAGAGTTAGACTGGTGGTTTAATAGAGCACCATCCAGAGAAGGTTTTTGGAAAAAATTTAAAGACAAAATTTTTTAACCTTATGCTAAGCGTAATTATCATAACAAAAAATGAAGAGGACAAAATTAGAGCGTGTCTGGAGTCAGTTAAATGGGCAGATGAGATTATTATTGCTGATAATGGATCAGAGGATTTAACTTTGGAGATATCCAAAAAATATACTGACAAAATCTTTACTTTTAAAGATTTGGATTTTGCCAGCTTAAGAAATAAAGCATTTGATAAATCTAGTGGTGATTGGGTATTGTATGTTGATACCGACGAAAGAATATTGGATGATTTAAAGAGAGAAATAGAGGTATTGATAACGTTCGCAGATTACTCGGCCCATGCAATATCCCGCAAGAACATTATTTTTGGGGAAGAAGTAAAATACGGTCCTTTTTGGCCGGATTGGGTAATCAGGCTTTTCAAAAGGGAGGATTTTGAAAAGTGGGTAGGAGAAATACACGAGCAACCGAAGTTTAAAGGAAAGTTGGGGTATACTAAGAATTCCTTACTTCATTTAACTCACAGAGGAGTGGATCAGTTTATGAAAAAAGTAATGGATTGGTCAAAAATAGAAGCTCAGTTAAGAGTAAATGTTAACCATCCAAAGATGAGTAAATGGAGATTTTTGAGAATTTTATTTACAGAAACTTTTAACCAAGGTATAAAAAGAAGAGGATTTTTCTCAGGTACGATTGGGGTAATTGATTCCATGTTACAGGTGATTTCCATGTATATAACTTATGTCAGAGTCTGGGAGATGCAGAAGGATACACCTTTGGAAAACACTTACCAGAAGATCGACGAGAAGCTCCTTCAGGATGGTTTTAAATATCCATGAAGATTGCATTTTACAGTCCTTACTTAGACACTGCGGGGGGTGGAGAAAAATATATTTTAACTGCTGCCGAAGTTTTGTCCGATAAGTATGAGGTATTTGTATTACTGGATAACCATCTGGAAGAGATTGGCGCCGAAAATATTAAGCGAAAAATACAAAAACTTCATGATATAAGTTTCACTAAAATAAACTTTTTGAAAGCACCGATTGGAAAAAACAGCTCTTTTTTTGAAAGATTATTTTTTTTGAGACAATTTGACGGGTTGTTTTATCTAACCGATGGAAGTATTTTCTTCTCAACAGCAAAAAAAAGTTTTCTCCACTTCCAAGTGCCTTTTCCAAACCTTACTGCACGTTCTTTCTGGGGAAAAATTAAACTGTCTTCCTGGCATATGGCGATCTATAACTCTCAATTTACCCAAGATTATATAGAGAAAGAATGGCCTGTGAACGGTAAAGTTATTTACCCCCCTGTTTCCACAGATTTTTTTAAACCTTTGAAAAAGAAAAAACAAATAATTTCGGTGGGAAGGTTCTTTGGTTACTTAAAGGATAAGAAACACCAAATTTTAATTAATGTTTTCGAATCTTTAGTTGATGAGAATAATTTAAATGACTGGAGTCTCCATCTGGTGGGTGCTGCATCTGATGGAGATAAAGACTATATAGACGAGTTAAGACACGAAGGAAATAAGTACAAAATCTCCATTCATCCTAATTTACCTTTTGAGGATTTAAAAAAATTATTTGGTGAGTCGGTAATTTATTGGCATGCATCAGGTTACCAGGAATCAGACCCAAGAAAGATGGAGCATTTTGGAATAACAATTGTTGAGGCTATGGCATCAGGCTGCATTCCGGTAGTTGTAAATAAAGGAGGGGCTAAAGAGATAATTGAAAACAAAGTGAATGGATATTTATGGAACGAGATTGAGGAGCTTAAAAATTTCACACTGGAGTTAATAAATCGTCCAAGTTTAGGTAAAAGAATGAGTATGAAAGCAAAAAAAAGATCTGAAATTTTTAGCAAAGATAGATTCGCCAAAAATATCTTAGATGTAGTAGTTAAGGAGGTGTAAATTTATACGTTACGAGTTGTTGTTATATCCATCCTTTTTTTAATTTTCGCGGGCTTACTTCTTAGTTACAAGTTAACAGAGATTCCTCCCGGTATAAATAGTGATGAAGCTTCAATAGGTTATAATGCTATCCTCGTTTCGAAAACTCTAAAAGATGAACAGGGAAGATTTTTACCCCTATTTATTGCAACATTTCAACAAACAGATTGGAAACAGCCTATCACTTTTTACTCCACTGTTTTAATTTTTAAATTATTTGGAGCATCTTTTTTTACATTGAGATTGGCCAGCGTAATTTTTGCTCTGGTTAGCTTAATATTGCTTTTTGTTCTAATAAGAGAGATTTTGGGTTTTAAGAGTGCTTTATTTGGTGCTTTGCTGTTTGTTACAACTCCCATTATTATGATCCAATCTCATTTAGCACTGGAAAATATAGCATTACTACCTTTTGTAATTTCCTGGCTACTGTTTCTTTTTAAGTATGAAAAGGACAAAAAATTAAAAAATTTAGCTTTCTCTGCATTTTGCCTAGGAATAAGTCTTTACTCATATAATGGTATGCGTTTGGTGTTACCTATACTTTTTTTATTAACTTTGGTCTACATAAGTTTTCTGAATTTTAAAAATTTAAGGAAAATTATAAATGCAAATTTAATATTTATTGCCGGAGTTTTTCCTTTTATGGCGATATTATATTTCTCTAAATATACCTATCCCGGTGCTATATTTGGAAGTGCCAGACCGTTAATCTCGGATTCGTATCAAGATTTTTTTCTTCCTTTTCTATCTTCATTTGATTTAACTTTCCTATATCTTATGGGCGACAGTGTTCCTTTTCATACCACGGGCCGGCATGGAATGTTTCTTTTGGCAACTTTACCACTTTTTCTAATAGGCTGCTTTCAAGTCTTTAAAAGCAAGAAACCAATATTATATTTAATCTTGGTTGTCTTTTTTTTATCACCTCTTCTTTACAGTTTAGTAGATTCGGTTCATAGAGCTTCTAGATTGATGATGCTTATCCCTTCTTATATTGTCATTTCCTCTTTAGGATTTAGAGCAGTTTTATCTATTCGAAACCACTCTAGAAAAATCGCATTTTTAGCACTGATAGTAATAATGTTAAATTTTTCAGAATTTCTTTATGACTGGTGGTTTAAATATCCCTCGAGGGCAAGGGAATATTTTCCTTCTGGCGCGTATCAAGCATATAAAAACCTAGCAGAAAAATCAAAAGAATTAAATTTGGAGTCGGTTATCCAAAGAGGAGTGGTTGGTAAAGAAGGAGAAGGTGCCAGGTTTTTTGAATTGGTTTATTTTCCGTCCGGTCTAAAAAAATGGGAACATGAAGGAGCTATTCCGGAATATGGAGTGGTGCTTTCATATTCATCTGATTTATATTTGCTCCAAAAGGAAGGATTTAAAAAAATAGATCTTAACATGCCTTACTACAGTTTATCATTTAAACAAAATAAGAAATGAACAGAAATAGCATATCCATATTAGGAGTTATACTATTTTTCGGATTCATAGTTAGGGTAATACTTATTGATTTTCCTATTCCTACTTCAGAAGAAGCAAGGTTGGCTGATCGTGGATTTAGGTTGGCTACAGAAGGTAGAGATGAGTTGGGTAGACAAATGCCGCTTTTTTTCAACGCGCAAGAGGATTATCAGTTTCCTGTGGTTTCCTATATCACTGCTTTAGGAGAACTAATATTTGGAAAATCAGAATTTGGAGCAAGGGTACCCTTTATTATTATTGGAACATTTATCATTCCGGTAGTTTTCAAAATTTCAAAAAGATTTGGTCTAAATCAGTCAACTGCTTTCTTAGCTGCATTTTTAATTGCCTTTTCTCCCCCGCTTATTTTTTTATCAAGAATACCAAATGAAACAATAGTTCTGACGCTCCTTTTTGCAATACTTTTTTATTTAATAATTCAAAAGAGTATTAATATATTATTGGTAGTATCGATTTTAACTTTTATAGTGCTTACATCAAAATTAGCATTTTTTATTCTTTTGCCATATGTTTGCCTCGCATTGCTTTTACAAAAAGAGGAATCAAAACCAAAGAAAATAACGGTTTTAGTTGCTTGTTCCGCAGTTATATTGATAGGAATTTTCCTTTTCTTGACAAATTCTCAGGCAAAAAGATCGTTGCTGGAAAATAATTTTTCTATTATTTCAAACTTAACAATCAGTAATGGAATAAATACTCTTAGAGGTGAGGGGATTCAATCAGGTTGGAATCCATTTTGGGAAAGAGCACTATTTAATAAGCTGCATTTTATAACTGTCGGTTTCTTACACTGGATATCACATTTTAACTTATCAATATTTTTTGGACAATTTGATACCTTTGGAATTTTTAATTTTAAATCTTTGGGTGCATGGCCAAAAGCATTAATAATCCCGCTATTTATCGGCATTGCTTCTGTAGTTAAAGAAAGAAGTAAATTAAGCTTAATATTTTGGCTATTTTTAATATTAACCTTTCCTGCCTTGTTTTTTTATCCATCGATAAATTTAGAGCTTTTAACATTAACCTTACCATTTATGGCGCTCATTATTGCAATCGGTTTTATAAAAATGAATAAATTAATTTCAACGTTGATAATTTTTTTTGTAATTTTTGAGATCATCACTACATTATTTAATACCCCACTGGAAATTAAAAAAGCAGCAGATACAAGACCTTATTGGGTAAAATCCATTATTGATGATGTTGATAAGCTATCTCAAGAATCAGCTGTAGCTATCTCAGACAATATTATATCTGATATAACTCCTCTTATTGGGTGGTATACCTCGATTAATCCGACTAATCAATATCTGAACAATGATACACCCTACAGATTTCTTCAGTATGATATGGGTAACATTAAAATTATTAAATCGGATAATAATTTTAATGAATGTGGCAATGAGCAGTATACATTATTTTTAGGAGAAAGGGATTTTAATAAGCTTAAAAATAAGCTGGAAGTTAAAGTATCAAAAATATACCAGGATAACAATGAAAAAAATGCGGCTTACCTTATACTAAACAAGATATGTATAAATTAACTTATACACTGCTTCTTTTAACAGTTTTTGGGATATTTTTGAGGTTTTATCAATTGGATAAATATCCTGTTCATTTAAACCATGATGAAGTATCACAAATTTATGACGCTATCTCTATTGCTCAGACAGGAAAAGATATCTATGGAAATTTCTTACCAACTATTTTTGAATCGGTCAATGATTTCAAGTCACCTTTCTATACTTATATAACCAGTATTTTTTATTTAGTTTTCGGTCCGGGAGAGGCAACTGTTAGACTTCCGGCAGCCCTCTTTGGCAGCCTAATCATCCCGTCAGTGTTTATATTTGTTTTAAAACTTTTAAAAAATGCCAATATAGCTTTAGCCAGCGCATTTTTAACTGCTATTGCTCCATTTGAGATATTTTTCTCCAGAAAAAGCTTTGAAAATGGGGCAGGGATTTTTTTCATGCTCTTAGGTTTTTCTTTTTTACTTATATTTGTAGAGAAAAAGACACACGCTAGATGGCTTTATTTCGCATCTCTTTCTTTCGCAATAGCAATGTATACATATTTTTCTCATGCAATTTTGATGCCACTATTGATACTCTCTTTCTTGATTATTTTTAGAAGAGAATTTAAGTTTTCAAAAAAAATAATTACCCCCCTAATCTTTTT
>MFDM01000014.1:0-8061 GCA_001776905.1 Candidatus Daviesbacteria bacterium RIFCSPLOWO2_01_FULL_39_12 | reverse complement strand
CGAAAGAATCCTCAATAATGCCATTTTTTTACAATTATAAAGCGCTCATAGATTTTAGTTTGACAAGATATTTAAATCAATTTGATCTAATGTATTTATTCGGGTATGGATTAGATCTGACTAATCAGGGACCACTGGGAATGGGTCCATTGTATTTATTTCAACTACCATTGCTACTTTTAGGCATTTATTATTTGCTGAATTTGAACAATTTATCAGCTAGAAAGAAATTTATGATGGCGTGGATTATTATTGGGATGATACCTTCCGGCTTAACATTTGAGGAACACAGTCCTCACAGATCAATTATGGTTTTTACAATGTTAAATATTATAACAGCTGTCGGTTTGTACTTTCTCCTAAATGCACTTAAAAGAAAAATGTATAAATTTACTTTTGTATTTTTTTCTATACTTATAACGGTTATAGCTGCTAATTTTGTATATTTTATACACATATATACGGTTAATTATCCCTTTGAAAAGTCTGAATCTATGCATTACCCATTTGAGCAAGTTACAAGATATGCATGGTCCCAGTATCAAAATTATGATCAAATTATTTTTGATCCTTTATTTGGAGATATTGCTCCTGTGATAGGGACAGCAGCTCACTACTATCTTGCTTACTACGGCAATTATCCTCCGTCAAAATTTCAAAAGGAGTATAGGAGAGGTGAAAAGATAAGAGAGGTTATTTTCGATAAATTCTCCATTAGAAAAGTTGATTGGAGGCAAGATCATGGTTTAAAAAATACATTAATCATTGCAAGTTCCTGGTCTTTACCTATAGATTCTATTGATAAAAATAAAATAAAAAAAGTATTTAACTATTATAATGGTAGACCTGCCTTTTACGCGGTAGGATTATGATGAAAAATTTAAATGTAGTTATAGTTATGCCAGCCTTTAATGCTGCTCAAACCTTACAGGATAGCTATTATGAAATCCCAAAATACTTAAGGGAAAAAATCATTTTAGTTGACGATAATAGCTCAGATAATACAGTTGATGTTGCCAAAAGATTGGGGATTACTGTTTTTACCCATCCCAATAATTTAGGTTATGGAGGAAATCAAAAAACCTGTTACTGGGAGGCATTGAAGCTAAATCCCGGTATTGTGGTGATGTTGCACCCCGACTATCAATATGATGCTTCTTTAATAGAGGAGTTAATCAGGCCTATCATACAAAAAAGATTTGATTTTATGTTTGGTTCAAGAGTCCAGAATAGGGAATCAGCTTTATCCGGTGGTATGCCAAAACTGAAATATTATGTCAACAGAATTACCTGTATTGTCGAGAATATTCTTTTGGGAGTAAATTTTACAGAGCATTTTTCCGGATTTAGAGCTTATTCGTCTGAAGTCTTAAATACAGTCCCTTTTCAAAGATTTTCTAACGACTTTGTATTTGATCAACAGATGGCAATCTCTGTCTTAAGTTTCAAGTTCAGAATAGGTGAGATTCCTATCCCTACCAGGTATCATCAGAAAGCTTCATCAATACAATTTATTAAAGGTACCAAATTTATCATAGAAACTTTTTGGATTATAGTGCTTTATAGATTACATAAATTGGGAATAATAAAAAGCAAATTTTTTAAATAGAAATGCTGTTTTCTAAAATACAAACTCATTATTTGTTGATTTTGGCTATAACTTTTGGCAATTTCTGGATATGGAGAATCTTCAAAGATAATCTTGTGGTGGGAATACTTTTGGTAATTTTGAGCTTTCTTCTCTTTAAACAACTGGTTGATAAATTTCAAATTCACCGGCTTTTGATATTAATATTTATCTTCCTGCTGATTAGTTTCCTCACACTCAGAGTTGGTTTTGACGCCAATATTTTTATAACTTCTCCACAAGATCTGTCGCAACTCAATAGAAGACACGGGTTTTATGCCGACGAGCTGGGTTTATTGTTCACCAACAGATTTAGCCAAAAAGCATACAAATATCTTAGCCTACCAATCCTAAAGCTGGAAAAAAATCTATTTTCTAATTTGGATATTAATCTCTACTTCTTTGCTTCCCATCCAAGAGAGAGAGGAACAGGAGAATTTGAAAAATATTCCTGGCTTCTACTATTTCCATTTATTTTAGGATTCTTTTCGATTTTAAAATATTACAAAGTGGTGGGAACTTATCTTAGTTCAGCGGCATTGATAAGTATGCTTTTAAATCCTGCTTATTCATTGGGGCCGGTACTTTTTTTCCCATTTATAAATGTGTTAATAGCCTTTGGTTTAATCTCTTTTCTTAATATATTTAAAAATAAAATGCCCAAATCATGAATATCAAACAGATTGTCCTCATTTTTATAGTTTTATTCTCGGCTCTTTTTATACGTTTGTATCAGCTTGATCAGATCCCATTCGGTTTAAATATAGATGAGGCATCCATGGGGTATAATGCATATTCCCTTTCGCAAACAGGCAAGGATAGGTATGGTCAAAGCTATCCTGTTATTTTTCGATCCTTTGGATCTTTTCAAGCACCCCTCTATACCTATTTATTAGTACCAGTTGTTCAGCTATTTGGAACAAATATTTTTGCAGTTCATCTGGTTTCAGCTCTCTCCGGATTTATTATAGTATGTTGCAGCTTTTTAATTGCATATTTCGGATCAAAGAGAAATTTTAAACTGGCAGTGTTGGTAGCGATTGTGGTGGGATTTGCGCCTTGGTCGATACTGTTTACCCGTTTTGGTACAGAAGCGAGTTTAGGACTGGCTTTATTTGTCCTAAGTATTTATTTTTTTATACTTTCTTTAAAAAAGATCAGCTTTTTTATTCCTGCTGCATTTTTTTTGGGGATGACAACTCATGCATATTATAGTGAAAGATTAATAAGCATTTTCTTCTTCGTAGGATTTATTCTTATATTTTTTAAGAAATTTCTTAAAAATAAAGGGTGGTTAATTTTAGGTACAGCAGTATTTATTGCAACTTTACTGCCTCATCTGATGGTATTACAATCAGGAGCATTTACCAGAAGATTAGAACAAGTAAATTATTTTAGTGAAGAAACCTTTCTTAAACAGGGAGAGAATTTAAGAAATCTTCCGTTTGGTAGATTTTTATATGTAATAAGAGAATTTTCCAGCCAGTATATAACCTACTTTTCTCCTAAGAATTTATTTTTTGAAGCTGATCCGCAACAGGCGCGTTCTATACCGAATTTAAGCGTTTTTTATAGCTGGATGGTGGTACCCTTTTTTGCGGGAATATTTTATTTAGTTAAAAATAAATCCTTGGAATTTATTAAAATACTGATTCTAATTATTGCAATAAGCCCGATACCGGCCAGTTTAACCAGGGATCCCTTTTATACACTGCGTACTTTAGAGTTTTTATGGTCGGTCAGCTTTATTATAGCCTTTGGAATTTACAGTATTTTGATGAGGATTCCTTATTTTTATGTTAGATTTGGATTGGTAATAGTAATGTTACTTTTTTCAATTGTATCTTTGTATACTTCATATTTTATTTTATTCAAATACGAAAGGGCAGAGAATTTCGGCTACTCTTATATAAAATTACTTGAATTTATAGAGCAGAATGAAAATTTCTCTCAAAAAAAGTTTGTGGTTGATAATTCTAGAGACTTGGGTGCCGGAGTAAGAATAGCCTACCTTAAAAGATATGATCCTTCTAAATTACAACAAACGCTTAAAGTGTTAGTAGGAAATAAGTACTATAGCTCTTTAGAATTTGAAGAGAAATACAGCCTGGATAATATTGAGGCAAGGCCAATTTTTTGGGAAAAGGATGTCTATGAGGAGCAAATTTTAATAGGTGATAATTTGGCAATTTCCGAGCAGCAAATTACAGAACATTTTTTAAAATTTGAATTTGAGATAAAAGATAGACAGGGAAACGTGAGTCTGAAGGGTTACTCTACTAACCCTAAAGCAAAGAAAGAGTCAGACATAGCGAAACAAATTCCCCACAGTCTTTAGATTTACTTACCCTGACTAAATTGCTAACATTAATATATTGATGAAAATTTTTTATATCCCGGCACTTTTAATAGTGATAGTGCTATCTTTCTTTTTGAGATTTTATAGAGTAGATGAAATACCACCATCTTTGAATTGGGATGAAGTCTCTATTGCCTATAATGCTTACTCAATCTTAAAAACAGGCAAAGATGAATGGAATCAGTTTTTACCTAGCCATTTTAAAGCTTATGGTGAATATAAATTACCAGTGCAAGTTTATTTTAGTATTCCGGCAATTTCAATTTTTGGTTTAAATGAGATTGGTACAAGGATAACTCCTGTAATTTATGGAACTTTGACTGTGCTGATGACTTTCTTTTTAGGGAGGGCACTTTTTGCCAATAATCTCATAGGTTTAATAGCAGCATTCTTACTGGCAATTTCCCCTTGGCATATTCAACTAACCAGGGCATCTTTTGAATCGTCATTTGCCACTTTTTGGATAACATTGGGTATTTGGCTTTTAGTAAAAGGTTTTAAAGACAATAAGTGGTTGATAATCTCCATGGTTCCATTTGCTTTAGCAATTTTTACCTACAATTCCGCCAGGATTTTTACACCTTTATTCTTAGTGGCAGTTTTCATTCTTTATAGAAAGACTTTTATTAAATTTAAAAAAGCAGCTCTTTTATCAATTATTGTTTTGACAATTCTTATGCTTCCATTAACACCATATCTTTTGAGCGGGGAAAGAAGTGCCAGGTATAAATTGGTCAGTATTACCGATGAGGCGGGGTTAATCCCCAGGATCAATGAAAATAGGGGAAACTCCCAGTTGCCGCCACCTCTTCCCAGGCTTATCCACAATAAACTTACCTACCTCTCCTTTTATTTTGCCAGAAATTATCTGGCTCATTTTACACCGCAGTTTTTATTTATCTCCGGCGCACCTCACAAACAGCATCATGTTCAAAATATGGGCGAACTTTATTTATTCCAGGCGCCATTTTTGCTGTTGGGGCTATTAGGGCTATTCGGGTTGAAACATAAATTTAAAAATCTTTTACTGTCGTGGGTTTTATTAGCTTATCTTCCTGTAGCTGTGACAGGAGATAGTATTCCGCATGCATTAAGAACTCTGATTGCCAATCCTTTTTATCAGTTAGTTTCAGCCTTTGGTTTTTATAAATTCTGGGTATGGTTAAAGCTAGAAAGAAAAGTGATAATTAATGTAGCCTCCATCCTAACTATCTTAATAGTAGTAATTAGTATCTATTACTATCTTTACAACTATTATGAAATTTATCCAATCAAATATTCAAAAGATTGGCAGTATGGATACAAACAAGCAGTTAATTATATTGCCCAACACAGGGATGAGTATGACCTAATAGTTTTTTCCAGAACATATGGTGAGCCTCATATGTTCACGCTTTTTTATTTGAATTATCCTCCTGAAAAATATCAAAATGATCCAAATTTAAAAAGATATGAGACAAATGACTGGGTATGGGTATTAAGATTTGATATGTTCTATTTTGCGAGCAATGGCGAGCAAAAAAAGGTTCCCCTTTATTTTCCGGATTTGGGAGATAAAGGTACAAAGTTTGAAGATATTGTCAAGCAAAATCCGGGGAAGAAAATGCTTTTTATAGGAAAAAGCGGAGATTTTCCCCAAAATTTGCCCAAACTTTTAACTGTTAATTTTCTGGATGGTAACAAAGCCTTTGAAATAGTGGCAGTTAAGTAAATACTCTATTGTGAATATAAAAGAATAATGTTATTTTAAATTTATATGTCTAAAAAGGAATTCTTTATTATTTTAGGGTTAAGTGTGGTGGTAACTTTCGGGGTAACCATAGTTGAGGCTATGATAAATCCTTCTTATCGACAAGCGGGGTTACCATTTAAATTCGGTACGTATGTTTTATTTGGTCAAGCGAGTACTAATTATCTCTTTTTATTTTTAGATATTATCTTTTGGTTTGTAGTAATTTGGGGAATTTGGAAATTATTTAAGATGGTCTTAAAAAGATAATCTATTTCTGATTTCTTTGATCATGAGGAACTAAAACCTCTTGTGTAACTAAAGTGGTATTTCCAGCCAAATCCGTGGCAAATATATGTATTTTGTATGATCTTCCATTCTTATCGTCCTCTCTTCTGGATGCTTCCAGCTTAATAATCTGATTAATGTCTGTCTGATGATAGGTGGTGATGGATGGTTCCACTAAGTTATACTCATCACCTACCTTAATAGTTACCAAATACGGATTTGCATCAGTAATTGTACCTGTTACATTTACATCAATTAACTTGCCATCAGGCGGCCAGATTGTTTTGGGATTAGCATCAAATGAAATTACAGGTGGTGTGTAATCATAATTTGTTTCTCCTTCCAAAATACTAAAATTATTGATTTCTTCATCAATTATTCCATCACCATTTTCATCAAGCTTTAAAATTGGAAGCTGGGATGAGTTTGTATCAAAAGAAATTTCTCCTTCTGTATCCTTAGTTAATGATATTTCCTTATATAAAATAGTCTCGGTATTTTCATCATTCTCATATCTCCTGATTTTAAAATCAAAACTACCCTCATCTAATGCCTCGAATTTAACAGTATAAACTCCGTCTTCCGGTAACCAGATAAATTTGGCATCATCCAGGCTGTCATAAGAACTCCCAGGAATATTTATTTCATATCCATCAGCTGTTGGACCTGTATGATTACCATTTTGATCATATACATGGATATTAACCGGAGAATGGACAGAAAGAGAAAAACCTCTTAATTTATATGGTTCGGTTGATACACCTTCTGGCAGAGTATTATTCCCATTTAAGATATTTTTAACTAAATTTAAGGCAGGATCATTGGAGACTAGATTGCCATGTTCCTGTTTTGTGTAATAAATTTTATCTGAACCAAAAGCTGCACTAAGTAGCGGCACAGTATTATCTCCATTAATCATAGATTCATCTTTATGAGGAATTTTTACACCGGAAAAATTGAAACTATATTTTTCGATTATTTGTCCAAGAGTAGCCAGACCAGAACCGACAATATTGATGACATCAACACCATTTAGATTAGATAAATTATCATCAAGATTATGAAAAGATTCGCTGGGTGTAAAAAGAGAGGTATTGTGACCTAAATTGGTTAATAGAACTTTTGTCTGGTCATAATTTAAAGCCCCTGTGACCCCATTGTTATCAATATCCCTCAAATCAGCATAAGGAAGAGGATGCTCATTATCTTGGCCGGAATAAATTGTGTAATAAGTTTTAGAAGGAGCTAATTCATAACCACCAATCATATTTTGTAATACATCTTTTACTTCAGAATTTGCTATTCCGAGGCATATTGGACCTGTTGAGACAGGAATTGGAGTTAAACATTCCCCATACTGAAATTGTTTAAGAGTTTTTACTGAACCTAAATGTGGGGTACCTATAGCAAATAATTTTCTGACATTTTGGGCTTTGGTTGGATCAGCTATATAATTTCTGGCTACCAGGCCTCCCATGGAGTGAGACACTATATCCACCTCATCAGCTCCTGTTTGGTCTTTTATTTCCTGAATTTTTTGATCCAAAAGTAGGGAGGTATCTGAGATATCCTTTCTCCAATCATAAGGGAATACAAATAAATTTTTATTGAGCTGGTAACTATTTGAAATGAAGAAATCTATCATTTCCTGGTATGCTCGAGCTACCAGATTTCCTGTCATTCCAATATCAGCCTCAGCTGTTATTCCATCCTCCTTCATCCTTAAGATATCAAAATAATCATCATCCCCCGGTTGTGCAGCCTCACCCTCATTAACCCAGACTTTCTCATCTTTGGAATATGCACGATTATATATCCCCCCATGCCCGTCATCTTTTAACCAGAATGTATCCTGATTTACCTTTAACTCAGACCCACCTATCCCTGGAATTATTATGAGTGGAGTTTTAGCAGGTGGGGGTGGAGCCAGGGATGTGACCACCACATTATCAAACCTGGTATAAACTACCCCTAAAGCCCCTGTCCAATAGCTGAGGGTTATCCCGCCTTTTGTAACTTGAGTATCTTGATCTGTAATATCAAATACTAAAGTATCAG
>MFDM01000013.1 GCA_001776905.1 Candidatus Daviesbacteria bacterium RIFCSPLOWO2_01_FULL_39_12 | reverse complement strand
ACCTAAATGCTTGTAATTATCCAAACTAATACACCTCCTTCAGGTACTAGATTTTACCTGAAGTGCTGCACTTCGTTTTAGAACTTAAGAACCTATGCTGCATTAGGAACCCGGGTGGAAACAGGGTCTATTGGTTGTTTAATAACTTCTTCTTTACTGTAAGTAACTTTGGCTACTGCCTCATCATTATAACTAGCAGCTATTATCAACCAGGCATCTCCATTTTCATCCACCTGAGTAACATGACCGGTAGAGTAAAGGGGGCGTTTATCAAAGAATCTAGGTCTGTTGACTTCTACAGGTAGCAGTAAAGCATTTTTTTCTGCAATCCATCTAACTTTACCTTCTTTATCAACAATCCTTACTGCTCTTCCAATTCCATATTCAAAGCTTATATAACTTCTAGGTCTACTTCCATGCACTATAAATAGCTGCCTGCTTTCTTCTCCAGGTTGGGTTGGCAATTCAATTGGAAGTCCTGTCAAGCCCATCCTTTCCCTTCCATACTTTGGAGGGTGCTCAATATATTCATAAGATACAGTTTGTTCCTCAGTAGCCCTATTATAGGTAAAATGAGCAAAAACATGATTGAACTTTTCTCCATCAGGTCTATAAAATCCCTCAACAAGGGGATTAGAAGCTTTTGAGGTAATCAAAGTATTTTTACCTTCTTCTTCTTTTAAAACAAACATTTCCTCAATTTCAATGTCATCAGGCCTGTGAAGATTTCTGATAACTGCAATCCCCGGAAATGGAGACGGGTCACCCTTTCTTGTACCTACAACAACATTAATTCCAGCTAGAGCAGAACCATTCTCGTCTACTTCTCCTAAACGAAAATCCTCAATATTTATTACTCTTAATTTCCTACGCCAAGGCGATAAATCTATTATCTTTACCCTTTCTGCATAGCCACCTCCGTTTTCTACAACCACACCAAGGAAGGGACTCATATCAACCTGTCCAGGCAAAGTTTCTTCCACGACAATCCTACCAAGAAGAACAGTATGACCGTTAACTTTGGCGAGAGTAGCATTAAAGAAAGCTACTTCATCACCCTCAGGACCTATCCAAGGCTCAATCTGACAAGGTATATGGTTAGAAACTATTTCTGTAGGCATACTGAGACGAGCAGTACTAACTTAAAGGTACTATTGCTAAACTAGTCTTGTCAAATTGGGCAGAAAACTTAAGGCAGCAAATAGTTTATTGAAACTAAATGGTAAAGATCTAAGTAAACCATTTCATGTTAACAGATAAGGACTAATTTACTTTCTTCATCTGGGTACAAACTAGGTCTGCCCACCCACCCCAGCAAATTTAGGCACGATTTCTGATACCACTGACAGGATGCTTGAACCCTTTGAGTCTAGCACTAGTTAACTATGCTTGGAGCATTATCTTATACGAGTTTCGCAGTTGTCATTGCGGGGGGCGTAGCGACGTGGCAATCTATCTTAATCTAGATTCCCACGCGAACTGCGTTCGCTCGGAATGACAGAAAGTGCGAAATTCGTGTCTTCATGAATTTGAATCCAAAATCCTGAAGTGATAAAATGAGCTTGTTTCATTCTGAAACATTTTAGGTACAAGCTATGGGAATTGAAGATAAGGCAAGTAGAAAATTTAAAGAAATCGCGGAAGATGCTGAAAGGCAACATAAACAGGACGCTAAAAACTACCTTGAAAATTTCGCCAAAGCTAAAAAGATTGCCGAAGGGGTAGGAATAGTTGAAATGCTTAAAAAGCTAGAAAGAGTGATTTCCAAAGAAAGGGATGTTCAGGCAACGCAAGTTTGGTGGACAAATAAAGCTGTAACCTACCCGCAAAGTAATCCAGTGAGTGTACATAGTATAGGTCATTTAGAAGTTACACCTACACCTCCGGATTCCAGAGTTTTTATTCCCAAGGGATTTGGGCAATGGAGGGGACTACCTTATATATATCACGGTCTATATTTTAAATCAGGTCTTAGGTGGGTAGGAAATGAGCCTGGTAAAGAACTAGAATCTCGATCAATTTCGATGATTGGAGCATGCGTAGATGAGAACGGTAATATTATGGTCTGGCCATCTACCGAGGCTGGAGCAGATTATAATGAACACTCTATTGACCAAGATTTCGGAATCGGAAAAATCAAAATTAAGATATTAAGCCCTTTAGAGTGGGAATCTTCCAGGATTCTAGAAGATGCTTTAATAGACTCACTTACTCATCCTGGACAAGTTGTTATGTCTTTAAAAAATTATCAAATTGCAGAAAGGAAAATAAAGGGATAAATTTACTGCTCTAGTAACCTCTAAACTTCAGTTTGGATACTTATCCCCATATTTAGATGAATAGTCTGGAATGGCATATAAAGGCTTAAATGAGTCTAGCTGGGTACGAAGTAAGTCTGCCCACCTACCCCACGCCAAACGTGGCTGTGCCCCTCTTATAATAATTTCCGCTTCATCTACTAACATAAAAGAGACTTAGGAAGTTTTTTTGGCCTCATCATCCCGCCATTTGGCATTAATTACCCTCTCGCCCACCACAAGATCCTGCTTAGTTTGAGGATTAAAGGGTAGCTTTGAGGTTTCACTGAAGCTAAACCATGACAGGAGATCTCCTCTAGGAGTATTAAAGGTTTTAGTTGATCCTACTTCAGCATAGAATACATAATTAACTTTATTACGTGTTGCGTGGAAGTAATCATAAACAGGATAAATATGCTTAGCGTTTAGATTTAAGTTGAATATTTTATATATAACTCTCTGAAAAGCCAGATATGCTTCTTCTCCTTCTTTACCTTCTCCTCCCGGCATAGACCAAATAGGAGGTATACCATTTTTTTGTCTGGGTTGGAGTAAGAGAATCTGATGAGTTTTTAAACTGTAAAGAAATCCGCTGGCATAAAAGGAATTTTGCACGGATACAGTATACCACATAAATTATGCTACTATACACATAACTTATGTTGGTTGATGAAGTTGAAATTACTATAAAAGGTGGGCATGGTGGGAAAGGTAGAGTGGCTTTTTATTCTAAAATGGGCGCCGGCCCAAGTGGAGGAGATGGGGGTAAGGGTGGTGATGTTTACGTGCAAGCTACATCCGATCTTTATGCGTTAAACAAATTTTTGTCGCAACCTGAATGCAAAGCCTGGGACGGTCAGATGGGCGGAAATAATAGAAAAACAGGGGCTGAGGGGGAAGATCTAACTTTAATAATGCCCTTAGGTACAACAATCTATGACCAGGAAAGTAAAGTAATTGAGATAAATGAATTAAACAAAAAAGAATTGCTGGTAAAAGGAGGACTTGGTGGCAGAGGAAATACTTTTTTTAAATCTTCTTCAAATACTACTCCCAGGTTTGCCCAAAGCGGTCTCCCCGGGGAAGAGAGGAAATTAACATTAAAACTTCAATTAATTGCTGATTTTGGTTTAATTGGACTTCCTAATACCGGTAAAAGCTCTATTTTAAATGAGCTTACCAATGCACAAGCAAAAATTGGAGATTATCCTTTTACCACTTTAGAACCCAATTTGGGGATGCTTAATGGAAAAGTTATAGCAGATATACCAGGTTTAATAGAGGGCGCCTCAGAAGGCAGGGGCCTGGGCCATAAATTCCTAAAACACATAGAAAAGGTAAGGCTTTTACTGCATTGTATTTCCAGCGAGTCAGACAATCCTTTGAAGGAGTACAAAATCATCCGGGATGAGCTTAAAAAATTTAATCCCAAACTTTGGGAAAAGGAAGAAATTATTTTATTAACCAAATCTGATTTAATTGAAAAGATAAATTTAGAAAAGAAACTAAAAAGCCTGGCAAAAACAAAAAAGAAAATACTCCCAGTCTCAATTCATAACTGGGACAGCCTGCAGATTCTGATTAAGGTTCTTGTCTAGCATTTTAACCTACAAAGGTTAATGCTGTGCCAATTCAAAAAACTTACTCAACCACAATTTTGCCGTTTTGGCTGGGATTCAGATGATTATGATAGGTATAAGTGTCCGCTTTATCAAAAATTAGAAAAAGTGTTCCTCCATCTTGGAAGTTACCCAAATTAAGCGGGGGATAGGCAGTATGAGCAGGATGAGGAGCAGAGTTAACCGCGGCTGTTGCTCCGCTTTTGTTGACAAAAGTGACCTTTGTGCCCGCCTTCACAGTTAATGTTTTGGGGGTAAATCCATCTTGCGTCAAAGTAACCACATTTTGCTCAGCTTCAGTAGCGGTTGAAGTTTGGGAGCTGGTGGTGGCAGTAGATGGTTGATCGGTCGGACTTTGGTTAGTTTGAGTGGTTTGTTGAGTCGGAGTTTTGGAGAATACAAAATAATAAATCAGTCCATAGACTACAACTCCGATCACCCCGTATATTAGTGCCCATTGCCACAAAGGCCTTTCCATTGGTAAGTTTCAATATAACTAAGAAATACCCTATAAGTCAATACTCAAAAATACTAGGCTGCCTCTGATTTTTGTAACAAAGTGTCTTGCTTTTTCTCCTGCGGGATTTATAATTGTCACCTCAGCCTGAGGATTTCTAGCACTATTCATAACCCACAGAGCTTCCGTCCCGGAAATAGTTTCTTTTACCTCTATTAAGGAAGCAACAGCACTGATTTCTTCCTCATGACCAGATAGAACTCCTCTGGCCACCCCGGCCAGCAAGTCAGGATCATGTCCCATCTGAGATACCACCAAACGATCATATCCTGTACCACTACATCCCAAGGCATGAGCGGCCATAAAAGCCACCCCATTAAACCCATTAAGCTCTGTTATTCCCGAATAACCTGGCCCTGGGATTCTTGAGGCTTTTCGTACACAGCTACCTGTTAAAAGAGCTGCCACTGTATGAGCAGCCTCGTGCTCAGCAGTAGGACTGGGCATTGTCTCTTCAACACAGTCAATAGGTTTTACTTTAGCCTTCCATCCGCCATAGATTTCGCTAATTCCCGGCTTAATTTCTACAAGTCTTTCCATATTCACCCTTTCTTATTTTTTGCCGGTCTTTTCCCAGCCTTTTTGCTTTTTTTCCCCGCCGGTAGAGCTTTATCTGTCTTTTGTAATAGATCCATGGCTTTTTTTGTAATCTCTTTCAAGACCTTATCTCCTCTTTTTTGTAAATCCTTCAAAGCCTGCTCAGCCTTTTTTCTGCTTTTTTCATCAGATAAGACAATAGCTGCTGCTGCAGCCGCCGCTCCAATCACAGCCCCGGTTACTCCGCTTGTCAATGAACCGCCTATCTTTTTATCATCTGCCACTTACTTCACCCCCTTTTCTCTTAAAAAATTTACCCAAAAGTCCTGCCAAAACCGCCACAAAAGTTGTCACAACCTTTATTTTAAGCTGATTTTTGATTAACTTTAAATCCTCCGCACTCTCCTCCAAATTATCCACCAGTTCGGTAACAGATCTCAAGGCTTTCCCTAGATAATACGAGACATAAATTACGCAGCCTGTTATTATTAAGATAGATAATACTAATAGCGTACTGGTTAGATCAGTTATTTGCATTTGGCCATTATATCATGTAGTATAAAAATATAGTGGAATATCTGTCTATATTACCTGCAACAGCACTGGGTTATTACACATTTAAATATGCTACCCTACCCACCTCTAAATTGAGGCAGAAGATGCCTAATCTGCAAATCAAAAGGCTGCAGTTTTTTCCCGTAATCAGATTTCAAGTTTTTGGCAGGGTGATCCATCTTCATCACTGGTTTAATTTCTCCGTACTGTTAACTTATGCCGCTTTTGCCAATGCCGGAATCTTAGATTTTACTGTAACAAAAGGATTAATGCTGGGTGGGATTATTCAGGGTTTAACTCTACCTAGAGGCCATATGAGAGTTATTTCCTGTAAATGCTCCTATTGCACCAGCCTAAACTAAATGTTGATCGTCCTCACAGGTAAAACTGCCTCTGGTAAAGATACGATTAAAAAGGCCCTGCTAGCCTACTATCCTAAGTTAAGAAAGGTGATTACCACCACCTCACGAAAACTCAGGCCCGGCGAAAAAAACAAAGTTGACTATTACTTTATCAACAGAGAAGAATTTAACCGGAAAATCAAAAATGGGGAATTTTTGGAATACGTCACTTATGGTGGAAATTTGTATGGCACCACCAAAAAAGAGCTGGAAAATGTCCTAGATCATCATGATGTTTTGTGGAAAATGGATCCATCCAGGGCCGGACAAATCAGGGATTTTTTCAGCAAAAAAGAAAACATTGTGGTTATCTATATCACCACCTCTGATGATGTTATTTTAAAAAGGTTAAACAAGAGAAACCTTTCTGCCGAGATGATTGACAAAAGGATGGGCGAAGATCAAAATATCTGGAAACTTAATCAGGGTAAGTATGACTTTGTGGTTGAGAATGTAGCTGGAGAGTTGGACCAGACCATACGGAAAATTATAAAGATTACCGAAACGCATCGAAAATAGCGGATCTTTATCACCCCTCATTCCTATAGGTTTATTTTTCTTTGAGATTGATGTATAATACGCCGGCGTATGAGAATACCTAAAAAAATATTTGTTATAGGTCTGATAGCATTGGTGGCTATTTCTGTTTTTGTTTTTTTTCAAAGAAGCGCACCTAAACAGCCGGAATTCACCACAGTTCAAAAAGCCGATATTAAGCAAACTGTTTCCATATCAGGCAGCTTAGCTGGCCAATCCTCAATTGATCTTAAATTCCCCAAAGGTGGAAAAATTACCTCCATCAGCGTTTCTGAGGGAGACACCGTGTATGAAGGACAAACCCTGGCCGCATTGGAAAACACCAACGAGATGATTACCCTGCAGCAGGCCGACAATACCCTGCGTGATAAACAAGCAGCAGTGGATAAAGTTTTGGATGATATTCATCTTTCCCAATATGGCATGGGTGGGTTTGACAATGTCGGCTCTGGCAATGAAACTATGGCTCAAAGACAATTAAGAACAGCTGCTGAGGTGACCAGGGATAATGCTTTTGATTCTTTGAAACTGGCACAAAAAGCTCTAAACGATACTTTAATTATCTCCCCCACTTCTGGCATTGTTGTCCAGGTCAATCATGTAACCGGACAAGTAATTGGAGCAACAGAGGTGGTTATGAAAATGGTTGATACCTCAAATATTTATTTTAGTGCAGAGGTTGATGAGGCAGACATTAGTAAAATTTCTCTTGGGCAAAAGACGGAAGTTACTTTGGATGCTTATCCTGATAAAATTTGGCAGGGAGAGGTGGTGGAAGTCCAGCCGCAAACCAAAACTACTTCAACCGGCGCCACAGTGGTGTCTGTTAAAATCAAGCTTGACAGGTGGGATCTTAACTTTATTAACGGTCTGTCCGGCCAGGCATCTATCATCCTGTCTGAGGTAAAAAATACCTTAACCATTCCTACGGAGGCTTTAAGAGACGATAACACTGTTCTCGTTCTTTCCGATGGTAGAGCAAAATCCAAACAGATTGTCCCGGGAATCAGGTCAGATCAGGCTGTAGAAATTAAGGAGGGTTTGGAAGAAAATGAAACAATCATTATTGGTAAAGCTTTCTAGAATCAATAAGATCTATCATACAGGTGAAATAGCTTTACAAGCCCTGAAAGATATCAGTCTTGAGGTAAGAAAAGGAGAGTTTGTGGCTATCATTGGTGCTTCCGGTTCTGGAAAATCAACTTTAATGAATATTATTGGTCTTTTGGATCATCCCACTTCCGGAAAATATGAGTTGGATGGACAGGATTCTTCGCACCTTAAAGAAGATACTTTGGCACAAATCAGGAATAAGAAGATCGGTTTCGTCTTTCAATCTTTTAATTTACTCCCCAGAACCACTGCTATGGATAACGTGGCTATTCCCTTAATTTATGCAGGTTTATCCAGATCAGAAAGAATGGACAGAGCAAAACAGGCCTTAGAGCAAGTAGGCCTAGACGATAAGCTTGCTTCACATCCTAATCAGCTGTCTGGTGGACAACAGCAAAGGGTGGCAATAGCTAGAGCTTTGGTAAATAATCCGGGAATAATCCTGGCTGATGAGCCAACCGGCAATTTGGATACCAAATCAGGATCGGAAATCATGAGGATTTTTGAAAGATTTCACAAGTTAGGCAAAACTATCATCATGATTACCCATGAGGACGATATAGCCAAACATGCCAAAAGGGTAATTAGAATGAAAGATGGGCAGATATGGACATCTTAGAAACTGCCCAATCAGCTTTAACTGCCATTTTGGCCAACAGGATGAGGTCATTTCTGACTATCCTGGGTATTGTGATTGGTGTGACTTCTGTTATCTTGCTAATCTCACTTGTCAGCGGACTTAAAACCTATATCACCTCACAGATTGAAGGCTTGGGTTCAAACTTGTTAATTGTTATCCCGGGCAGGATTGGTGGAGCCCGCTCCCCCGGCGGGATACAGGCCAACAGATTAGTCTATTCTGATGCTGTTAATCTTCGCAACAACTTGTCAGACGAGGCTCAAGTTTCTGCAGCCATCCAGAGAAATGTCACCCTCAAGTTTGGCAATAAAACAGATAAAGGCGCAGCAGTTTTCGGGGTGGAAGCAAATTATTGGAAAATTATCACCATTAAACTTACCGAAGGCAGATTTTTCAGACAGTCCGAACAGCAATCTTCCAAAAAAATGGCAGTAATCGGACCAACTGTTAAAATTAACCTTTTCGGGGAAGGTAAAGCTTTGGGACAAACAATTGATGTAGCAGGACAAAAGTATACAGTAATTGGTATTTTAGGGCCTAGAGGGGCTGTATTTGGCATAGATTTTGATAATTCCATCTATATTCCCTTCCAAACCGCCCAAAGACAATTCGGCATAGACAGGCTGAATACTATTTATATTTCCGCAGGTAGCGCAGATAATGTTAAAGATGTACAAAATAAAGCTATCAGCCTTTTGCAAAAAAGATTGTCGGAAGATGAATTTACTGTCCAAACACAAGAACAGACTTTATCAATCATTTCTCAAGTTACAGGAGTTTTAACAGCTGCTTTGGGAGGAATAGCGGCAATTTCTCTCATTGTGGGCGGCATTGGAATCATGAATATCATGCTGGTGTCAGTTACTGAAAGAACCAGGGAAATAGGTTTAAGAAAAGCTGTGGGCGCCAAGTCAAAAGACATCAGAAATCAATTTTTGATAGAGGCAGTGGTTTTGTCAGGATTAGGAGGAATAATTGGTATTATTTTAGGCATCGGCATATCTTTAATTATTGGCAGATTTTTCACCACCACAGTCCCCCTTTGGTCTGTGGCACTCTCGTTTGGATTTTCCATGCTGGTGGGAGTTATATTTGGTGTAGCCCCAGCCATCCGCGCTGCCAAACTAGACCCAATCGAAGCGCTACGTCATGAGTAGCGCGAAGATCCTGAGTTTATCGAAGGATTACTGCATTAAGGTATGAATAATACCTCGTATGTTATTATTTAGAAATGCTTCTTGCTAAGGTTATTTCCAAAAACAAGGTGACCATCAGATTAACTCATGAACGCTGGTACCATATTAGCTCGTCCCATTTAGAAATTGATCCGGATGATTATAAGTCCGTTATGAATACTGTAGCTAATCCTGATATAATCCTTAAAGGTGATCAGGGAGAGCTTCTGGCTGTTAGAAAAAAGGCTGGCAAGAAAGTTTGGATTGTAGTACCATATAAAGAGTTAGGTAAAGTAGATGGGTTTGTACTAACTGCGTATTTGACAACAGATAGCAGTTGGTTATTTAAAAAGGAAATTATATGGAACAGAGAATAATTAATTCCGGGAAAATGGCTATATCTGATTTGGTTCAGTTGGCTCAGTATGGTGATGATAAATTATTTATAGATTATGATAAGGAAGCAGATGTTTTATATGTCAGCTTTGGTAAACCACAAAAAGCTGAAGATTCTATTCAAGGGGAGGATGGAATTATCAGAAGAAAAAAAGGAAATAAAATTGTGGGTTTAACCGTCCTTAATGCCAGCAGATTTAAAAAATAATTTCCTTTCATCCCGGCCATCCGCGCTGCCAAACTAGACCCAATTACAGCCTTAAGGTATGAGTAAGTGATATAGTTTGAAATCTTGTAAATTATCCTAAACTTTGGTACTTTATATTTATGCTTACCTCCAGAGATATTAAGTTACTAATAGAAACATTTAAAACCAGAGCTGAAGCTGATGAGGATTTAAGAAAGCTTAGAGAAGAGATGGCAACAAAGGATATGCTTAGAGAAGTAATGACTAAACTTGATGCTGTATACAAAGAACTAAAGGATATGAGATTAGAACAGGATATGCATGTCCAGATGCATAGGGATATCCGCGAGGAACTTGATAGCCTAAAATCCTCAATTCACTCAAGCTAAACAAGGCCTGACCCTGCAAGGCTATTTACTTTCCTTTTGAGTATACTCCTCAGGGGTTAACCACTCAGGCTCTGGAGCTGATTTATAGTTTGGATTTTTCACCAGAGTTGGTTGGCCATTATCCTCAACCAGATAATAAGCAAAGCCTTTTAGCTTTTTAATAGGTTCATAATCGGCATGGCCCGGCAGAGCAACTGGATCTACTTCCTCAAAATTAACCGGGCTATCATCCGTGGTAACTAACCATGCTTTACCGGTGTTAGCTGCCAGATGAGCAGTGCCTGAGGGCATATAAACACTAGCTCCTGCCTTTACCCTGATTGCATAAAAATTTTCTATCTGATCATCAATAGGATTTCCCTCTGCATCCTTTTTTCTAATTTGCAGCAATATTACTCCTTCACCACCCAACACATAATATGTTTCACCAATTTTCCCCACATGGTAATGCCCATAAGTTTTAATATATTCCCTACCCACTGTGCCTGTCTCCCAGACTGTGATATTACCCTTATCCACTCCACCTCGGATCATGTAATAGTGGATTTCTGGTCCAGAAGCATCAGGATGCATTAAAACCTCTTTCATCTTCTCATGTTCTCTGACAGCAAAAGGTTTTAACATATTTTAAGCTTCTCCTCTTTCTTTTTTTCTTTGCTCAGGAGTCTCGTCAGGGCGGCTATAATCATCTTCAAGTCTATGCGTTATTCCTATCTCCGGAGTTGATACTTCTATTATGTCACAATCTGTAATTCCGGCCAGCCTATGACGTTGCCCGACTGCACATGAATATCCTTTCCCAGATTCCATTTCAGTCTCAACGAGATTCCCATTTTGATCATCCCAAATAATCTTTGCTTCTCCCTTCATCAAAAACCAACTCTCCTGTTTCTGATCATGGGTTTGTAAACTAAGCCTCTTTCCTGCATCAATATGAAGAACTTTACCCATATAAGGTATACTTTCTTCTACCCAGTGTAATTCATACCCCCATGGTTTCTCTATTCTTTTAACAAAAGGAGTATTCGTAAACTTTGTCACATTATCTATGTTATCATATTACCCAATAACTTAAGTTATGGACTCATTTGCCTTAATTATTTTTGGAATCACCGGAAATTTGGCCCAAATTAAGCTGATCCCCGTTCTTTATGACATGGAAGAAAAGGGTTTGCTTCCTGACGGTGTAATAATCGTAGGAATAGCCAGAAGAGAAATGACCGGTAGGCAGTTGCAAAATTATGTATCTGAGGTGCTACGCCTGGAAAATATCCATCATAAGCACCCTATCAAAGAAGATGTTTTTAAAAAATTATGTGAAAGATTTAAATATCTCAGTGGGGAAATTCAGGATGAAAAACTTTATGCAAGATTAACCTCCGAAATCAGCCACAAAAACAGAATTTATTATCTGGCTACATATCCTGAACTTTATCATTATATTTTTGAAAACTTACAAAAACACAAATTAAATTTTCAAAATAGCGGCTGGGTCAGGCTGATGATTGAGAAACCAATTGGTCATGACCTAAAATCTGCCAGAGAACTTAATAACCTGCTTCTTAAATACTTTAGCGAAGATCAAATTTATAGACTGGACCATTATTTGGGCAAAGAAACCATCCAAAACATTCTAACTTTCCGTTTTTCCAATGATATTTTTGAGCCTTTGATTAACAAAGACTACATTGACCATATTCAGATTACGGCCTCTGAGGATTTTGGGATTGGCAGAAGAGGTGGATATTACGATCAGGTGGGGGCCTTAAGAGATGTGGGGCAAAATCATCAGCTGCAAATGCTTTCCTTTGCCACCATGGATGCTCCTTCCGAGTTTAGTAATGAAGCAGTGACAGCTCAAAGGATCAAAATCCTCAGAAGCTTACAGCCATTGCTTCAAAAGACGATCTTCGGCCAATACGAAGGTTACCGGAAAGAAGAAAACGTTGATCCTAATTCAAACATAGATACTTTTTATGCGCTAAAAACCTTTATTAACAGTAACCGCTTTCAGGATGTACCCGTTTATATCCGGGCCGGTAAAAAGCTAAAACAATATGTGACAGAAATCTCTATTGTATTTAAAAATCCTGTTAATCGCTTGCTCAAACACCTTGATTGGGGAGAAGAACCTAATGTCTTAATTTACAGAATTCAGCCAAATGAGGGCATTGTGCTTAAAATTTTAACCAAAAAACCCGGGCATGAAGTCAAATTACAACCGGAATATATGCAATATTGTTATCGGATCGATCCTCACAGTCACTATATCCCTGATCCATATGAGCGACTTCTGATTGATACGATTCGTGGTGACCAGACTTTCTTTAATGACGCGGAAGAAGTGGAGGCCCAGTGGGCTTTTATTGACCCTCTGGCCAAAAGGCGCGGCAAACCCCATCTTTATAAACCGGACTCATGGGGACCAAAAGAGGCAGATGAGTTGATTGAAGATGATGGTAGAAAATGGCTTGAACCCTCCATGGACTTTTGCAGAATATGAGTACAACGATGATATCAAAAGGTTATACGCTTTGGTTAATGCCAAAAGGTGAAATTTACAAAAAGCTTGCAGATTTAATTAAGAAACTAGGGTCAGAATATGGAGGACCTGTTTTTGAACCTCATGTCACATTGCTGGGGGATATAGAACTACCAGAGGAGGAAATGATAAAAAAAACTGCTCAATTGGTAAAGAACCAAAAACCATTCTTTGTTAACTTAAAACAAATCAATTATGAAAATTTTTACTTTAGGACCTTGTTTGTAAAAGCTGAAATAACTGAGACGCTCCAAACTCTATATGATAGGGCAAAGGAGATTTTTGAAATGGACATTCCCCCATTTATGGCCCATTTAAGCATTTTATATGGAAATTACCCTCAAGGAGTAAAGGGAAAGATTATCCAGGAAATTGGCAGGGACCAAACAGCTACATTTGATGTGAGTAGCATACATTTAATAAAAGGTGGGAAAATAGAAGAATGGAAAATAATTAGGGAATTTACTTTTTCTTAACATCATGCTGGCCGAAGACTCCGCGCATGGCAGAGATTACTTTATTCCTGAAACCATTGGCAGAATTTTCATCATCATTGGCAGATTCAGAGCGGACCCTAATGGAATCCTCCATAGCAGGTACATCTATTCCCATCTCTTTAGCCACATCAACTGTCCAATCAGCCTCACCCGGTACTCTTTTGCCGGATCCACCGGAACCTATGGATGAGGAAATACTGGAAAGATTGGGATCTTCTTTAAATGCATCCAGGGCCCAACCAACCAGTCTGGATTCCACTACAGAGCGGTGGTTATATAGATCTAACAGTTTCCTAAAATCATATTTGAAGGGAGAATTTTTCAAAATTGCCAATCCTTCTCCAATAGATTCCATCATGCCGTATTCAATGGCATTGTGAACCATTTTGGCAAAATGGCCTGCTCCAGTAGGGCCTAAATGTTGATATGCCCCGAGAGCTGCTGCAGCTTTACAGACCGGCTCAATTCTTTGAAAATCCTCATCAGTACCTCCAATCATCAAACATGCTCCAACTCTTGCTCCATTAGGACCACCGGATGTACCAATATCCATAAAATGGATTTCATGGCCAGCCAGTTTTTCTGCCCTTCTTAAAGTATCCTTATAAAAAGAATTCCCACCATCAATCAACAAATCATCCTTTCTAAGAAGTGGAATAAGTTTGTCTACAAACTCATCAACCACCTCTCCTGCCGGTAGCATTAGCCAGATGATTCTGGGAGATTCCAGTTTAGATACCAAATCACCAACACTTTCTGCTCCGATAGCTCCAGCCGTCTTTACTTCTTCCACCGGCTCAGGAGACCTATTCCAGGCAACCACCTCAGTCCCCTGTTCGAGAAGATGCAAAACCATGTTCTTCCCCATTCTACCCAAACCAATGTATCCTATCTTCATTCTATTGTAATTCTACATTGTAAATTGTACATTGTAAATTAATATGTACTTAGTTTTTGATATTGGCGGAACAAATATGAGAATTGCCGTATCTTCTGATGGCAAAACTTTAACTGCCACAAAAACTATCCTGACTCCAAAGGATTTTAATCAAGGCATCCAACATTTAAAACAGGCAGCTGATGAACTTTCCCAGGGCCAAAAAATTCAGGCAATAGCGGGTGGGGTAGCTGTAGTTTTTGACGGTCAAAGGCAAACTCTTATTAAGAGTGCACATCTTCCCAACTGGGTTGGTAAACCTTTACTGGTAGAGTTAAAAAGGATGTTTGATTGTCCAATTTTTTTACAAAATGAGGCAGCATTGGAGGGTTTAGGTGAAGCTGTTTTAGGATCAGGAAAAGATAAAAAGTTGGTGGTTTTAATCACAGTTGGCACAGGAGTTGGTGGAGTAAAAATTGTCAACGGTAGATTCGATGATAATTTACTAGGTTTTGAACCCGGGCATCAAATTATTGTTCCAGATGGGGAAGAATGCACTTGTGGAGGGAAGGGACACTTAGAGGCTTATGTGGGTGGATCTTACTTGGAAAAAAGGTATGGCCAAAAAGCAAAAAACATTAAAGATCCTCAGATTTGGGATAGAATTGCGAAGTATCTTGCAATAGGTTTATATAATTCATCAGTGCATTGGTCTCCGGAGGTAATTATTTTAGGAGGATCGGTTGTAAAAAGTATCCCTTTGGAGAGTGTGAGAAATTACCTTCAAGAATTTTCCACTATATTCCCCCAAATGCCAGAACTTAAGCTGGTAACACTTGGTGATGAAGCAGGCCTGATTGGAGCCTTGGAATATTTAAAGCAGCAGATGTAGCGCCCCTGGAGGGAATCGAACCCCCACATTGCGGTCCGAAGCCGCACGGTCTATCCGTTAGCCTACAGGGGCATATGGTAATTTTACCATTTTGCTCAATTGAAATCTCCTCCCATATATTTATAATAAATATATGGATGATGATTTAAAACACAAACAAGCTGAGGAAGCTGATGAAGAAATTACAGATGAGGAGTCATCCTTAGGGCATGCCCCAAAGGATGTAGAGGATATAGATGAGACCCTAGAGTCAGTCGGTCTTCCGTCTGATAAAAAAGGCCCTAAAGAATTAAACTTAGCTAAAGCTATTGAAAAAACCAGCAAAAGCCAGAGATAAAACTTAACCACTAAAAATGATAAATGAAGGACCAGAAATGCCACCGGGCACATTCCGCCCACCACCGGAAGAATCACCCAAACCAAAGGTTGAGCCGAAACCGAGCGGTTGGACGCAGATGTAGCGAAGTGGAAACAACGTGCGCTTAACGCCGACAACCTAATGCGCTGATTGAAATTGCGCTCGAGCTTTACGTAAACGGACGCATCGCATAATTTTAAAAAAGAATTTGCGAAAGATACTTGTCCGTTTTTAGGATACTTCTAATTTCCGCTTTTTCCTTATCTGTAGCATCCTCAAGAATCAATCCGGTGATATCTAAAAACGATGATAACCTACAGTCCAGGTACATAACCATCACATTTTTATTACCAATCCATTCCTTTGTAAATTTAGCAATCATTTGGACTGTTTTTTCTTCCAGGGTGTCATTTTTTAATATCTGCCTAATAATGTTTCTCGTTTCACTCTTTTCTGAATCTATTTTCTCAAGAATCGATCTTTGAAAACGACTTGCGGTTAAACTATTGAATTGATTAAGGATATTCCTTATATCGCGATCAGGTTCACCTAAAACCTCTAAGATTTTTTTCAAAGGAAAATCAAAATTCATAATTTACCTAAAAGGCCTCTTACTTTAGCAATAGGCTTTAGTGAATGGATTAAATATGCGGAACCTCCTGTGAATAATGTATTTCTAGCATGCTCTCCTGTTTGGCCGATATGTGTTAAAACTTGCCTCCAAGCCACCTCAACTGTTTGGTTATGTTTGTTCAACATTTGAAACACATCAGAGGTATTAAAAGTTAGTGCCGCATCTTTTAGTTGACCCAGGACTTGCGGGAAATTCCCAAAATCCTGGTATGTAGTCCATCCTTGCCAAATAGCTACGCTCAAAAAAGAACCAGTCAGTAAAGCGCCCACCAGCTTTTCAGTATCCGATGGTTTTGATAACCCCAAAATCCGGGCTTGTGTAAGTTTTTGTTCTGCTAAATTCCGAACGCCCTTTTGCTCTTGCTGTCTGAGCTGCTCTACTCTTAGTGAAAGCTGCCTTATTCTATCAGCTTTTTCTACTGTTTCTCCTCTTTTTAAACCCTCCTCAATCGCTTTAACCCTCTCCTCAAGGCTTGATTCCCCAGCCATATATAAAATTCTAGCTATAATAAGGACAAATGTCAACAAAAGTATTGTGGCCTAAAACGAACCTGCAGTGATCAGCTTAGTGTCTTAAACAGACTAAGAAAATTCTCTGAATTATTCCTCTCTGACGGTCTAAGCTCTGAGTTTGCTTATACATTCGAATTAAAAAATGTATAGCAAAGTACAATATCATTTTTTACTTTTAGCTAATTTTAGGATTTGATTTTTCTTTAGAATCACGTAAGAAGAACAGTTTTTCTGGAGAGCACGGCTTATAAAATTCTCAAAGCCGACATAAATAATTTCCCTTCCTTCATCCTTGGCGGTTTGTATGGCCGGTAATAAATCAGTATCCGAAGAAATCAGATAAAACTTATCATACTCATTTTTAATTGATCCCCGGACAATATCAACCGCAATTTGGACATCAACTCCTTTTTCGTGGAATTTCCCATCAGACATGAGAAGATAGCCTAGTTTAATATCGATATTTTGATTTCTCAAATGAGTAAATAGCTTTTGTTGATTTGAATAAAGCATCTCAGACTTTTTATTACCTTCATACTGCCTGATCTCACCAACGTAATAAACCACTTGAAACTGATCACTTTTAACTAATGATTTAGCTAATCCGTGATAATCGAAGTTGGTTAGGTGAACTTGAGGCAAAACCTTTTTGACCTTATTATAAAAATTGCTTCCATCAAATTGAACTAGAATTTTCTTCCTCACAATTTTACCTTAGACGATCTAAGGGTTTTAAGCAATAAAAACCCCCAGCTCGAATTGAACTGGGGGGAATTAGCAAATCAAAGTATCTCCTTTCAGAAATACTACATGATATTATCAAAAATAATGACGAAATGCAACCACTAAATCGATCCTTGCGACCAAGATGAATCATCAAATCTGATGTCAACACTCGTTCTCTAACAGGAAGGTATTTTCGCCACAAGAATCATTCGGTAAGAATATTATACATCAACAAGCCTTCGAATGTTTGATTTTACCTATAGTTTTTGCTAGGATACTGTTTAAATGAAAGAGTGCTTATCGTCAAGGGCTCGTGTTTTTGATTTTGATGATACTTTAATAGGCCGTGAAGTTTTTACTCGCGTATCGGGATTAGTTATGGGTAGGATACGCCCACATCGTTCACCTAATCTAACAATAACTGATATATCTCAACTTAGCCTTAATCATAATAGAGTTGACACTCCCATTAATAGCCTTATAGAAAGAATATCTTTTGAGTTTCATGCAAGAAGAAATGTTTATCCTGGTGTAGTAGGTGCATTCGAAAAACTAGTTGCCGATGGAACAGATATTTATGGAAACACAGGACGGTCTCATAAAGCTCACTGGGTTGATATGACAGAGGAGACATTACACAGAGGAAGAGTTGCTGAATATTTTAGAGGTGTTTTTTATACGCCTGATGGAGTTAGGACCGCTGTAAGTAAAGCGCATGCATTACTTGGACTAGCAGAACAATATGAGGAAGTTGAATTTGATGATGATGATCCACGAACTGCTCGTTTTATAGCTAAATTATTTCCTAATATCAAAGTTAATCTAATCCAACATGGATCCACTGGCTTACTTGTATCAAGAAGCGAGTTGGATGAACTCCCAAATCTTAAAAGAGTGGCAGTTTTTAGTGGTAGATAAATGTGTTAACAATAAATCTTCTGTTAACTTCTTTCACTTATTGTTAATAACTGTTAACTAGTGATCCGGCTGAGATTCGAACTCAGAACCAATGCCTTAAGAGGGCACTGCTCTACCGTTGAGCTACCGGACCATGGGTATATTTTAGCAGTTTGCTTTATGCTTCGCACTATGTTATACTTTTATCTAGTTGATTTAGAATTTGAGCTTCAGATTATTTTTTCCTCGCGGACTAGATTTTTCAAATAGCTCCCTACTAATTTTTCATTAGTTTTTTCTTTTTCAATTATATTAATACTTTTATGTATTACGGAAACAAGCCTTATGGCTTTCGCTCCTCCGTTCGTGGAGGAGCATTCAATCGAAATAGGTTCAAAAACAGGTCAAACAAATTTGGCAGTTTTAACAAACAAAGAACACTTCAAAGGGGTACCCTCGCCTCGCTCTCGCCTCGATTCGGCGAAGCGGGTCGCGGTCGAGGCGGGCACGAAAGCAAACTGAGAGGCCAGATTGATATTTTTATTAAAAAAGCTGAAAACACAACTTCTGGAATAGAACCTACCTTACAAAAAACTTTCTCAGACTTTGATATTACAAACCAGCTAAAAATAAACATCCAAAAAAAGGGCTATACAACCCCAACTCCAATACAAATACAGACAATCCCGGCAATTTTAGAGGGTCGTGATTTAGTGGGAACAGCCAATACCGGCACAGGTAAAACAGCAGCTTTTTTAATTCCCATAATTAATATACTTTTTGCTTCGCAAGGTAAACGAGCTTTAATTATTACCCCAACCAGAGAGTTAGCAGTACAGATTAATGAGGAACTGCGCATCTTTGCCTGGGATTTAAAAATTTATTCTGCTTTAGTTATCGGAGGCTCTAGTATGAACAGGCAGTTAAGTGACATCAGAAGAAATCCCAATATTGTTATTGGTACACCAGGCCGCCTTAAGGATTTAATCCAAAGGAATTATTTAAGGTTAAATGATTTTTCCATCTTTGTATTAGATGAGGTTGATTTAATGGTGGATATCGGGTTTGTTGCAGACGTAAAATACTTTATGAGTTTGCTTCCTAAGGTGCGCCAATCTTTATTTTTTTCAGCTACAATTTCACCTAAAGTAAGGGAAATTTTGCAAAACTTTGTTCAAAACCCTGTCACAGTATCCGTAAAGCTGCGGGATACTGCCGAAAATGTGGATCAGGACGTGGTAAGAGTTGCAAATAGGGATAAAAAAGTAGATCAATTACACGATCTTTTGATCAAACAGGAGTTTGAAAAGGTGTTAATTTTTGGAAAAACAAAACATGGAATAGAAAAATTAAATAAAGAGCTGGAATACAGAGGTTTTAAAGTAGGAGCAATTCATGGAAATAAAAGGCAATCCCAGCGCCAAAGAGTTTTGCAAAGCTTCAAAAGGGATGAAATAAATATTTTACTGGCCACAGATGTGGCATCCCGGGGATTGGACATCCCGGATGTATCCCATGTTATAAATTATGATCTTCCCCAAACCTATGATGATTATATACACAGGATCGGCAGAACAGGCAGAGCCGGAAAAACAGGAGTGGCTTTGACCTTTGTAGAATGATTATGGATATAAGAAATGTTGCAATTATTGCTCATGTTGATCACGGTAAAACCACTTTGGTAGATGCCTTACTTCGCCAAACCTTAACAAAAATCTCAAAAGAGGCAACTGAAAAAGGTGATTTAATAATGGATAGTAATGATTTAGAAAGAGAAAGGGGTATCACAATTTTTTCAAAAAACGCATCTGTTTACTACAAGGGTACCAAAATTAATATTATTGATACCCCCGGACATGCGGATTTTGGAGGAGAGGTGGAGCGAGTTTTAAAAATGGCAGATGGAAGCCTGCTTTTAATTGATGCCAAAGAGGGACCAATGCCTCAAACCAAGTTTGTTTTAAAAAAGGCTCTGGAATTGGGACACAAA
>MFDM01000012.1 GCA_001776905.1 Candidatus Daviesbacteria bacterium RIFCSPLOWO2_01_FULL_39_12 | reverse complement strand
GCCACCTTTAGAAAGAAGTTAGTGTCGGATATTTACGGGAACATACCGGTTTTTAATCTGCTATTATTAAAAGATGGTGAAAAAAATTATCCTGATTTTAACAGCGGCTTTAATTTTATTTGCGGGATGGTTTTTGCTAAAAGATCCGCTGAAAAGACAGCTGTTTTTTTGGCAAGTCAGGATTGATGTACCATCGTTTACACAAATTCAGCTGACCAAAGATCAAAATCAATCCTCAACCACTGAAGAGTTAGAGGCAACAAAAGAGGATTTAGTTGTTAAAATAACCAAAACTACAATATCTGATCACAAAAAGTATATTCAAGACAGGAAATTTATTTTACAGTCGCTTTTTTTACCGACCACCTCTCCTTATCCCGAGGTGATCACCAATGTTTTGGAATGTGGGGAGGCATTTAAACCCCGTTTGGAGAATGTCCCAGATGGGACAATTTACACTCTTTTTGCCGGAGAAAGATTAAATTACGGCATCTGTATCAAAGATCTGGTTAAGTTTAAATCCGCCTATGGTATTTTTGATTGTCAAAATAAGGGTATTTTTGAGGTAAAGGTTTTTGATAAAATGGAGTCTGATAAAGCAGCGGTAATTGCCAAATCATTCAGCTGCAACTTAAACTAAATCATGCGAAAAAAAGTTTTTAAAATTGCCCTATTAACTTTTGCCCTGCTTTTGGTATTGACCTTTTTACTTACCTTTCCTGCTTCTCCCTTTCTTAAAATTGCCAATCCCTTATCCAAAATAGATATTTGCCGGGATTGCAATGTGATTTTTATTACCATGACCAACTTAAGATATGATCATATGTCTTTTAATGGATATTCCAGACCCACCACTCCCAATTTAGACAAGTTGGCCAAAGAAAGTTTGGTCTTTGATAATGCTTTCTCTCATGCCAGCTGGACCTTACCTGAGGCCATCTCCATCTACACCTCGCTTTACCCTTACCAGCACGGAGTAATGAACCGCTATGACGGTTCAACTCTGTCTAAAGATACGCCAACTTTAATTGAGGTGTTGAAAAAGGCAGGTTACACCACGGCTGCTTTCACCGGCGGATTTGATTATAATACTGATTTCGGTTTAACTAACAGATTTGATACATACCGGGAATGTACCAAAGGACAGGCAGCCTCTTACCCCAGACAGGCAGGTCCGAGAGCAGGCGGGCCCAGTCTGTATGGTGAGTTAACCTGTACAATTCCTCAGGCTATTGATTACCTTGATGCTCAAAGAAACAGTAAATTTTTTCTGCATGTCCAGGGTTTTGATACCCACTGCCCTTTTTCCCAAAATGGCGGGAAGATTTTTGACCCTGATTATCAGGGCGAAATTGATTTTTCGGATTGCCTGTGGACTTTTGACAGAACTCAACCACAGATAAAAGATGGTAAAACTTATTATCCGGTCTATTTTTCCAAAACCGGTACTGATAAACAGATACTTTTAGCAGAGGAAGACATCAAACATTTAATTACCATCTATGATGAGGCGATTGTTTCTGCTGATGAGGCCATCGGTAAACTTTTGGATAAAGTTAAAAGTCTGGGAGTGTGGGATAAAACCATCATAGTATTTACCTCAGAACACGGGGATATGTTCGGCAAACAGGGCCGGTTTATGAGAGGAGGACCTTTGCGGGGGACATTTTACGATGATGTTTTGCATATCCCTTTGTTTATCAAAATTCCCAATCTGGAAAGTAAAAAGATTGACGGTTTAGTCCAGCAGATTGATTTAACACCTACTCTACTGAACTTTTTAGGACTGCCGGAGCAGTTTCATATGGAAGGCCAAAGTTTAGTCCCGCTGATTTATCAAAACAAACAGGTTAATGATTATGTTTTTGCCGGGGCGCAATTTAGTCCGGCTGATATTAATCCTTATTTTAATAAACAAACCAGGGTAGAAACTATCAGAAGCAAAAGTTGGAAGCTGATTCAGGAATATATTGCCGGCGAAAAAGACAAGGACGAGCCTCAGCAGGAACTATTTGACATACAAAATGATCCGGAAGAATCAACCAATCTGGCAGGCAGCAGAATAGATATGTTGGATAATTTAGCCTCAAAATTGGAGGAGTGGTCAAAAAAAATCAGGGGGAAATAATGCTGTTTAAGAAAAAATTTGGCTTAGCCGGGATAATTTTAATTGTGCTTATTTTAGTGGGAATGTTGGCTTTGCCCAAGAAATTACTACCACCTGCCAAAGAAACTTCATCCAACCAGCTCAAAATTGGCTATTTTCATGGGGGGCGGACCATGCTTTTGTATCGCGCCTATATTAATAATGAATTTGACAAAGAAAATATTCCCTTAAGTCTAATCACCAAAGTCTTGTATCAACCGGACTTTTACACCATCCCCAAAAGTTATGAAGATATTAAAAACATTGGCCTGTACGGGAAAGCCACCGGAGGCGAGCTGATTGATGAGGTGATCAAAGGCAATTTTGCGGGAGCCACCCCGGGCGAGGCCTCATTCATCAGTGCGGCTTCTCAAAATCTGCCGATTGTGGCGGTGGCGCAGTTAGGGCATGATGTCAAAGGTCAGGCCGGACATGCCATTATCTTTCGCAAAGATGTCACCATCAGCCAACCCTCGGATATTAAAGGGAAAACTTTGGCCTCCAGAAGAGCCGGTGATGGAGACGGGGTCTTTTTGCGTGAATTTTTGGCAAGTATTGGTTTGGATCCCCAAAAAGATGTCAAAATTTTGGATAAGGTGATAGATGATGAATTAAATCAGGCCTTAAAAAAAGGCTCCATTGATGGCGGCTATTACCATCTGATGTCAATTGAGAAATTGGTGGAAAACGACCAGGCCTATGTTTTCAGAAAATTGGACTGGCTTAATCCGGAACTTTCCCAGGCGCTTTTAATCTTCCATAAAGACTTTGTTAAAAATCATCCTGATCAGGTGGAAAAAGTCATCAGAGCTTACATGAAAAGAATCAAATACGAGCATGGCTTGTCTAAAGAGGAAAGATTGAAAGATCCCGGTAAAGGCTACCAGAAGGGTTTGCAGATGGAAAAGGACTTTCAGGGCATGAATTTGCCGCAATATGATTTACCACCCAAAGTCTCCCGAGAGTTGTTAGATCAAATGCAGGATTTGCTCCTAAAATATAAATACATTGACAAGAAAGCTGATTTATCAAAATTTATTGACAACAGCTTTGTGGAGAAAATTTATGAGGAACTTAAATAAATTAGTCTTATCAGCTGTTATTGTCTTGGCTGTTTTAGGTCTATATTTAATTTTGGCTTCTCAAAAAGACCAAGGTCCATCTCGCCAAGTTAAAAATGTGGTGCTGATTGGCTGGGATGGAACACAGCGGGATGATCTGAAAACCCTATTTGATCAAGGCAGGCTGCCGAATTTAAAAAATCTTATCAGTGAGGGTAAGCTGGTTGATATTGACATTAAATCCGGCAGAACCGAGACCAAACCGGGCTGGGCAGAAATATTGACCGGCTATAAATCCCAAACTTTGGGTGTTATTAATAATGCCAATTACCAACCTATCCCAAAAGGCTTAACCATTTTTGAAAGGCTGAAAGAGGCATTTGGGAAAAATAATATGGCCACTGTATTTATAGCCGGAAAATTAAATAATCTGGCTGCCCGCGGCCCTCACAAAATCTGCACCAATTGTTTAACCAGAGACCCCCAGACTTTTAAAAAAACGCTCTGGTGGGATGAAAAAACAGAAGCCCCCACCAAAATAGCCGGCCAGACAAAAGTATTTGAGCAGCGTAGCGGAGAGCCATATTATTACACCAAAGATGCTTTGGATGTATATCTGATCGGATTGAATGAAGCTGAAAATGTGGGTCAAAAGGCCCTGGAGGTGTTGGATCAATACCAAGACAGACCATATTTGATGTTCATTCATTTTGAAGAACCGGATGAAATTGGCCATCTTTATGGCGAGAATTCATCCGAATATGCTCAATCAATCATCGTCAATGATCAGTGGCTGGGCAGAATTGTCGATAAACTCAAAACTCTTAAATCTTATGATAAAACCATAATCTATGTGACTACCGATCATGGTTTTGACAAAAATCAAAAAACCCACTCAAATGCTCCGGATACCTGGCTGGTTAGCAATAATCCCGGACTTAAAATAAACGGCACCAGATTAGATATTGCTCCCACCATTTTGGCTACATTTGGCCTTAATTTAAATCAGATTTCTCCCCCGCTTGACGGCCGCTCTCTTTTGGGGGATTGAAAAATATTTGGTTTCTAATAATAATAAAGAGAACTTAGGTTATGGTAAATAAAATCATACTTATCTTATTGGGGCTTGGCCTGATTGTTTTGCTGATTTATACCTTTAAATCCTCTACCACTCCTCAACAACCCACTAAACTATACTGGTTTATTCCGGATGGGATGCGGGCAGAAGAATCTCTTTTTACGGTTTATAAGTGGGCACAGGAGGGTAAATTACCCAACATCAAAAAAATGATGGACAATGGTTCTTTCGGCTACTCCATCCCGGATTTTCCCTCCCACACCCCGGTCAATTTTGCCTCACTTCTAACCGGCGCTCATCCTACGGTGCATGGGATAGCTGATGGCCCAATGAGGGTGGAGGGTAAAACTTTGGAAAAGCCCTCGGTTGGAGGGTTTTCCTCTGCTGCCAAAAAAGTTTCCCCCATTTGGACAGTCTTAGAAAATGCCGGCAAAAAAGTAGCTTTACTTTCCATTCCGGGTTCAACTCCACCGGAGCTGAAAAATGGCATCACTGTCAGGGGCAGATGGGGTAATTGGGGCTCAGATGATGCTGCCTTAATTTTTGAACCGACTGAAAAACAGGCGGAGATGAAAAAAGTGGGAGCCGGCTTTAGGCTGTTTTATTTTGGTGATACTTTAACCAAATTTGTGAGCGAAAAATTATCCACTTCATCAGCTTCCATCCAATCTTTCTCTCCCATGAAAGAAGCCAAAATGACTGCCCGTGGGTTAGATTTATATGCTTTTATAATTGACTCCACCAATGATAACCAGACTAATTACAACTCAGTGGCTTTTTCTTTAACAGAAGCAGGTCCGGCTTTCCAAACTGTTAAAGAGGGCAGCTGGACAGACTGGTATCCGGTTAAATTAACTTTTCAAAACCAATCCTATGACTCCAACATCAAGCTTAAATTAATTAAAATCTGGCCTGACGGACAATTTAGAATTAGGGTTTTATATAATAACCTAAATAAATTTGTCACCATGCCAGAGAGTGTGGCTTTGGAAATGACTCAGGGTTTGGGACCCATGGTGGATTTTGTAGATAATTTCCCTGCTCAGTTAGTTTACGAAGATGAAGATAAGCAGACCTTTTTTGAAGAAGCTCAGATGTCCTGGGAGTATCACCAAAAGGCCACCGATTTTATCTTTGATAAATACCAACCGGATATATTTTTACAAGATATCTATACTCCAAATCAAATGTTAACCTCCAGATGGTGGATGAGGTATCTGGATCCCCAAGGCAAGGATTATAGTGCTGAAAAATCAAAAATGGCCATGGAGGAAGTGCTAAAAATGTACCAAGGATTGGATGGAATCATCGGTGAGGCCTTAAAGCATGATGATGGTAAAACCCTTTTTGTCTTAAGCTCTGACCATGGCATTATTTTGCAAAGCAGAATAATGTCTTTAAATAATTTATTTGCCCAAAAAGGCTGGCTTAAATTTACTACCAACCCAACTACAGGTGAGATGGTATTGGATTGGGCTAATACCAAAGTTTTACACCTGCAAACCAATAATATTTATATTAATCCAAATGGGTTGGCCGGACCTTATCAGAGAGCTTCGGGAACAGAGTACGAAAAATTAAGGACTGAGGTAATGGATGCCTTAGAGAAGCTGACTGATAGTGACACCAAGGCCATTACCCGGGTGGTGAGATGGGAAGATGCTCCCAAGTTTTTTGAAGTACCTTCTGACCGGGTCGGTGATTTATCAGTTGAAATTGCCCCGGGATATGGATTTTCCGAGGCAGCCACACCAGATCTAGGGGTGTTTGCAGACTCCCTTACCTCCGGTAACAAACAAGCATATGATCCTAAAGTGGATGGTTTGCAGACTCCCTTTGTCATTATGGGACCGGGGATAAAGAAAAATTACAGACTCAGCCAAAATATCTCTCATATAGATCAAATGCCGACCATTTTAAAACTGTTAAATGTCGAAATCCCCGATTATGTCCAGGGCAAAGTGCTAACAGAAATTTTAAAGTAATTTAGCCTTCTTCATTTACCAAAGTTACGCTTCTGAGCTTGATACCACTGTATAGCCTTCTTTAGTTCCTTTTCATTAAAATCCGGCCATAATACTTTGGTGAAATATAACTCAGAATAAGCTGTCTGCCAAAGTAAAAAGTTGGATAACCTGACTCTGCCACCAGTTCTGATAACCAGCTCAGGATCCGGCTGACCATTAGTATATAGATGTTTTTCTATGATGGTTTCATTAATTTTATCAATATTGACACCTGCTTTAACTACATCTTTGATAGCCTCCAAAAGCTCCCTTTTACCTCCATAATTTAAAGCAATATTGAGCTTGATTGCCTCAGATTTGATATAAGTTTTTTTAATCTGGTCGATGACGGCTGTAATGGTTTGAGGCAAACCTTCCAACTCTCCCAAAATCGTCACTTTAACTCCTTTTTGCATCATCTTTTTTAGTTTGTTATGATAGCCTATTCTCATTAGATTGAACAAACCTAATACTTCCCTTTTGGCCCGTTCCTTGATGTTTTCCGTGGATAGAGCATAGACTGTGATTGTTTTAACTCCCATCTTTTCAGCCTCTTCCACTATTTTCTCCAAAGTATCAGCCCCTGCCTCGTGGCCTTTGATATCCGGCAAGCCCCGAGCTCTGGCCCATCTTCTATTACCATCCATAATGATGGCAATATGGTGGGGAATGTTATCATTAGTCAATCTATTAACCTTCATAAGCTCAATATTCTAACATAAAAGTAGTTAAAGAGGTATTATCTTCTCCGCCGGACAGACCCAGATTTGCACAGTCCTAACCCTGATGGGATTTTTACCCTTTCCATTCCGTCCGTCAAACTCAAATACGGCAATCTGTTGGTATTTACCCAGCTCCAACTTACCTCTCCTATAGGGAATAATCACCGAATTATGGGAAAAGGATAAAGCCCTGATGTGGGCTGCCGCATTATAATCTTCATCCACCTCATCACAAAAAGGATTATCTTGACAGCGGTGCAGATAATCTTTGGTGGGATGGGGATAATCTTTCCCAACTCTGGTGGAGCGTTTATCTTCCGGAACCACGCTCAGAGAATGATGCAAAATATCCTCCAATAAATTAGGCTCAGCGATTTCCTGCACCACCACCCCTAAGGTGGTATGTTTGGAGTTAACATAGATAAAACCGTCTTGAGTTTTACTCTTTTTGATGGCCTTTTCTACTTCCTTGGTAATATCCTTAAGATAGGTATGGACAGTAGACTTAAACTTTAGTTCTTTTAAAAATGCCTTCATGCGTGTCGTTCGATTAAGAAATCAGCCATTTCGGTAAGCAACTTGACAATCTTTGGATCTTTAGTGATCTTGGGAATGACCGATTTGGCAGCTAACACATATTTTACCTCCTCTTGTCTAGAATAGTCCAGTGCACCGGTTTCCAAAAATACTTTCCTAACCTCCTCTAATCCTTTATTTCCCACCTGACCATGACCATAAAAACGCCCCAAGATTTGCTTCTGCATTGGATTGGCTCTTTTGAAAGCCTCAGTAATAAGCAAGGTATTTTTCCCCTCTTCTATATCAGATACAACTGATTTACCCAGCTCCTGCTCATCTCCAAACACCCCCAAAATATCATCCTGAATCTGAAAAGCAATACCTAATGCCTCCCCAAATTGTCCTAATTCCCTCAATAAATTCTGATCTCCCCCACCCAGGATCGCTCCCACAATCAGTGGGCCGGAAATGGTATATTGGGCAGTCTTAAGAGTGTGGATTGCTATGACATCCTCTTCTTTCCTTTCTCCATCAAGATGGGGAAGCTCCACATCCAATACTTCTCCCCAAGCTGTATAAATGATGGTTTGGGCAAGAAAAGACAAAGCTTGATGTTTATATTCACCCAAAAAGTTTGCATCAGCAATTAATTTTATTGGTAAAAATAGACCTATATCACCCAGTCCGATGGCTTGTGAGATCCCGTAATGGTCACCACCTAAGGCTCTATAGAGGGTGGGTTTTCCTCTTCTCAACTCAGATTGATCAAGAATATCATCGTGGATCAGAAGTGCGGCATGTAAAATCTCATAAGCTGCACCAACTTTTATTATGTCTGACGACTGATGACCCGCTTCGACCGCGGAGCGAGGCGAGCTGACAGCTGATGACTGATTGCCAATCTCATAGCCCAACTTAACCAAAACTCCCCTAATTCTCTTCCCACCCTTACAAACATTCATTAATGCTATGGCAAAAGGGATTAATTTAGGATTAAGTTTCTTTACTTCTTTTAAAAAATCAGATAAAATCAGATCAATTTCCTGATCTAAATCCCGGGCATTTTTCAAAAGATAACTCTTAAAATCCATGTATTGGAAACTTTAGCACTCATTCTGCTAGAATTCAACTAAATGAAAAAGCTCCTGGTTATTAAATTAGGAGGGGCTGTGGTGAC
>MFDM01000011.1:101949-112383 GCA_001776905.1 Candidatus Daviesbacteria bacterium RIFCSPLOWO2_01_FULL_39_12 | reverse complement strand
CACCAGCCGCTTATTGATAAACAGCTTTTTGATCGGGTCCAGGAGATGCTCAGACGCACCAAAAACGGTGAAGTGATACCAGTCTACGCTAAGCATGATCTTACTTACAAAGGCCTGCTTCAATGCAAGGAATGTGGCTGCCAAATTACTGGAGAAGAAAAGTCAAAGACTAATAAGGGAAATGGTAAGGTTCATCACTGGGTCTACTACCGCTGCACCCATTTTAAACCCTGTACCCAGAAAGGTTGTACTAGAGAAGAGGTTATTGATCAACAGATCGTTGATTTATTAGGCAGGCTTTCGCTGGGTACTAATACTACCCAATGGCTGAAAGATAAGCTTAAGGAAAGCCACCAGGATGAAGTTAAGTTTAGAGAGGATTCACTAAGAAGTTTAAATAACACATTTGGCCAGGTAAGGAATAGGCTAGATAAAATCTATGATGATAAATTAGATGGATTAATTGATGAAGAAACTTACCATAGAAAGAGAGAGGAACTATTAACCCAGCAAGCAGACCTTACCAATCAAATCAAGTTACATACCGTTGCTGATGAAAAATATGTTGACTTTGGTGGTCTTATCTTAGATGTGGCAAATAGAGCTTCAGAAATCTATCAGGTTCGAAAGCCAGACCAAAAGAGGTACCTTTGCAATTTTGTATTTTCGAACCTCTTTTTAATGGATAAAAAACTCCAATTTAGCTTCAATACTATCTTCCAAGCAGTCTTAAACTACCAAGAAACCAAAGATGTGCTCCCCCGCGTGGATTCGAACCACGAACCTCGATCTTAACAGGATCTCGCTCTACCATTGAGCTACAGGGGAATATTAAGTTGTTAAACAACCTTGAAATTATACCAGCTTGATTTGAATTTTCCAACCAAAAGTAGCACACTAAAATAAAGGGGGTGAGAACTTTGAAAGAAATTGAAAAATATTTTTCCAATCATGTCCGCTACAATAGTACTATTCATGTACTGGCTGGTATTGGCATTGGGATACTGATAACTTACCCGTTGATCGGCGCCCATCCTGTCCGTTGGGGGCTGGCTTTTTTGGTCCTGGGAATCCTAGGCCATCTTTATCCGCTAATGGTTAAAAAGTAGAGTGGATACCCCTTGTTTGACTTATAGGATACTTTTAGGCTAAAATTTCATACTTTATGGATAAAGAAGCAAAACTGAGATTTGCCAAACATTTAGGCCTGCTTTTACTCACAACCACTGCATTGGTTGGTCATGCCAACGGCGAGGTATCGGCGGCAAATGGAATACTAAAAAACTCCACACCTGTTGTAATCCCCGACTCTCTACCAGAAAGGTATCATGAACTTACACCTACTCCAACTTTAACTCCAACTATAATCCCGACTCCCGAATCTACTCCCAATCCAATTAGAAGATTATTAGCATCCGCTACCAAGACACCTGTAGAACAATTTACACGAACTGATTGGATTAAGATGCTGGAAGAATTACACAGTAAACAAGAATTTACAGTTGCAGATAGTCTTACAGCAGTTGAACAAGCCTCACCACAAGTTGCCTGCACAATATTTTATGAGGCTGGTAGAGATACAAAATATTTTAAAGCTTATGACCCTTATGTTCTTGATGGTCCAAATATTGAAGAAGCTAAATACTTTGGTCTGGGACAATTTGCAATAGATGGGAAAATGTCGGAATTTTTTCGTTTAGGGCACACAGACCTATTCGATCCATACCAGGTTGTCGCTTATATGAATGATGCTTTTGCACGAGCCCAACAATGGGCCTGGGGACCGATGAATAAAGGATTATGTTGATTATTCCGGATAATCCCTAAGTTTTTTGCCCTGGTTTGTCAGAATTAATCTTATTTTAATCCTCTTGGGCTATATTCCTCAGCATGACTGGTTTGAGAAAATTGGCAGCCTATCAAAAATATGTCTTTTTCTCTATCCTTTTTATCATCGGCATCCTGTTGGGCAGCTTTTTAGCCAATAAATTAATAGTAGTCAAAGCTAGCCCTGACTCTAAAACTCTTGAACGTAAGCTTGAGCAGTTTGTGAAAGACAGAACCGACTCAAGGGTCAGTCATATTTCAGTGTACTTTGTGGACCTAAATGATAATTTTGAGATAGGAATCAATCAAAATTATGACTATGATGGTGCCAGTTTAGCTAAATTACCTGACATGATGGCTATCTTAAAAAGTGCCCAGTCAGATCGGCAAATTCTTAGTAAAACCATAACTTTTTATGGTAAAAAATCAGATCGTCTCACGCAAAATATCTTACCTGAAAACCAATTAACAGAAGGTAACTCCTACACTGTTTGGGAGCTCGTTGAGAGAATGATAGTTTTCTCTGATAATCAAGCTAACTATCTGCTGGCAGAAAATATTGGTGATATTTTCCAAAATGTTTATGCAGATTTTGGAGTTAATTTGCCAAACAGACAAGCCGGACAATTATATCTAACAGTCAAACAATACACATCTCTTCTTAAGGCCTTATTTCATGCCTCGTATTTAAATAAGGAAATGTCTGAAAAGGCTTTGGGACTACTAACGCAAGTTAAATTCAAAGACGGCCTGGCGGGAGGCATACCTGGCCAAATTAAAATAGCTCATAAATTTGGAGAACGCTCCTGGGATAAAATTTCCACCAAACAATTACACGATTGCGGGATCATCTATTATCCCGACCGCCCTTACTTACTTTGTGTAATGACCAGAGGACAAAGTTTTACTTCGCAAAGTGCGGTGATTAAAGATTTATCTAGTCTGATTTATAATTTGATAAAAATTTAATGGCATCCTCCCGTTCTTCTAAAGCCAGTTTAGCGGCCTGCTCGTATTTTCCCAACAGTTTTTCTGATAAGGAGGTATCAAAAACTTCACAACATCCTCTGAAATATTCTCGAGCTATCTGGGTGTGCTTGAGGATTTTTCCGCAAACTTCTTTAATCACTTCATACCAAAATAGCTCCTGAAGTTTTGGCAAAAGCTGGGAAAATTTACAGTCTTTTCTTATTCCTCCTTTTGTTAAAAGGAGTGCTCCCACTGAGTTGACGTGACCCATTTTTAAATCTTTCTCCCAGTCATGAGCATCATCATTTAACTGCCTGGCTATTAAATAATGTTTGAAAAATTCCAATAAACTTTTTACCTCTTGAGAGTTTGCATTGAAACCTAGCTGATAAAGAACAGCCACCGGTGTTAAACTGTGACCTAATGAGCGCTCTGCCAGTTTATCCAAGTTGGAGTAGTCGGGAATTTTAAAATCTTTTAGTAGGATCATCCCGTTTGAAATTTTCACCCGGCAAAAGCTGACCTCCCAGGTATTGGCATTTTCCAGAATGTCCATCACCTTGTTAAAAAACTTGTCAAATTCTGTTTCAGGGAGGATGCTGGCAAATATTTTAGTAAGTTCTCTTAGACATAAGTTGGCAACCGGCAATTTTTTATGATCACCCTCATCATCTAAAAAATCATCATAAATTGTGTAAGAGAGCCAGCCGTAGAGGTTGGCCATACCCAGCTGAATAATCAGCTCGTCTGAAACCTGCTCTTTTCTGACTTTCAAAGCCAATTTGAAATAGTAAGGCAGTAAGGCCACCTGAATTTTGTTGTCCCTGTTAAGAGTATTATCCAAACTATCCACAGCTTGAGCCTTAAGATCTTTATCTAGAGCGGCTAGTCGTGAGGTAATCCGCTTAATAATTATCCTGTAAATTGAATTATCTTTTTTGATTAGATTTCCCTGTGCACTCACGTGATGTTTGATGGAAACATCAAGATATTTTTGTAGTGCTTCCACACAAAAAGCAGTAGTGAGGGCTGACGAGCCTGAATAATAGACTTCCCTTTTTATGGCAGGGTCAAGACAGAAAGCAGAGGCACTCCAAGCACCTTTTGTACTTTGTTGCGAGATCAAATATTCGATTGCTGGAGTCAGTTTTTTGGAGGGAGTTCCAAACAACAAAAGCGCAGATACAACCAAGGCAGTATATAAGGGGTTTTCCCAGATGCCATTTTTTTGCTTTTTTAAAAGCATTTCTTGCAACAAAGCCCTATATTTCCCTCTCTCTTTAAATAATCTTGAAATAAAATAAGCGATCGGGTAAAGATTAGGATAATAAGGTGAGCTTAAGTTTGTCCGGGTAACTTTTGAGGCAATAAATTTAGTTAAATTTGGTAAACTGATATCCTGCAAAGACAAAAAGAAGGCAATATTGCTGTTAACAGCCAGGTCTAAATCCCGCCATATCTTAGGTGCCTTATCATCAACAAGCCACGTATAATATGGTCCTCCCTGTTGAGATTCAACTGCTGTCAAAAGAGTGACTATTTTTGCCATCACAGTACCGTCAAAAAGATTAGCATCATATTGATAAAGAGCGGACAGGGCGCAAAAAGTATCATCTAAATCATCAGGATAAGGCATTGTCTTTGCTTCTTTTGAATTCCTTACCCAATAGTTAAATGACCAATCAGGACTTTTTTGGCTGAGTAAAAAAGCTGCACACTTTTTCTTAATTAGCTTGATACTATGACTATTTTCTAAATTGTTTAAACAGCCTAAAATTAGGGCAGTGGAAAAGACAGAATGAAATTTTAGGGCTTTATCAAAGTTATTAGGATTTGGAGAAGAGAGGGATATGAAACTGCCATCCTTTTGTTGGTAGGTAACTAAATAATCAACACCTTGTTTGATAGAATTAATTATTTCATCTTTCATGCTCGGATTTTCTAATAGGGAATTCAATAGTAAAAGTTGTTCCCAAGCCAATCTTACTCTCAGCATTAATATTACCTTTAAGATCTTTTTCTACAATGTCCTTACAAATTGATAACCCTATTCCAGTACCTCTTTCCAGATTTTTGGTGGTAAACAGAGGATTAAAAACCTTTGGCAGATTTTCTTTGCTGATTCCGCTACCCCAGTCTTGAACAGCTAATTTAAGATGGTTATTTAACTTTTGCAATTTTATTTCAACTGGTCTGGACTTTTTTCTCATTTTGTCGTAAGAATCAATTGAATTGGAGATTAAATTTGTCATCAGCTGGTTAAACTTTAAGGGATTGCCAAAGACTTTGGGAATTGATGGATAATTGAAGATGATACTGACGTGACTGACTTTGGCCCTGTGTTCTAAAATTTGAATTGCCTGGTTGATTTCATATGACAGATTAAACATTTTTAACTCCTCTTGTTTTTGAATTTGTTTTCTGGCAGCCACTATAAACTCCTCCAACTTACGAGTACCACTAACAGCTCTTTCCAAAGCCACCTTAGCCTCAGAGAGTTCTTGTGTGCCGATATCCCTATTCTTATTAAGCCTTTTTAGATTTAAAGAAACTACGGTGAGGGGAGTAGCCAGATCATGGAATAAGCCAGAAGCTAAGCGTCCGAACTGAGCAAAACGATAGAGTTGCTCAATTTTTTCAACCTGAGCTTGTTTGAGTTGCTTGGTACGTCTCTCCACTGTAATTTCCAATTTATCTCTTTGTCTTTTTAAAGCAGCTTCAGATCTCCAGGCTCTTTTTAGGGCTTTTTCGATCTCCCGACTAAAAAGCCACGAGGCTGTGGCGATGACAAGAAGTGTTACTATAGCCGGGATGGTATCAGAAAAATCGAAAGGGCCTTGTAACCAGGAGCTATCATATAGGATTATGTCATTAGATTGCAGATATGATAAAACCATTAAATAAACTGCGATTAAAAATGTGCTCAAAAAAGCCGCTCTAGAGCTAATTAAAATTCCGGCAATAACAATAATGAGAGAATACATTAAAAGTGCCTGAGGCAGCATAAAACCCCATTTAAGTGACAGAACTAAATTTGGAATTAAAAGCAGGGTGATAAATACGTAAGCTGTAATCTGGAAATATCCTAATCTTGATGCAAAAAGCAGAGAGGAAAAAATCAAAAAGAATCCGACCACTGCATAGGGTGAAGCTCCTCCAAAGTTTGAACCTAATTTAAAATAATTAATAATGACGTCAACAGAAGCAATACCTGCCAAGAAAATACATCCAAGTAGCAGGATATTGAGAATGAATTCCTTCCTTGCCAGATCTATGTCTTTAGACTTAGGTTGTACCAACAACCGATCCAAGTACCTTAAGCTCATTTCGACGGTATTATTGCAAATCTACCACTAAATTAAAAGCGACGACTTAATTGGCCCATGGAGCAAGTGGACCAGCAGTCACAGTTAACATCAGGGCTGATAGAACAGTTGCTTTTCTGGCAGCTTTACTAGTTAAAACTTTTTTGATTAATTTCCTCAACAGCGTCACCCCCTTTCTTAAGCTTCTAACTTATATCCTAAACCATGGATTGTTTTAATTAACTTTTTCTCAAATTGGCGATCAATTGAGTCCCTTAAATATTTAATATGGACATCAACAGTGTTGGTGATTGGCTCATCAGCACTATCCCAGACATGCTCCAGGATCATTTCCCTAGAAATCACCCTGCCCGCGTTTCTGGCCAGATACTCCAAAAGATAGAGTTCTTTACGTCTTAGCTGCATCACTTTTTGTCCCCGCCAAACTTGACCTTTATCCAAATCAATGGTCAAATCTCCCACAGTGATAATGTTAGACTGAAAAGTCTGGGGAGGACGTCTCAGCAGTGCCCTAATTCTTGCCAAAAGTTCATCAAAATTAAAAGGTTTGGTTAAATAGTCATCAATGCCTAAATTTAAAGCTGTCACTTTCTCCTCAATTTCACCTTTGCCTGTTAACATCAAAATGGGAGTTTTAATATTATTGTCTCTTAACTTTTGACAAATCTCTAAACCATTTATATCAGGCAGTATATAATCTAAGATAATCAAATCATATTCATTAACTTGCGCTAAAAATTCACCTTCCTCGCCACTTTTGGCTGTCTCAATGAGAAAAAAGGCTGCCAGTTGATCTTTGAGTGTGCCGACAAGTTCCTGATCATCATCTACTACCAATATTTTCATATGACAATGATATTAAATTATTATTAAAAAATCATTAAAAAGATCTTAATTATTCCAGGTAGTCCCTAAGTTTTTTAGCCCTGGTTGGATGTTTTAGTTTTCTGATGGCTTTGGCTTCAATTTGCCTGATACGCTCTCTTGTTACTCCAAATTCCTTCCCTACTTCTTCCAAAGTCCGCTGTTTCCCATCTTCCAAACCAAATCTTAACTGCAATACTCTTTTCTCTCTGGGTGAAAGGCTGTCTAGCACTTCATCCAGATGAACTTTCAAAAGTTCTCTGGTGGCTTGTTCATCCGGCTGCAATCCCTGATCAGCAATAAAATCTCCCAAATGAGAATCTTCCTCATCCCCTACTGGAGTTTCCAAAGAGGTGGGTTCTTGAGAAACTTTGATAATCTCCCGGGCTTTAGTCACATCTATTTCCAAAACTTTAGCCACTTCTTCGGCTGTTGGTTCTCTACCCAGCTCCTGCATCATCCTTCTTTGGGCCCTGTTAAAACGATTGATGGTTTCCACCATATGCACAGGAATCCTGATGGTTCTGGCCTGATCGGCAATGGCCCGGGTGATGGCTTGCCTAATCCACCAGGTGGCATAAGTGGAAAATTTATAGCCTCTCCTCCAGTCATATTTGTCAACAGCCCTCATCAACCCAATATTACCCTCCTCTATTAAATCAAGTAAACTCATTCCCCTGCCTACATACTTTTTGGCAATTGACACTACCAGTCTTAAATTGGCATTGATCAGTTTATCCCTGGCAGCTTTGACCCCTTTTTCCGCTTTTTTGGCCAGCTCAATCTCCTCCGCTGCTGTTAGAAGGGAGATTTTACCGATATCTCTTAGGTATTGCCTGACCGGATCAGTGACTGCTCCTTCCTCCAAAGTCGATAAAAGCTCGAGTTCTTTCTCCAGCTCAGAAGCGGATTTAGAGTCAGCCTCCAGCTCCTCGGCTGTGGTTTCAAAAACATCGATGTTCTCGGAGATCAACTTGATATAGAAGTTGTCTAAAGCATCAATTACCTCTTCGGGTTTAGGGAAAACCTGCAAAATCTCCTCCTGGGTCACAAAACCCCGCTCAGCACCGAGTTTCAAAAGTCTTTTTTCATCCAATGGTGTTTCTTTTCTTTTAGCCATAAGTTTAGGTAACTTGTTAAAGATTCTTCAGCTTTACTGATAGGTCTCTGAATCTCTTATTCAAACTTTCCAATACTTCCATCTTGCCAAAGCTTTGGGCGTTTTTTATCTCGTAAGATAATTTTTCTAAAGAAGCTTTAATTAAAGCCTTTTTCAACTCAGAGACTACCCCTTCTACCTCTTTTTGCCAATGCTTACTATCTGTTAGCTTTTCATCTAACTCCGTTAAATACAGCCTGTCTATTTCCGATAGTAACTCTTTTGGCATCCCTTTGGCAAATTCGTTGATATTAAATGAGGTGGATTTAAATGAGATCGAATCAAGATACAAAACCAACATGACATAAACTTGTCTCCAGGTTTCTTTTAGCAACAACGTCTCCGGAAAGGAGGGCACAAAATTTGACTGTTGGGGAGGATGTAGAAGCAGGGCAATTAAGTATTCCTCCAACAGCTCTCTTCTGGTCTTGGGACTTAAAATTTGATCATCTTGGTCAATTTTTTTGAAAATTTCCGAGAGAATTCTCCCTCCGGCAATCCGGGTTTTGTTGACTATTTCTCTTACAACTGTTTCGTCTGTTTTGATAAATGCTGCCAGTTTTTGAATATAATGATCTCTGATCAGATCATTGGCAATCTTGGCCCAAACCGGAATCAATTCTGCCCCAACCTGTTTTAAGTCCCTGGGATCATTGATGTTATATCTTTTGGAAACTGAAGCTAGGTAATAATCATAGATTGGCACTGCTTCATCCACCGCCTTTTGCCAAACTTTTATATCACCTCTGATTGCTTCTGCCGCATCTTTGCCTTCTTGAAGCTGGATGACCTTAATATTTAAAAGAGCTTTTTCAAACATCTCAATCCCTCTTAAAGAAGCATTATCTCCTGCCAAATCCATGTCAAAACACAAAAGAACCGTATCTGTGTATCGTTTGATCTGCTCGATCTGGCCCTCTGTCAAAGAAGTGCCTTTGGATGCCACCACATTTTTGAATCCGACCTGATAAGATAAAATCACATCCATCTCTCCTTCTACTAAAACAGCCTCTTTTTTGTTTCTAATTTCACTTTTGGCTAAATTGATGCCAAAAAGAAAGGAACCTTTATCGAAAATGGGTGTTTGGGGAGTATTGATATATTTGGGCTCGGCAGGATACAAAACTCTGCCGGAAAAACCTCTTAAGTTTTCTTTGGCATCAATCAGAGGAAAGGTAATTCTACCTCTAAAGCGGTCATAGCAGCCTCTGGTTGAGGCCACTGCTAACCCTGCAGTGACTATTTCCGAAACACTAAAGCCTTTCTTCACTAAAAACTTACTTAAAGATTCCCAGGAATTTGGAGCATACCCCAAGCCAAACTGTTCAATAGTCTCATCTGTGATTCCTCTTTTCTTAAGATAGTCCAATGCTTTTTTACCCAGCTGATGGCTTATTAAGAGATAGTGGAAAAATTCCTGCGCTTTTAAGTTAGCTTCAAATAATCTGTCTTTAAAATCTTTTTTTTCTGGATGTCTTTTTAAAGTAATTCCCGCTTTTTTGGCCAAAAATTCTAAGGATTCTTTAAAATCCATCCCCTCTTTTTCCATTAAAAAAGTAAACACATCGCCGCCTTTGCCGCAGCCAAAACATCTAAAAATTTGTCTTTGGGGAGAAACTATGAATGAGGGGGTTTTCTCGTTATGAAGAGGGCAGTTGGCTTTAAAATTGACACCACTCTTTTTTAAGGGCAAATACTCCGAGATTAAATCTACAATATTGATCTTTTCTTTAATTAAGTCTTTATCGTCCATGATTCACAATATCCCAAAGGCCCGCATATTCTTGGCTTCCAGGTATTGTGAGCGGATTGTACACCAAAAAGATCCTGAAAACAATACTAAGAGTATGTTCGTGACAAGTAAGGGGGTAACAAGTTAAAATACAAATTGATGGAGGGATCGCATAGTGGCCTAGTGCGCGGGCTTGGAAAGCTCGTATACCGCAAGGTATCGTGGGTTCAAATCCCACTCCCTCCGCCTTCCTCATGAATAAATTTTACCTTTTTAAAATAGTTGTTTTTATCCTACTGGTATTTATTTTTTTTCTTAAAGGAGTCATCTTTTTGGACCCTGATTTGGGTTGGCATTTAAGATATGGACAGCTGATCCTATCCTCGGGCCTGCCTCAATCCGATCCTTTTTCCTACACCATGCCCAGCTACATTTATGCCAATCATGAATGGTTGCAGGATATTATACTGTCAACTTGGCAATCTTGGGGAGGCTTAGAACTGCCCTCTTTGATATTTGCCATTCTGACCACCTCTACCATATTTTTATCAATTCCC